>CAZLUX010000026.1:0-12102 GCA_964562815.1 uncultured Enterobacteriaceae bacterium
AGCAGCCCGGCCAAGATCGCCGATCTGGTTGAATCGACGATCCTGCCCCTGTTCGACTTTCGCCACATGACCCGGCTCGCCGTGGCGCGCAACTGGACTCTCGCCTCGCCCGCGCAGCAGGGCTCGCTCGTGACCGAATTCAAGACGCTGCTGGTGCGCACCTATTCCACGGCGCTGGCGGCTTACCGCGACCAGGTGATCGAGTACAGGCCGCTGCGGATGGCGTCCGGCGCAACGGACGTCACGGTCAAGTCGACCGTGAGCCAGCCCGGAACCGCACGTATCAGCATCGACTACGACATGGAGCTGACGACGGCGGGGTGGAAGGTGTACGACATCAAGATCGGCGGCATCAGCCTGGTCACGACCTATCGCTCGAGCTTCGCCCAGACCGTTCGCGATCGCGGGCTGGATGGATTGATAATGACGCTAGCGGCCAAGAACCAGCGGGTCGACGCGGGACCCAGGCCCTACGGCAGCGGCGGGCAGGCCGCCGTATTGATTTACGCGGTGATGCCGAGCATCTACCGCGGCGACCGCTAGACCGACCTCACCTTGCGCCTGGCGGGAAAACCCGAGGCGCGTCGGGATGCAGCAGCCGATCGGTTTCCCGCTTCACCACGGCGTAGCACTCGCACACGCGCGCTTCCAGCTTCGGCCGGTCCAGCACGGTGATCTTGCCGCGGCTGTACCTGATCAGTCCCGCCTCCTGCAGCTTGCGGGCCGCCTCGGTCACCCCTTCGCGCCGCACCCCCAGCATGTTGGCGATCAGCTCCTGGGTCATGCTCAGCTCGCTCGAGGGCAGCCGGTCCAGGCTCAGCAGCAGCCAGCGGCACAGCTGCTGCTCGACCGAGTGGTGCCGGTTGCACACCGCGGTCTGCGCCATCTGCGTGATCAGCGCCTGCGTGTAGCGCAGCAGCAGATGCTGCAGTTCCCCGCCCCGGGCGAATTCGGATTTCAGCACGCCTGCCCTAAGCCGGTAGGCGTAGCCCCCGCTCTGCACCACCGCGCGGCTGGGCGTGGTCTCCCCGCCCATGAACAGCGCCATGCCCACCACGCCGTCGTTGCCTACGATCGCGATTTCCGCCGACGAGCCGTCTTCCATCACGTACAGCAGCGAAACGATGCTGTCGGTCGGAAAATAGACGAATCCCTGCGGGCTGCCGGACTCGTACAGCGCGTTGCCAAGGCTCAGCGATACGCGTTCCAGCTGAGGCAGCACGCGCTCGAAATCCGCCGCAGGCAGCGCGGCCAGAAGGCGGTTCTCGAGCGCCGGCTGCTTCTGGGGGCCGGATTGGAGAGTGGAAGTGCCAAGCTTAGTGGTGGGCATGACGCCTCCCTGTTGGTTAGCGCGCGGCGCCAATCGGCCAACCGGAGCCCATGGTGTGTACGCTACCGCACATTCCCCTTAAACGGCAAGCAACCCCATCGCGTGCATTCGCCACCGGACAATTCGATAAGCGTCGGTGCGACCCCGCGCGCATGCACCATTTCACCGCGCCGGCAGCAAATCAGGCCGGTCCGCGAGTCGTACGGGAATCACGCCCGCGCGATTTTCGGCGCCCCGCCCATGTAGGGCCGAAGGGCCTCCGGCACGGTCACCGAGCCGTCGGCGTTCTGGTAGTTCTCCAGAATCGCGACCAGGGTCCGCCCGACCGCGAGGCCCGAGCCGTTCAGCGTGTGCACGAGCTCGGGCTTGCCCTTTTCGTTGCGAAAGCGCGCCCGCATGCGCCGCGCCTGGAAGGCTTCGAAGTTTGAGCAGGACGAGATCTCGCGGTAGGTGTCTTGCCCGGGAAGCCAGACCTCGATGTCGTAGGTCTTGGCCGAGGAAAAGCCCATGTCGCCGGTGCACAGCACCACCGTGCGGTAGGGCAGCGCGAGCCGCTTGAGGATCGTCTCGGCATGCGCGGTCAGCTCCTCGTGGCAGCGATAGGAGTCCTCGGGGCGCACGATCTGCACCAGCTCGACCTTGTCGAACTGGTGCTGGCGGATCATGCCGCGCGTGTCCTTGCCGGAGGAGCCCGCCTCCGAGCGGAAACACGGCGAATGGCAGACGAACTTGAGCGGCAGCGATTCGAGCGAAACAATCTCGTCGCGCACGAAGTTGGTGACCGGGTACTCGGCGGTAGGAATCAGGTAGAGGTCGCGCCCCTCGACCTTGAACAGGTCCTCCCGGAACTTGGCCAGGCTCGAGACGCCGTTGGCGCACTCGCCGCTCACCATGTAGGGCACGTAGGTCTCGGTGTAGCCGTGCTCCTGGGTGTGCACGTCGAGCATGAACTGCGCGATCGAGCGATGCAGGCGCGCCACGCCCGCGCGCATCACGGCAAAGCGCGCACCCGCGAGCTTGGCCGCGGTCTCGAAATCGAGCATGCCCAGACCCGCGCCGACGTCGACGTGGTCCTTCGGCTGAAAATCGAACGTGCGCGGCGTGCCCCAGCGGCGTTGCTCGACGTTGTCCTTCTCGCTCGTTCCCTGCGGCACGCTCTCGTGCGGCAGGTTGGGGATGACCTCGAGGAACTGCCTCATGCGCTCCTGCGTCTGCGCGAGCGTCTTCTCGAGGTCTCCGAGCTGGGCGTTGATCGCGCCCGACTCGGCCATCAGGGGGCCCGCATCCTCGCCCTTCGCCTTCGCCTGCCCGATTCTCTTCGCCTGCGCGTTGCGCGCCGCCTGCAGCTCCTGGGTCCGGGTCTGGATGTCCTTGCGCTCCGCTTCGAGCGCGAGGAATTCCTCGCGCGGGAAGGCGTAGCCGCGCGCGGCCAGGCGGTCGACGACCGAATCGAGGTTGGTTCTAAGCAGCTGTATGTCGATCATCTCTTTCTCTTTTCTACGGCGTCGGCATCGAGAGCGCGAAGATGCTCGAGCTTCTCGCGGATCCTCGCTTCCAGGCCACGGTCGGTCGGCCGGTACCATTCGACCTCGGGCATGCCCTCGGGAAAGTAGTTCTCGCCCGCGGCGTAGCCGTCCTCCTCGTCGTGCGCGTAGCGGTAGTCCCGGCCGTAGCCCAGGCCTTTCATCAGGCGGGTCGGCGCATTGCGGATGTGCAGCGGAACCGGGCGCGTGCCGTCGCGCGCGACGAATTCGCGCGCCGCATTATAAGCGCTGTAGGCGGCGTTCGACTTCGCCGCGCAGGCGAGGTAGAGCACCGCCTCGGCGAGCGCGAGCTCGCCTTCGGGCGTGCCGAGGCGCTCGTAGGTCTCGCAGGCATCGAGCGCCAGGCGCAGCGCGCGGGGATCGGCGAGGCCCACGTCCTCGGTCGCCATGCGCACGATGCGCCGCCCCAGGTAGAGCGGATCGGCGCCGCCGTCGAGCATCCGCACCAGCCAGTAGAGCGAAGCGTCCGGGTCGGAGCCGCGCACCGCCTTGTGCAAGGCCGAGATCTGGTCGTAGAACTGCTCGCCGCCCTTGTCGAAGCGGCGCAGGTTCCTCGCCAGCGTCGACTCGACGAACTCGGCATCGATCGGCCCCTTCGGGCGCGCGTTCTTCAGGATCTCGACCGCGTTCAGCAGCCGCCGGGCGTCGCCGTCGGCAAATCCGATCAGGCGCTCGCGCGCGCCTTCGTCGACCTCGAGGCCGGTTCGCGACAGCAGCGTTCCCAGATCCTCCGCCGAGAGGCTTTCCAGCACGTACACGCTGGCGCGCGACAGCAGCGCCGAATTGACCTCGAAAGACGGGTTCTCGGTGGTCGCGCCGATGAAGGTGAACAGGCCGCGCTCGACGTACGGCAGGAAGGCGTCCTGCTGCGCCTTGTTGAAGCGGTGAACCTCGTCGACGAACAGGATCGTGCGCCGACCGGAGCGCGCGAGCACGGCTTCCGCCTGCTGTACCGCCTCGCGGATCTCCTTCACGCCCGAGAACACCGCCGAGAGCGCGATGAACTCGCAATCGAACGCATTCGCCATGAGGCGCGCAATGGTCGTCTTGCCCGTCCCCGGCGGTCCCCACAGAATCATCGAATGGGGCTTGCCCGATTCGAACGCGACGCGCAGCGGCTTGCCCGGGCCGAGCAGGTGGCGCTGCCCGATCACCTCGTCGAGGCTGCGCGGACGCAGCGCCTCGGCGAGCGGCGCGGCCGGCGACGGGGAGCCGAAGAGATCGGCCATGCCGCCGTGCGCCTCAGCGCTCTCCGAGCACGTCGGCGCCCTTGGGGGGCGTGAACTGAAACGCCGCCGGATCGAGCTTTGGATTGAGCGTGATGTCGCTGAAGCGCAGCCGGGTGGTCTGGCCGAAGTGATCGCTCATCTCCATCGCCTCCACCCCCTTGGGGCCGAGCCCCAGGCGGATGCGGCCGAAGCCCGCGTCGGGGTCGCGAGGCTTGGCATCGAGCCATTGCAGCCCGTCGTGCTCGCCCGCCTCGCTGAACTCGAACGCCCGCTCGACGTCGGCGCTGCCGGCGAGCAGCGCCGCGGGAGTCGAGCCGAGCGCCTTCGCCATGCGCCGCACCGTCACCTGGTCGAGGTCCTTGTCGTAGATCCAGACGTCCTTGCCGTCGCCGACGATCAACTGGGGCATGGGCTTGGCGTAGGTCCAGCGGAAAAGCCCCGGGCGCTGGAACTCGAAGCTGCCGCTCGATTGCTGGACGAGATTTCCGTCCCGGTCGTAGACGCGCTGCACGAAATCGGCCCGAGCGGAGCGGGTTTCGTGCAGGAAAGCCTCGAAGCGCTCGAGCGCCGTGGCATGCGCGAGCGGCGCCGCCAGTACGAGCCATGCGGCGGCCGCCGCCCGCAGCCAGGCCCGCATCTATTCCGCCTTCGCCGGCACCAGGACTTCGCGGTTGCCGTTGGATTGCATCGGCGACACCAGTCCGGCGCGCTCCATATCCTCGATCAGGCGCGCGGCACGGTTGTAGCCGATGCGCAGGTGGCGCTGCACCAGCGAGATCGACGGCCGGCGGGTGCGCAGCACGATCTCCACCGCCTGGTCATAGAGGGGGTCCTTCTCGCCGCCCGCCTCGCCGGCGCCGTTCGCCGCCGCATCGAGCGCGTCCTGCGGCTCGAGCACGTCGTCGAGGTACTCCGGCGCGGCAAGCCCCTTGAGATAGTCGACCACCTTGTGTACCTCGTGGTCGGCCACGAAGGCGCCGTGCACCCGCTGCGGCAGCCCGGTGCCGAGCGGCATGAAGAGCATGTCGCCGGCGCCGAGCAGCGCCTCGGCGCCCGACTGATCGAGAATGGTGCGCGAGTCGACCCGGCTCGCGACCTGGAACGCGATGCGAGTCGGAATGTTGGCCTTGATCAGGCCGGTGATGACGTCGACCGACGGTCGCTGCGTCGCGAGAATCAGGTGGATTCCCGCCGCGCGCGCCTTTTGCGCCAGGCGCGCGATCAGCTCCTCGACCTTCTTGCCGACCACCATCATCAGGTCGGCGAGCTCGTCGATCACGACCACGATGTTCGGCAGCGTCTTGAGCGGCTGCGGCGAGCCCGACTCGAGGGTCGCGGGGTCTTCCAGCGGCTTGCCCGCCTTCTCGGCTTCCGCCACCTTGTGGTTGTATCCCGAAAGGTTCCTCACGCCGACCCACGACATCAGCTTGTAACGCCGGTCCATCTCGGCGACGCACCAGTTGAGGGCGTTGGCCGCCTGCTTCATGTCGGTGACCACCGGCGCGAGCAGGTGCGGGATATCCTGATACACCGACAGCTCGAGCATCTTCGGGTCGACCAGGATGAGGCGCACGCTGCGCGGCTCGGACTTGTAAAGGAGCGCCAGGATCATCGCGTTCAGGGCGACGGACTTGCCCGAGCCCGTGGTGCCCGCCACCAGCAGGTGAGGCATCTTCGCCAGGTCGGCCACCACCGGATTGCCGGCGATGTCCTTGCCGAGCACGATCGTGAGCGGCGAATGGGTGCTGTGGTAGACCTCCGAGCCCAGGATCTCGGACAGGCGGACCGTCTGGCGGTGCGGATTCGGGATTTCCAGGCCCATGCACGACTTGCCCGGGATCGTCTCGACCACGCGGATCGACACCACCGACAGCGCGCGCGCCAGGTCCTTGACCAGGTTGACGATCTGGCTGCCCTTGACCCCCACCGCGGGCTCGACCTCGTAGCGGGTGATCACCGGCCCGGGGTAGGCGGCGAGCACCTTCACCGAGACGCCGAAATCCGACAGCTTCTTTTCGATCAGGCGCGAGGTGAACTCGAGCGTCTCCGCGGTGACCAGCTCGGCGTCGTGTTTCGCCTCGTCGAGCAGCTTGAGCGGGGGCAGCGGCGTGTCGGGCAGGTCGTCGAACAGCGGCACCTGCTTCTCCTTTTGCACGCGCTCCGACTTCTTGATCTCCACGATCGAAGGCTCGATCCGAAGCGGCGGATGCTCCTCTTCGCGCTTGCGCTCGGCCTCGACCACGAACTCCCGCTCCTCGCGCGCGATCTCGCCCAGCCGCCGATCCTTGCGCCGGTCCCAGGCGCGCAGCGCGAGGTCGTAAAGGGACTCGAGCAGGAAGCCGACGAACTCCGACACCGCGAGCCAGGAAATTCCGGTGAACAGGCTGAATCCGACCGCCACCAGCGTCACCAGTGCGAGGGTCGCGCCGGTGAACCCGAACACGCCGGTCGCAAGGCGCGACACCGACTGGCCGATCATTCCGCCGGCGGCGAGCGGCAGCTCGGCGGGAATCGACTGCAGGCGCAGCGCCTCGAGCGCCGCGCTCGACACCAGAAGCACGACGAAGCCGGCGAACGCGATTGCGAGGGGACGACGATCGATCAGGCCCTTGCCGTCGATGCGCCGGTAACCCCAGACGACCACGTAGACGAATAACGCGGCCCACCAGTAGGCCGATACGCCGAAAAGATAGAGCAGCAGGTCCGCCAGCCATGCACCAAGGCGCCCGCCGGCGTTTTGCGTCACCGCGACCGTCGCACTGTGCGACCAGCCGGGATCTTCCTTGTGAAAGGTCGCCAGGATCAGCAGCAGATAGGCGGCCAAGGCGACCAGCACCAGCCATTTCGCCTCGCGCAGAAGGTTCGCGAGCTTGGCGGGTAGAGGGGCTCCGGTGGATTTTTCGGCAGCTGCCATTGCGGCCCGTCGGGAAGGGTGGAATTGTACCCCACTCCCCTCTCGAAACCCCCAGCCCGCGCGGGCGCTTAGCGCCGAATCGTGAGACCCGTTCTAGCCCGCCTAGTCCGGCAGCATGATCGAGTCGTGCAGGACGATGCTCGAGCCGCGCATTTCGATGTAACCGCCCAGCTGCAGATCCTTCATCACGCGGCTGACCATCTCGCGCGAGGCGCCGATCATCTTCGCGATGTCCTGCTTGGGCAGCCGCTTGGTCACCATCTTCTGGCCATCGACGTTTTCGGCCATGTCGAGCAGCAGGCGGGCGACGCGGCCGTAGACGTCGAGCAGCGCCAGGCTGCCGATCTTGCGGTCGGCCTCGCGCAGGCGCCGTACCAGGCCGCGCATCACGGCCATCGCCATCTCGAAATTCTCGGCGAGACACTTGTTGAAGTCCCGCTTCGCGATCGAAAGCAGCTCGCAGGGCTCGATCGCCACCACGCTGGCTGAACGCGGGCTGTCGTCGATCAGGCCCATCTCGCCGAAGAACTCGCCCGGCCCGAGGATGCTCAGGATGACTTCCTTGCCCTCGGCATCGCTCATCATCACCTTGAGCCGGCCCGAAAGGATGATGTAAAGCGAATCGGTCTGGTCGCCTGCCACCATGACCGTCGCTCCGCGCGTCAGGCTTCTGCGCGTCACCACGGTGGCAAGAGTGCGTAGTTGTTCGTCGGGGACGCTCGAGAACAGGGGCACCGCCCTGAGCACCGCCGTCGAGACTGTGGTGGGTACGCCCGACATGCTCCTCCCCGCTTCGTTATCGGACCTGTGGGTGTGACAATGTTAACAGAACCCGTCGTTTATAATCGAGCACGATTCGCGAATCCCGACCGCAGCCCCCGCCCGCCAATGGCCACCCGTCACGCCCGCCTGCTTATCCTAGGATCCGGACCGGCCGGATACACCGCGGCAGTCTACGCCGCACGGGCGAATCTGCGCCCTTTGCTGATCACCGGCCTGGCCCAGGGCGGGCAGCTGATGACCACCACAGACGTCGACAACTGGCCCGCTGACGCGCAAGGGGTCCAGGGCCCCGAGCTGATGGAGCGATTCCAGAAGCACGCCGAGCGGTTCGAGACCGAGATCGTGTTCGACCACGTGAATAGCGCGCGCCTGGGCGAGCGGCCGCTCGTGCTCGAGGGAGACTCCGCGACCTACAGCTGCGACGCACTGGTGATCGCCACCGGCGCCTCCGCAAGGTACCTCGGGCTCGATTCGGAGCAGAAGTTCATGGGGCGCGGAGTGTCCGCCTGCGCCACCTGCGACGGCTTCTTCTACAAGGGCCAGGACGTCGCCGTCATCGGCGGCGGCAACACGGCGGTGGAGGAGGCGCTCTACCTGTCCAACATCGCGCGCAGCGTCACCCTGGTGCACCGGCGCGACAAGCTGCGGGCGGAGAAGATCATGATCGACAAGCTGATGAAGAGGGCCGCCGAGGGCAACGTCCGTGTGGAGTGGAACCACGTCCTGGACGAAGTCCTGGGCGACAACACCGGCGTCACCGGTGTGCGGCTCAAGCATGTCTCGAGCGCGGCGACCAAGGACCTCGCCGTCAAGGGCCTGTTCGTGGCGATCGGGCACACCCCCAACACGTCGATCTTCGAAGGCCAGCTCGAGATGGAGAACGGCTACATCGTCACGCGCGGCGGGCGCAACGGCGACGCCACCGCGACCAGCGTCGCAGGGGTCTTCGCCGCCGGCGACGTGCAGGACCACATCTACCGTCAGGCGGTGACCAGCGCCTCGAGCGGCTGCATGGCCGCGCTGGACGCCGAGAAGTACCTCGACAGCCTGGCCGGCTGAGGAAAACGGGCGCCCCGGCCATGACGAAGCCGCCGGACGACGACCTGGATTTCCGCCGCGCGCTGGCCGACGTGCAGCCGATCGTGCCCCCGCGACGACGGCCGCCGCGGCGCGCGCCCCCCGCCCCCATCCCGCGGCAGAGCCGCCGCGACGAGCGCGCGGCGCTGGCCGAGACGCTGAGCGGCCCGGTCTCGGTGGACGACGCGCTCGAATCGGGCGAGGAACTCGTCTATCTGCGCGAAGGATTGTCGCGCCAGATCCTGCGCCGCCTGCGGCGCGGCCACTGGGTGGTACAGGACGACCTCGATCTGCACGGCATGAACCGCGCGCAGGCGGCGATCAGCGTGGCCGAGTTCCTGCGCCGCTGCGCGCTGCACGGCCGGCATTGCGTGCGCATCGTTCACGGCAAGGGCCTGGGCTCGCCCAACCGCGAGCCGGTGCTGAAGCACAAGCTCAGGAACTGGCTGGTGATGCGCGACGAGGTGCTCGCGTTCTGCCAGGCGCCGCAGGCGCACGGCGGCAGCGGGGCTGTGCTCGTGCTGCTGAAGGCCCGGACCTAGACCGCCGACTCGTTGGTCTCGCCGGTGCGGATGCGGACGACGTGCTCGACCGCGGTGACGAAGATCTTGCCGTCGCCAATCTTGCCGGTGCGCGCAGCCTTGATGATCGCCTCGATCGCGGGCTCGACCTGGTTGTCGGCCACCACGACCTCGATCTTCACTTTGGGCAGGAAATCCACCACGTACTCCGCACCGCGGTACAGTTCGGTGTGTCCCTTTTGCCTGCCGAAACCCTTGACTTCCGTGACAGTCAGCCCGGTGACTCCGACCTCCGAGAGCGATTCGCGCACTTCGTCGAGCTTGAACGGTTTGACGATGGCTTCAATCTTCTTCATGCGTATGTCTCCCAGCGGCCTACCCGCCGACCGGTGCGATTGTAACGCGCCTTGCCCCCGGTCAGCGCTTGCGCCGCCGCCCGGGGCTCCGCAATAATCGCCGCATGGCGGATCGCGCCGGCGCGGGAACGCTGGAAAGCCTGGATATCGTCGATTCGCTCCGCGGTATCGACCCCCACGAGTGGAACCGGCTTGCCGGGACCAACCCCTTCGTGCGCCACGAGTTTCTTGCGGCCCTGATCGACACCGGATGCGCGAGCGCGCGTACCGGCTGGGCTCCGCACTTCCTGCTGCTGCGCCGCGCCGGCGCGCTGGCCGGAGCGATGCCGCTGTTCCTCAAGTCGCACTCCTACGGCGAGTACGTCTTCGACTGGGCCTGGGCCGACGCCTACGAGAGGCACGGGATCGATTACTACCCGAAGCTGCTCGGCGCCGTGCCCTTCACGCCGGTCACCGGACCACGCCTGCTGGCCGCCTCGGAGCGCGAGCGGGAGGCCCTTCTCGCGGCCGCGCTCGAGCTGGCGCGGGACGCATCTTCGCTGCACGTCCTGTTCCCCACCGAGGCCGAGGCACGGCTGATGCAGCGCCAGGGCATGCTGCTGCGGCGCACCGTCCAGTTCCACTGGCGCAACGAGGGCTACGCGGATTTCGACGCCTTCCTCGCGCGGCTGACGCATGCCCGGCGCAAGAACATCCGCCAGGAACGCCGGCGTGTGCGCGAGGCCGGCGTTTCGCTGCGCTGGCTCCGCGGCGCCGAGATCCAGCGCCGTGACTGGGAGCTCTTCCACCGCGGCTATCGCGGCACCTACGCCGCGCACCGCTCGAGCCCTTACTTGAACCTGGAATTCTTCCTGCGCATCGGCGCGACGCAACCCGAGCACACCCTCATGATCCTCGCCGAGCGCGGCGGCGCGCCGATCGCCGCCGCGCTGTGCCTAGTCGACGAGAGCGCCATCTACGGCCGCTACTGGGGCGCGATCGAGCACGTGCCGCTGCTGCACTTCGAATGCTGCTACTACCAGCCGATCGAATACGCGATCGCGAACGGCCTGCAATACTTCGAGGGCGGAGCGCAGGGCGAGCACAAGCTGTTCCGCGGGCTGATGCCCGTGGAGACGGTCTCGGCGCACTGGCTGGCGCACCCCGCCTTCGCGCGGGCAGTCGAGGACTATCTCGAGCGCGAAACGAGCGGCATCGGACGTTACGTAAACGAGTTGAACGAGCATACGCCCTTCAGACGGGGCTGATCGACGCGCAACCAACAGGGAGGACACATCATGCGTCTCGAAAACAAGGTCGCAATCGTGACCGGGGCCGGCGGCGGCTTCGGCGAAGGCATCGCCGTTCGCTTCGCGCAGGAAGGCGCAAAGGTCGTCGTCAACGACATCAACCCGACTGCGGGCGAGCGGGTCGCCGACGCGATCCGAAAGACCGGCGGCCAAGCCGAGTTCGTGCAGGCCGACGTGACGCGCGCGGCGGATTGGGCGCAGCTGGTGAAGAGCGCGGAATCGAAATTCGGGCGTCTCGACGTCGTCGTCAACAACGCCGGCTGGACGCACCGCAAGAAGCCCTACCTCGAGGTGACGGAGGCCGAGTTCGACAAGGTCTATGCGGTGAACGTCAAGAGCGTGTTCCTTTCCGCGCATCACGCGCTGCCGGCGTTCCGCCGCCTGGGCGGCGGCTGCTTCGTCAACGTCGCCTCGACGGCGGGACTGCGCCCCCGGCCGGGCCTGGTCGTCTACAACAGCTCCAAGGCCGCCGTGATCCTGATGAGCAAGGCGATGGCCGGCGAGTTCGGCCCCGACAAGGTGCGGGTGAACTGCGTCAACCCGGTCTTCAGCCCGGAAACCGGGCTGTCGGCGGAGTTCGCCGGCGGCTCGATCACTCCGGAGGTGCGGGCCGCCTACCTTGCCACGATTCCCCTGGGGCGCTTCTCCACTCCGCTGGACGTCGCCAACGCGAGCCTGTATCTGGCCTCGGACGAAGCCTCGATGATCAGCGGGGTATGTATCGAAGTCGACGGCGCGCGCTGCGTCTAGGCGCGGATCAACCGTCGGCGGCTCGCTTCACGCCGCCCAGCAGGGCGGCGACCTGACGCTGCTTGCGCCGCGGGGACGCGCCTTGCGGCTCGGGCGCAGCCGCCGCGCCGTCCGCGGGCTCGTAAGGCTTCGAGAAGATGGGATCCGCAGGCGCCTTTTCGCGTCTCGTCGGCGCCTCCGGGCGGGGCCCTTCGCGTCGCGGCGCCTCGCGCCGCGTTGCTTCGCGCAGCCGCGGCTCTCTGCGCGGGCTGCGCCCGCCCTCGCGTCCGATCATGCCGGCGACCGTGCCGCTGTCGGGCGCAAAGCCGG
>CAZLUX010000026.1:12202-22197 GCA_964562815.1 uncultured Enterobacteriaceae bacterium
CCGATCATGCCGGCGACCGTGCCGCTGTCGGGCGCAAAGCCGGGCACCAGCACGCGCTCGATCTTGCGTTTGATCAGCTTCTCGATTGCGGCAAGCTTTTCCTGGTCGTCCGGCGCCACCAGAGAAATCGCCTCCCCCTCCATGCCGGCGCGCCCGGTCCTGCCGATGCGGTGCACGTAGTCTTCCGGGGAGTGCGGTACGTCGAAATTGATGACCTGCGGCAGTCCCTCGATGTCGAGCCCCCTGGAAGCCACGTCCGTGGCGACCAGAACCGCCACCTTCCCGCTCTTGAAGTCCTCGAGCGCCACCAGCCGCTCCGCCTGCGACTTGTCGCCGTGAATCGCGTCGGCGTGGATTCGCTCGCGGCGAAGCTGATGCGCGAGCCGGTTGGCGCCGATGCGGGTCCCGGTGAATACCAGCACCTGGCTGAGATTGCGGCTGCGGATCAAGTGGCACAGCAGCTCGCGCTTCTTCTCCCGCGCCACCGGATGCACGATATGAGTCACCAGCTCGGCGACCGCGTTGCGCGCCGCGACCTGCACCTCGGCCGGATGCTTGAGGATGGTCGCCGCCAGGCGGCGGATCTCCTCGGGAAAAGTCGCGGAAAACATCAGATTCTGGCGCACCGGCGGCAGCAGCGCGATGATGCGCCTGATGTCCGGCATGAATCCCATGTCGAGCATGCGATCGGCCTCGTCGAGCGTGAGAATCGAGGTCTGACCGAACATCACGGTCTTGTTCTGCACGTGGTCGAGCAGGCGCCCGGGCGTGGCAACGAGAATCTCGACGCCGAGCCGCAGCTGCGCGATCTGCGCGTTCATGTCGACGCCTCCGTAAACCACCGTCGTACGCAGCGGAAGATACTTGCCGTACTGCCGGAAGCTTTCCTCGACCTGGATCGCGAGCTCGCGCGTCGGCGTGAGGATCAGAGCGCGCACCGGATGGCGCGCGGGCGAAGTGCTGGTGCTCGCGACGGGCGCGAGCCGCTGCAGGATCGGCAGCGCGAAGGCAGCGGTCTTTCCGGTCCCGGTCTGCGCACCGGCCATCAGATCGCGCCCTTCAAGCACCAGCGGAATCGCCTGCTCCTGCACCGGCGTCGGCTTGTCGTAGCCGAGCTCGGCCACCGCTGAGAGAAGCGGCGGGATCAGGTTGAGTTGTTCGAATCCAGAGCTGATAACGGAACCGCCCAGGGTGCAACGATCGACAAAGGAGGAATTATACTCCGGTCCCCACTCGGATTTCTGCATGATTCTGTTCCGCAGTCTCGCGCTCTCGCGGGGCGCTCAGCCGCTGTTCGAGCGCGCTTCGCTCACCCTCGAGCGCGGGTGGAAGATCGGCCTCGTCGGCGCCAACGGCAGCGGCAAGTCGAGCCTGCTCGCGCTGATCGCGGGTGAGCTCGGCGCCGATGCCGGCGACTGCGAAGTGCAGCCCGGCACGCGCATCGCGCGAATCGAGCAGGAGGCACCCGCCCTCGAGCAACCGCTCATCGAGTACCTGCTCGACGCGGACGCCGAACTGCGCGCGGCCGAAGCTGCGATCATCGCCGCCGAATCCGCCGGCGACGGCGAGCGGCTCGCGCTCGCGCACGAACGCTATGCGCAAGCGGGCGGCTATACCGCGCAAGCGCGCGCGATGGCGCTGCTCGCGGGGCTGGGGTTCGCTCAGGCCGATGCCCTGCGCCCGGTGAAGGAGTTTTCCGGCGGTTATCGCATGCGGCTCAATCTCGGCCGCGCCCTGATCCGGCCTTCCGATCTGCTGCTGCTGGACGAGCCGACCAACCACCTCGATCTCGACACCATTCTCTGGCTCGAGAACTGGCTGCGCGGCTACGCCGGGACGCTGCTGGTCGTCTCGCACGACCGGGATTTCCTCGACCGCGTCTCGGATCACACGCTGGCGATCGCAAACTCGACGCTGCGACTGTACGGCGGCAATTACTCCACTTTCGAACGGCTGCAAGCGCAGGAGCTCGCCCAGCAGGCGGCGCTCGCCGCGCGGCAGTCGAAGGAGATACAGCGCATCACCGCGTTCGTCGAGCGCTTCCGTGCCAAGGCGACCAAGGCACGCCAGGCGCAGAGCCGCCTCAAGCTGCTCGACCGCATGACGCAGGTCGCTCCGGTCTACGCAGCGCAGTCTTTCCGATTCAGTTTCGAGGAGCCCGAGCGACAGCCCGAACGGATCCTCGCGCTGGAAGGCGTCTCGGCGGGGTACGGAGATCGCACGGTCTTGGAAGGTGTGACCATGAGCGTGGCGCGCAGCGACCGGCTCGCGCTGATCGGGGCGAACGGAGCCGGCAAGACGACCTTGGTGCGGCTGCTCGCGGGCGAGCTCGCGCCCATGGCGGGGCGGCGCACCGAGGGGCGCGGCATCGTGATCGGGTACTTCGCCCAGCACCAGGTCGAGCTGCTGCGCGCCGAGGAGACGCCGCTCGCGATGATGCTGCGCCTGTTCCGCGGCGAGCGCGAGCAGAGGCTGCGCGACTTCCTGGGTCGATTCGGATTCCCGGCGGAGCGCGCCGAGCGGCCGATCGGCCCCTTGTCGGGCGGCGAGAAATCGCGGCTCGCGCTCGCAGCGCTGGTCAGGCGGCGGCCCAACCTGCTGCTGCTGGACGAGCCGACGAACCACCTCGACCTCGAGATGCGCCGTACGCTCGCGATGGCGCTGCAAGGCTACTCCGGCGCGCTGGTGATCGTCTCGCACGACCGTCACCTGCTTGCGACCTGCGCCGACAGGCTCCTGGTGGTAGGCGAAGGCCGGGTCACGGAATTCGACGGCGACCTCGAGGACTACCGCCAGCTGCGCCTGAAACAGGAGCGCAGCGATGCCGCAGGGTCTGCCAGGCGCAACCGACGCGACGAGCGCCGCGACGCGGCCGGCGCCCGCGAAGCGCTGCGCCAGCGCCTGCGCCCGCTCAAGCAGCGGCTCGCCCGCGTCGAATCGCGGGTCGAGAAGCTATCGGCCGAGCATGCCGAGGTGATCGCGCGGCTGGCGGATCCGCAGCTGTATTCCGACGGGCACAAGGAAACGCTTGCGCGGGCGCTCGAGGACGACGCGCGGCTGAAGTGGGAGCTCGCCCGCGCCGAAGGCGAATGGCTGGAAATATCCGAGCAGATCGAGTCCGCGCGCTCTGCCTAATTTAGCGTGCGCGGCGTGCGCTCCGCCGCCGGGCGCGGCTCGACATCGGGCAGCCTCAATTCGATGTCCCAGTCGCTCTTCTTCACGGCGGCCTGGAGCAGCTTGCACACCGAGTGCAGCAGGACCGAGTCGAATGTGAGCGTCACGCCGCTGCCTTCGGCCGGATGCAGCGCGACGACCGGCTGGCCTTCGTGATTGCGCCCGGTCTGGATGCGCGCGAGCAGCAGCGGGGCTTCGCCCAGCGGCGTCGCACGCGGCTTGGCCTCGTAGGCCCGGGAAAAATCCGCGCGCGCGACCGCCTGCTCGTGCTCGATCCCGAATAGCGCCTTGCGCGCCTCGGGACTGGCTTGCGTGCGGATCCGGGGGCTCGCCTCCTCGGCGAGTTTGAGCAGCAGCGGCCAGAGCAGCTTGACGAAGCGGCGCGTGAGCGCGAGGCGCACCTCGACTCCGTCGCTCGCCGAAACGAGCATCAGGAGCCTGTCCTGCTCGGCTTCGTAGTCGATCTTGAGCTGGTGCAGCCGCATGCGGGAAGTGTACCGCTAACGACTCAGGAACGCGGATTGCCTCGGATTCGCTCGAGCAGCCGCGTGGTCGAGCGCTCGTGCTCGAACGGGATCGAATGCACGCTTCCCCCGCGAGCGAGCACCTCTCGCGCGCCGACGATGCGCTCGACGGGCCAGTCGCCGCCCTTGACGAGCACGTCCGGGCGGCACGTCTCGATGAGCGACGACGGGGTGTCCTCCTCGAACCACGTCACGGCGTCGACCGCTTCGAGCGCCGCCACCACCGCCATTCGATCCTCGAGCGAGTTGAGCGGCCGGTCGGGACCCTTGCCCAGGCGCGCCGCGGAAGCATCGCTGTTCAGCGCGACGAGCAGCGACGCGCCAAGGGCGCGCGCACGCGCCAGGTAGGTCACGTGTCCACGATGCAGCAGGTCGAATACGCCGTTGGTGAACACCAGCGGCCGCGCGAGCGACCCGGTCCGGCGCCGAAGGTCCTCAGGTGCGCAGATCTTGCGCTCGAATTCGGCCGGCGTCTGCGCCACGCGTGACGTAATCGGGCGGCGGACTACTTCGCAGGCTGAGCCGCCGGTTTCTCGCGCGGGCGGCAGATGTCATCGGTCGGCTTGCAGTACTCGAAGATCTTGACCACCTTGCGCACGCCCCCGGTGGTGCGCGCGATCTCCACCGCATCCGCCGCTTCCTGCTCGGTCACGATCCCCATGAGGTAGACCACGCCCGCCTCGGTCACCACCTTCACGTGGATCGGGTTGAACTTGCCGGCGTCGAGAAAGCGCGTCTTCACCTTGGCGCTGAGATAGCCGTCGTTGGCCCGCGCGGGCGCGGACGGTATGCCTGCGATTTCGATCTCGTTGGTGACGCCCCGCACGTTCTGCACGCCGAGCGCGATCTTCTCGATGTCGGTCTTGATTTGGGGTTCAGGGACCTCGCCAGTGAGCAGCACCGAGCGGTTGAACGAGGTGACGTCCACGTGCACCTTGTCGCCGTAGCGCTCGCCGATGCGACCGGAGACCTTGAGCTCGATGCCTTCGTCCTCAACCTGGGCGCCGGTAGTGCGCCGGTCGGCCGCCGACATTGCCGCTCCGGCGCCCGCGCCGACAAATACGGGGAAGCATCCCTGGAGCAGCGCGGCCGTAGCGGGAAGGGCGATTGCAAGCAGCAGGTGAACTGGTTTCATTACTTCGCTCCAAATAGCTGAAAGTCGATGGCGTCGCACAGGCAATGCAGCGCCAGCAGGTGGACCTCCTGTATCCGTGCCGTCCGTGTGTGCGGCACGCAGACATGGACGTCGTCTGCGGTCAGCACCGCCGCCAGCTTGCCCCCGCCGTTGCCGGTCAGGGCCACCACGCGGACGCCGAGCTCGCGCGCCGCGCGAACCGCTTCGAGCACGCTCTCCGAGTTGCCGCTGGTCGAGATCGCGAGCAGGACGTCGCCCTTGCGTGCCAGCGCACGCAGCTGCTTGGCGAACACCTGGTCGTAGCTGAAATCGTTGGCGATCGAGGTCAACGTCGAGCTGTCGGTCGTCAGCGCGATCGCCGCAAGCGGCGGGCGGTCCATCTCGAAGCGGTTGACCAGCTCCGCCGCGAAGTGCTGCGCGTCGGCCGCCGAGCCGCCGTTGCCGCAGGCGAGCACCTTGCCCCCGGCGCGCAGGGCCTCGACCATGTGGCCCGCCGCGCGCGCGATGGGCTCGGCAAGCGCCTGCGCTGCGGCAAGCTTGAGCTGCGCGCTGTCGGAGAACTGTGCGGCGACGCGCACCGCGACTTCGGCGTTCTGCTCGGCGTGGCCCATGGGGCAAGGATTCTACACCGGGCACGCACGGCCGCGAGCGCAAACGGCTAGTCCCCGAACGCATTGCGGATCCATTGAATCGCCGGACGTTCGTCGCCGTCGAGCAACAGCACGTCGAACCGGCAGTTGGCCTCCTTGCGACCGGAAAGATAGAGGCGGGCAGCAGCGAGCAGGCGCTCGCGCTTGGCCCGGGTCACGCTCTCCGCGGCGCCGCCGTAGAGCCTGCTGCGACGCAGGCGCACCTCCGCGAACACCAGCGTCCCCCCCTCGTCCGCGACCAGGTCGATTTCCCCGTGGCGGCAGCGCCAATTCCGCGCCAATATGCGCAGACCCGCGCGGCGCAGCAGCTCCGCGCACAGATCCTCGGCTCGCGCCCCGGCCCGGTTCATGGCAGGCTTAACGCGCGTCGGCGAGACGCGTTGACCCCCGATGAGCGCCGGAACCCTCTTTGTCGTGGCCACACCGATCGGCAACCTGGCCGACGCCAGCCCGCGCGCGCTCGAGGCGCTCGCCGGGGCCGACCTGGTGGCGTGCGAGGACACCCGTACCTCGCGGGCGCTTCTGACGCGCCACGGCATCGCTGCGCGCACGGTCGCGCTGCATGCGCACAACGAGCGCGCCGCGACCGAAAAGCTGCTCGGCGCGCTGCGCGCGGGCAAGAACGTGTCGCTGATCACCGACGCCGGTACGCCGGGCGTGTCCGATCCTGGCGCGCTTCTCGTCGCCGCGGCGCATCGCGACGGGGTCCGGGTCGTGCCGGTGCCGGGACCGAGCGCGGCGCTCGCCGCCTACTGCGCTGCGGGCTACGCGGCCGATCGCTTCCTGTTCGCGGGTTTCCTGCCCTCGGCGCACGGTGCGCGCCGCAAGGCGCTGGCCGCCCTCGAAGCGTCGTGCCCCGTGATCTTCTACGAAGCGCCCCACCGCGTGCTCGAGACCGTCCAGGACATGCTCGAGCGCTTCGGCGGCGAGCGCGAGCTGGTCATCGCGCGCGAGCTGACCAAGAAGTTCGAGGAAGTCGCGCGCATGCCGCTGCAAGAGGCCCGGCCCTGGCTGCTCGCGCAGCCGCATCGCCAACAAGGCGAATTCGTGCTCGTCCTGGGACCCGAGGTCGCATCGCGCGCTCCCGACCAGGCGGAGGGCGAGCGGGTGCTTGAGATCCTGCTGAAAGAGCTTCCGGCAAGCGACGCCGCCAGGCTCGCGGCGCGCATCACCGGCGCGCCCCGCAGCGCGCTGTACGCCTTCGCGCTCGAAAAGAAGGCAAAGGACGCGGGATAATAGCGGCCCATGGACCGCCTCGAGCTGATCCGCCCCGACGACTGGCACCTGCACTTGCGCGACGGCGCGGCAATGACGTCGGTGCTGCCGGATACCGCCAAGCGCTTTGCGCGCGCCATCGTGATGCCCAACCTCAAGCCCGCGGTGCGCACCACCCAGCAGGCACTGGGTTACCGCGAGCGGATCCTCGCGGCGCTTCCCGAGGGCGCGCGTTTCGACCCGCTCATGACGCTCTACCTTACCGATGACACGCCGCCGGAAGAAATCATGCGCGCGAAGGTCTCGGGTTGCGTGCACGGCGTGAAGCTGTATCCGGCCGGCGCGACGACGCACTCGGACGAGGGCGTGACCCGGCTGTCCCGCTGCTTCCATACGCTCGAGAAGATGCAGGAGCTCGGAATGCCGCTGCTGGTGCACGGAGAGGCGACCGAGCCCGAAATCGATATCTTCGATCGCGAAAGAGCCTTTATCGAGCACGTGCTCGGCCCTCTGGTCGACCGCTTTCCCGGCCTCAAGATCGTGCTCGAACACATCACCACGCGCGACGCGGTGCACTACGTCGAGCTCACCGGCGAGAACATCGCGGCCACCATCACCGCGCACCATCTCCTGATGAACCGCAATGCGCTGTTCATGGGCGGCATCCGCCCGCACCACTACTGCTTGCCCGTGCTCAAGCGTGAAACGCACCGCGAAGCGCTCGTCGAGGCGGCGACCTCGGGCAATCCGAAGTTCTTCCTCGGCACGGACAGCGCGCCCCACGCCCGGTCGGCCAAGGAGACGGCGTGCGGCTGCGCCGGGATCTATACCGCGCACGCGGGGATCGAGCTTTATGCGGTCGCCTTCGAGGAAGCGGGCGCGCTCGACAAGCTGGAGGGTTTCGCCAGCCGCTTCGGCGCCCGGTTCTACGGCTTGCCCGAGAACGGCGACAAGATCACGCTGGTGCGCAAGTCCTGGACCGTGCCGCAGTCGATCGCGCTCGGCGAGGAAGCGCTGGTGCCCCTGCGCGCCGGCGAGAGCATTCCATGGACGCTCGCCTGAACGGAGCCCACGGTCCGCAAGGGGCGGATTTTTCGAACCCGATTTTCGACCCGGTCAGACCGGCGCTGGCGCGCCTGGCGCAGGAGCCCGGCTGGCCCGATGTACGGCGCCTGAATCTGCTGACTCGGGAGCTCGGCGTCGAGCCCCGCACGGCGAGCGGCATGCCGGTCCGGTTCGCGCAGCCCCGGCCGGACGACATCAGCTACGAGCTGCGGGTGCACGCCAGCGGCGAGGTTTCGACGCGGCCGCGCAACTGGCACGATCTGTTCAACGCCCTGGCCTGGATCTCGTTTCCGCGCACGAAGGCCGCGCTCAATGCACGGCACGCCAACCAAATTCCGAGGGAGGGCAGCCGGCGCGGTCGGTTGCGCGACCTGCTTACGATCTTCGACGAAGGCGGAGTGATCGTCGCCTGCGCCGACCAGGAGCTGCCCGAGCTGATTCGCGCCTTCCGCTGGCGCGAGCTGTACTGGGAGCGTCGCCGCAGGGTCCGCGAGGCCCTGCGCCTCACGGTGGTCGGCCATGCAGTGCTCGAACAGGCGCTCAAGCCCTGGCCGGGCATCACCTGCAAAGCGCTGTTCGTGGCGGTGGACCCGGGGCAACTGCGCCTGCCGCTCGAGCAGTTGGTCGCTTTCCTCGACGAGCGTGCGGCCGCTTGGTTCGCGTCCGCGCCGGATGCGCTCACGCCGCGCGCGCTCGCGCCCCTGCCGGTGTTCGGCTATCCGGGCTGGTTCCCGGACAACGAGCACGAAGCGTTCTACGCCGATACGCGCTATTTCCGTCCGCTCCGGCGCCCTGTCAGCGGGGTAAAATGGAAGCGGGAGTCGGCCAGGCAGCCGCTGCGCGCGAGCGCAGAGGAAAGTCCGGGCTCCGTAGAGCGGGATGCGGGGTAACACCCCGGCGCGTATAAGCGACGCGCAAGCGGCGCAAAGGCGACGAACAGGGCCACAGAGACGAGTCCCCGGGTCATACCGGGGGGTGAAACGCGGCAACCTCCATCCGGAGCAACACCAAATAGGCAAGCGCTTGAGGCCGGCTCGGCCGAGCTTGCGGGTAGGTGGCTTGAGCCCGTGGGTAACCGCGGGCCTAGAGGAATGGCTGCCATGGCGTGCGCCTTCACCGGCAGCGCCAACAGAACCCGGCTTATCGGCCGTCTCCCTTTTCTTTGCTTGCGCGCGGAAACCCGGCTGCGCAATAATTGATCAAGAACAATGGCCGCGGAGGCCGCTCAAAGCCTCATGCAGGACCGCCTGAGCCAGTACGACGTGTCCAACCGCGTGGACGTCGAAGACGCCGACCGGGTACGCGACTTCGTCACCTCCATGTTCGCTGCGCGCTATCCGGGCGCCGACCTCTCGCCGCTGGCACGCGCCTTCAGCGACGTCAAATCGCTGTTCGAGGGCAGCTTTCCCGGGTATCTGCCCTGCGACACGCTGTATCACGACCTGCGCCACACGCTCGACATCTCGCTCGCCGCCGCGCGCCTGATCGAAGGCCATGACCGCGCCCAGGACGCCACGAGACAACTCGGCCCGCGGCGCGCGATTCTGGGAGTGGTCATTGCCCTCCTGCACGATTCGGGCTACATCAGGCGCGAATCCGAAGCGCATGTCGAGAACGGCGCCGTGTTCACCAAGATCCACGTCAGTCGCAGCGCGGAGTTTCTGGAGAGCTACCTGCCCCGCATCGGCTTCGCCGCCGAAGCTCCCGTCGCCGCCGCGCTGGTGCATTTCACCGGCTACGAAAAAGAGATCGACGACATCGTGGTCGACGACCCGGCGGACCTGCTCCTCGGGCACATGGTGGGCACGGCCGACCTGATCGGGCAGATGTCCGACCGCATGTACCTGGAAAAGTGCCGCGAATTCCTCTACCGGGAGTTTGTCTGGGGCCGCATCGCGCGCGACACCTCTCCGGATGGACGCGAGATCGTGCGCTACGCCTCGCCCGAAGACCTGATGTACAAGACCCCGGGGTTCTACGAGTACGTCGTGCGCCAGCGCATCAGCACCAAGCTCGGCGGCGTCGAGCGGTTTGCCGCGGCGCATTTCGACGGCCCCAACCTCTACCAGGCCGAAATCGACCGCAATATGGCCTTCCTCCACGAGGCGATCGAAACCGAGGACCTCGGCCGCCTGCGTCGCTACTGCTATTCCCTTTCGACACGCCCGCGGCAGACGCACTAGCGCACCAATTCGATGCACGCACCGGATTGCGTGCACTAAGGGCTCGCCT
>CAZLUX010000027.1:0-12022 GCA_964562815.1 uncultured Enterobacteriaceae bacterium
GTTACCTGGCGGGCACGTAGCAGTAGCCGGCGCCGCGCACGGTCTTGATCAGCTGCGGCTTGTCCGGGTCGGGCTCGAGCTTGCGGCGCAGGCGCGCGATGCGGATGTCGATCGAGCGGTCGAACGGCTCCCAGTCGCGGTTGCGCGTGAGGTTGAGCAGCTGGTCGCGCGAAAGCACCTGGTTGGGGTGGCCGACGAACACGCGCAGCAGGTCGAACTCCATGCTGGTGAGGGGGACCTCGGCGCCGCGCTCGTCGAGCAGCCTGTGCGCCGACAGATCGAGGGAGAAGCCGCCTACCTTGACCGTCTGCTGCGTGGCGCCCGCGGCCGGCGCCTGCGCGCGCCGCAGCACGCTCTTGACCCGCGCCAGCAGCTCGCGCAGGTCGAAGGGCTTGGCGACGTAGTCGTCGGCCCCGACCTCGAGCCCCACCACGCGGTCGACCACCGCGTCGGCGGCGGTCACCATGATGATCGCGACGTCGTAGCGCTCGCGCAGGCTGCGCGCGAGGGTGAGGCCGTCCTCCCCCGGCAGCTTGAGGTCGAGCAGCACGACGCTCGGCACCGCCTTCTCGAGCGCGGCGCGCATCGCGTCGCCGCAATCGGCGACGTCGACCTGAAAGTCGTGCGAGGCGAGGTACTCGGCGGTCGAGTTCCGTACGTCGGGATCGTCCTCCACGATCAGCACCCGCGTGCGCTGCGCCATGCTCCCTCCTCCGTCCGGCGGTGGGGCGATTATACGCATCGGAGTCAGGTTCCCGTCAGCCTCTGTTCCGGCGCGGGACGGCCGGCGCGCCGCACCGCTTCCTCGCGCGTGAGCGCGACGATGCCGTGCTGCGCGCGGCTGCCGCCCAGCCGGTGCGCGAGCTGCGGCAGCCCGCCCAGCCGCTCGGCGGCCTCGGCGTAGCGGCGCTCGCCGAAGGCGCGCAGAGCCACCGAGGCCGGGAGTCCGACCAGGCGCGTCATCTCGCCGTTGGTGCCGCCCTCCCCGGCCCGGCGCTGCTGCGCGCCAAGAAGGGCTTCGGCGCTCTCGCGGCGCCCGTCGGCGGCGAAGGCCATCATCGCGTGCAGGTCGCTGAAGGCGCAGTAGCCGTCCGCGGCATGCGGCTCCCAGCGCGAAGCGAGCTCGCCCCAGCGCCTGCCCGTGTCCGCGCCGAGCAGCTCGAAGCGCCACAGCAGCGCGGTGCCGTCGATCAGCATCGAAAGGCTCCGGTCCATGTGCGGGCGGATGCGCCAGTCGTAGATCGCCAGCGCCTGCGCGCGGCGCCCGAGCGCGAGGTTGAACAGCGCCACGTGCCACCAGTTGTGCACCGCGGCCGGCGAGTCGCCGGTCCAGTACTCGGCGCGCTCCCCCGCCCAGCGTATTCCGTCCTCGGGGCGCCCGAGCATCTCGTACACGTGCACCATCGCGTGGTGCGCGCGCACGTCGCGCGGCTCGATCTCGAGCGCGCGCCGCGCGTAGTCCTCGGCGCGCGCGTAGTGGCCCGCCTCCTCGAGCCCGAAGGCGTACATCGCCAGCACCGAGTGATACCCGGGCAAGTCGGGCGTCCAGGCGCCGAGCGAGCGCGCCACGCGCCTGTGCAGGGTGCGAACATCGCCGCGAACGTAGTCGCCGGAATGCGCCGCGCCCAGCGCCAGCACGTCGCGCGGGTGCTCGGCCAGGATTTCGGAGTGCACGGCCCCCGCCCGCTCGATCTCGCCCGCGGCAAGCGCCTCGATCGCCCGCATGTGCGCCTCCTCGCGCGCGTTCATCGGCAGCGCGGCGCTACGCGCGAGGATCTCGCGCGCGGCGCTCACGCCCGCCGGATCCCGCCCGCCGAGCGCGAGGTAGGCGGCGAAGGCGTGACCCATCGCGAAGCCCGGCGAGTCCTCCAGCGCGCGCGCCACGAGCGTGCCCGGCGCGCCGCGAAACGACAGGTGCTCTTCCAGCGCGGCCTCGTAGAGCTCGATCGCGCGCGGCGAGGCGCCGGAAAGCGCGAGGCCGCGGTAGTCTTCACGCGGCATGGGACCCGAGCTCCGCGCCGAACGCCCGGTCTCCGGGCCGGATGAGGCGGGCCTGCGGGCGCAGCTTCCAGGCCGGCAGGTTCGCGGCCTGCACCTCGATGCTGCGCGCCGGGCGCGCCTCGTGCGGCGAGGTCAGCGCCACCACCGCGTCGTCCCAGCACTTGACCAGGGCCGTCCCGTCGCGGTCGAGGCGGAACGACTGCTCCGCCTGCAGCAGGATGTCGCGCACGTCGCTTTCCTGCGTGATCCAGAGCGAGCCTTGCCAGACGTGGACCAGCAGGTCCCGGCCGTCCTCGATCCGCAGCTGCTCGTTGCGCAGCAGCGGCATGGCGCCTTCGATCAGGTATTCATCGCGTTCCATCTCCGTCTCCCAGGGTTGCACTCGATGGAGCGCAGTCTGGGCGGACGGAGTAACCCGCGGATTTCCAGGGGTATCCGGATTGTTGCCGTCTCGTAACCGCAAAGAGAAATCGGGGTCAGAGTCGCATTCCGGGGAAATGCGACTCTGACCCCGATTTCAGGGGCGGGAGGCTAGCTGTTGCGGAAGATCGCGTTCAGCCGCTCGAGGTCGTTGATGACCTTCCACTCGGAGGCGCCGGCGGCGATGACGCGCTTGTGCCAAGCGTCGAGCCGGCCGAGGTAGAGCCGCGGGTCGATATTGTCGGTATTGAGCTTGGTCACGTTGACCGCGATGACCCGGATGTGATCGAGCCGGATCGGGAAGTTGCGCACCGTCACCTTGTCCAGATCCTCCTGCATGTCGGAGAAGATGATGACGGTCTTGGTGCCCGCGCCGGTCTCGTTGAGGAACTCCGCGCCCTGGATCAGCCCGCCGGTGATGTCGGTGTGGGCGGTCGGCTGCACGTGCCTGAGGAAGGTCTCGGTTTTGGCGCGGAAGGCGCGCTTCTGCGCGTTGGCCTCGCTCGGGCGCGTGTCGAAGGTCGCCTTGGCGACGATGTCCTTCTCGCTGAAGCTGCGGCTGACCACGCGCGCCACCGCGAGCGAGTCGCCGGGGTTGAGCGTGCCGAGCAGGTAGTTGATCACGAGCTGCGCCTTGTCGGCCTGCTTGGCGTAGGTGCCCGAGGTGTCGACCAGCAGGTACACCGCCTGGGCGTGGCTGCGCGAGTCGGTGCAGCCCGCCGCGCCGAGCGCGAGGCAGGCGACGAGGAAGGAAGCCGCTACGGTCCGGATGCGCATGGTCGCCCCCTCAGGACAGGGGATGCAGCGTCGATTCGCGAGGGTCCACCCGTTCCCCCGCGTCCCCGGCTGCGCCGCCCTTGCGCGCGTGAATCGTGTGCTCGGCGAGCAGCGGCAGCACGATCAGCACGTCGTAGGCGTGCACCAGCGCCCGGCTCGCCTGCCTGACGACGTTCGCCGCGATGCGAAGCGCGAACCCGAGCGCGTAGATGAGGTGCACCAGCAGCGCCCCGCCGACGGTGCGGGCGGAGTGGATGAACGACTCGAGCGGCACCGCGACGAACGCGAGCGCGAACGGCAGGATGAAGCCGAGCACCATCTGCCCCGCGGTCGGGATGTGGCCGAGCCAGCCTTCGTTGACCACCGCGGGCGTGGTCGCGAGCGACTGCAGCAGCGCCTGCTTGTCGGCGATCAGCATGTCGCGCATCAGCGCCAGGGCCGACTCGATCCCCGCCAGCAGGAAGAGCAGGCTGAGCGAGATCCAGATCATGCGCCGGCGCATGCGGTCGTCGAGGTTGGAGATGCGCGGAAAGAGGTGCGTGATCCGCAGCGACTCCATCACGAACAGGCCCATCGAGGCCTCCACCAGGATGATCACCAGCGCCGCGACCTCGGAGGTTCGAAGCGTCGCCGTGATGTAGTCGCTCGCGCCGACCATTTCCGACATCGGCAGCGCGATCAGCTTGAAGTTGACGAACGCGCCGCCGAGCGCCACCGCCATCACGATCGCGGCGATCGCGAACTGGGTGAACGCCGAGTTGGTGAGCTGGCTCTCGGCCTCGTCGCTGCGCGCGGCGATCTCCTTGTAGGTCGCCATCTGGGCGTCGACCGCGGCGGCGGCCTCCTGGATGCCGGTCATGTTCTTGTCGACCTGCTTCATGGTCTTGTCGAGCGAGCGCCAGTACGGCATGAAGCCTTCCAGGATACTGTGGCGGTTCTGGTAGGCGCGGCGGTACTCGGCGAGCGCCTTGTCGTGGATGCCCTCGAGCGACTGGCGGATGTCGACCAGGATCTTCTGCACCACCTCCCCGCCCCCGGTCTTGATCTTGGCCACCGCGCTGACCGCGTCGACCCAGTCGGGCGGAGGCGGCGGCACCTCGCCGCACTTCTTGTAGTCTTCCTCGACGCGCGTGATCTCCTCGAGCAGCTTGCGCTGCAGCGTCGGGTAGCCCTGCAGGTCGCGCTGCACCAGCAGCGCCAGGCGCTCGAACTCGCGCTCGATGCGCTGGCCGGTCTCGCGCCGGCCCTGCGCCAGCAGCACGGCCTTGTTGCGCGCCCTCAGCTCCGCGGCCACGCCGGAGAGCCAGCGCGCCGCCAGGCGCAGCGGCCCGCCGAGGGTGTAGCTCGCCGAGCGCAGCAGGGCGTGCATCGGCGCGCGCGCCGCGTAGAGCGCGACCATCGCGATCAGCGCCAGCACCAGGATGGACAACGCGGCGTTGTCCGGCCAGATCATCCACATCGTCGGGTTACCCATGGCACCCCTTTTGATTCGCCAGGAGACCTCCCACCATAGACCCGGCGCCGCGCGCGCGTCAGGGAATGTGAGACGCTTTGCGCACTAGTTCTCGCAAGCCGCCGCGGCTGTTGCCTGGCGGCGACGCCCGCGCGCGTGCACTAGTGCCCGAAAATCGGGGTCAGACCACGTTTTCGGAAAAACGTGGTCTGACCCCGATTCTTGTTCACGCGGGAACGGAGATTTCGATCAGGTTGAGGTCGGGGTCGCGCACGTAGACCGAGCGGATCGGGCCGGTGGCGCCGGTCTTCATCACCGGGCCCTCGATGATCGGCACGCCGCTCGCCTTGAGTCGGGCGATCACGTCGTCGAGCGGCACGGCGGCGATGAAGCACAGGTCGAGGGTACCGGGCGCGGCGACGTGCGCGCGCGGGGTAAATTCCTTGCCCCACTCGTGGAGGTTGATTTTCTGGTTTCCGTACTTCAATGCCTGGCGGGTTTCGGCAGGGGTGCGGAACGACTCGAGCTTCATTCCGAGAACGTCCCGGTAGAAGCGAATGCAGCCCTCGAGGTCGCGGGTGGTGAGGACGATGTGGTCGAGGTGGTCGATCATACGATTCCCTTCTGCCTGAGCGCGCCGATCTCCGCCTGCGAGTAGCCGGCCTCGCGCAGCACCTCGTCGGTGTGCTCGCCGAGCTTCGGCGCCGCGCGCCGGACCGCGCCCGGGGTGGCCGAGAGCTTGGGCACGACGCCGGGCTGCCTCAGCGGCTCGCCGTCGCCGGCCACCGTCTCGAGCAGCATTTCGCGCGCGGCGTAGTGCGGGTCCGCCGCGATGTCCGCCGCGCTGTAGATCCGCCCGGCAGGGACTTCAGCTTCTTCCATTCTTTCTAGTACCTCTTTCTGGGAAAGACGAGAGGTCCACTCCGCGATCGCCGTGTCGATGCGCTCCATCTGCGCCGCGCGCCCGTCGTTCTTCGCCAGCGCCGGGTCGTCGCGCAGGTCCTCGCGCCCGATCGCGCTCATCAGGCGCCGGTAGAGGCTGTCGGCGTTGCCCGCGATCAGGACGTAGCTCCCGTCTTTGCACGGGTAGAGGTTCGACGGCGCGATCCCGGGCAGGCTCGAGCCCGAGCGCTCGCGCACGAACCCCTGCGCGTCGTACTCGGGCAGGAGGCTCTCCATCACGTTGAACACCGACTCGTACAGCGCGACGTCGATCACCTGCCCGCCTCCGCCCGCCTGGATGTGGCGCAGCGCGAGCAGCGCGCCGATCACGCCGTGCAGCGAGGCGAGCGTGTCGCCGACCGAGAGGTTCGGCCGCACCGGCGGCCGGTCCGGGTAGCCTGTAACGTAGCGCAGGCCGCCGACGGCCTCGGCGATCGCGGCGAAGCCGGGCCGTTCGCGGTAGGGGCCGCTCTGGCCGTAGCCCGAGATGCGCACCATGACGAGCTTCGGGTTCGCGGCCGAGAGCTGCTCCCAGCCGAGGTTCCAGCGCTCCATCGCGCCGGGGCGGAAGTTCTCGATCAGGATGTCGGACTTCGCCGCGAGCCGCCGCACCGCCTCCTGGCCCTCGGGCTTGCGCAGGTCGAGCGTGATCGAGCGCTTGTTCCTCGACTGCACCTGCCACCAGAGCGAGACGCCGTTTCGCATCTTGCGCCAGCGCCGCAGCGGGTCGCCGTCGCCGGGCGGCTCGACCTTCACCACCTCGGCGCCGAAGTCGGCCAGCGTCTTGGCGCAGAACGGCCCCGCGATCAGGCTCCCCAGCTCGAGGACCCTGACCCCCGCCAGCGGTCCGCTCATGCCTCGCGCCGCCGCAGCATCCTGAGCGGGTTGTACTCGAGCACCGTCTCGCCGCGCTGGTTGACCACCTTGTTGGCGAAGCGCACCAGCCCGCGGTCGCCCTTGGAGGTGAGGCGGTGCTCGATCACCTCGCACTCGACGTGGATCGTGTCGCCGACCACGGTCGAGCGCTTGACGTCGAGCGTGGCATTCAGAAAGGCGAGCCCCGTGTCCTGCATCGTCGGCAGCAGCAGCCCCTCGGCGAAGGAATACACCAGCGCGCCGGGCACCGCGCGGCCCTTGATCGCGCGGCCCTCGTCGTCGGCCACCGCGAAGAGCTCCTCGGTGAGCCAGGTGAGGTTGACGAAGGCCGAGAGGTCGGCCTCGCTGATCGTGCGCCGGTGGGTGCGAAAGCGCGCCCCGGGCTCGAGGTCCTCGAAGCAGAAGCCGCGCCCGACGACCGGCAGGCCGTCGCTCATTTCTTCTCGCTCATTTCTTCTCGAAGTGCGACCTCGCGTTCGCGAACGCCTCGCCCATCGCCTTCCAGGCCGCGTCGGCCCCCTTCATCATGTCCATCCAGGCCTCGGTCGATGCGACCTGCACCTGGTGCAGCTGGTACATCGCCTCGTCGCGCCGCGAGCGGTAGGCCTCGAGCTGCTTCTCGTACTCGGTTTTCATCTCGGCCTGCGCGGCGCGGGTCTTTTCCTCCCACTTGGCGACCTCGGCGTTCCACTGGTCGAGCTGCGCCTTCATCTTCTGCACGTACTCTTCGCGTGAGCTCATGGTGTCCTCCTGGGTTGTCGCGACAATTCTAACGCTACAGCCCCCCGGAAACCTCGATGAAGGTACCCGTCGAGTACGAGGCCTCGTCCGAGAGCAGCCACAGGACCGCGCGCGCGACCTCCTCGGGCCGGCCGCCGCGCTTCATCGGCGCCTTCTCCTTCACGCGGTCGACGCGCCCGGGCTCGCCGCCCGAAGCGTGGATTTCGGTGTAGATGAAGCCCGGGCGCACCGCGTTGACCCGGATCCCCTCGGCGGCGACCTCCTTCGCCAGCCCCACGGTGAGGGTGTCGAGCGCCCCCTTTGAAGCCGCGTAGTCGACGTACTCCTCGGGCGAGCCCAGGCGCGCGGCGAGCGAGGAGACGTTGACGATCGCGCCGCCCGAGCCGCCGCGGCGCATCGACATTCTGCGCACCGCCTCGCGCGCGCACAGGAACGCGCCGACGACGTTGACCGCGAACACGCGCGCCAGGCGCGCCGCGTCCATGTCCTCCAGGCGCGACTGGCGCTCGAGGACCCCGGCGTTGTTGACCAGGCCCTTGAGCGGCCCGAGCTCGCGCTCGGCGGTCTCGAACAGGCGCACCACGTCGGCCTCGAGGGCGACGTCGGCGGCCACCGCGATCGCTTTGCCCCCGGCGCGCGCGATCTCGGCCACGACGCCTTCGGCCGCGGCGCGCTCGCGCCGGTAGTTGACGCACACCGTCCAGCCGCGCTCGGCCGCGAGGCGCGCGGTCGCGGCGCCGATGCCGCGCCCGCCGCCGGTCACCACCAGGGTCCCGCTCACGCTCCCTCCGCCACGCGCACCTGCGCGTGCGCGAGATTTTGCAGCATCCGGCGCCGGCGCACGATCGGCCACCATTCGTAGAAGAAGATCTGGATCGGGCGCCACATCGCCACCCAGCCGGCGATGATCAGCCCCTCGCGCAGGATCTCCAGGTACGGCCCGTCGCCGAGGGCGCCGAGCGCCTTCGCCCCGAGCGTGCAAAGCGTCAGAAAGGCGAGCCCCACCGCCAGGCTGGCGCGCCCGAGGCGCAGCAGGCGCCGCAGCTCGCGCCCGGCCATCTGGGCCTCGTAGCCGAAGTAGTTGTGGATCGACTCGCCGAGCAGCGCCGCGGCGTCGCCCTGGGCGGGCTTCTTCTCGAGGTGGATCACCAGCGCGAAGCGGCTCCCCGCAGGGAATTCCTGCGCCCAGCTCTCGATGAACTTCTCGGCCTCCGGGTCGAGGTCGCGGTGGTGGAACGGCGTCGGGTCCATCGAGTTGAACAGCTGCCCGATCTCGCGCAGCCGCAGCGAGATCTGGTGCACCGGCGCCGGCGATGTCATTTTTCGGCCTCCTCGGGCGGGACGAAGGCGACCACGGTCCAGCCCGGCTTCGGCTCGAGATCGTAGCTGTCGGTCTGCACCTGCAGCTGGCCGCGCTCGTCGAGCGCGAACGGCAGCAGCGGCTTTTCACCCAGCCTGGCGCTGAATTCGGCGAAGCCGAAGTCCTCGCTCAGGCGCGTGGCCTTGAGGCGCCAGCCGCGGTCGAGCAGCGCCTCGAGCTGCGGGCGCGCGACCTCGTCGCCGAGCAGGCGCGGCGCGGCGAGCTGGGGCCCGAACTCGGTGCGCGAGGCCTCGCCGCCCTCGGCCGGCAGCACCCGCAGGGCGACCACGCGGTTGGCGCCGAACTCGGGGCGGTAGCGCACGCAGGCGAGGCTGTTGAGCTCGCGCCGGCGCGACAGCGCGAGCAGCCGCCCGATGCCGACCAGGTCGAGGTGGCGGTCGGCGTGCTCCGAGACCGGGTTGCCGTAGAAGGTGCGCAGCCCCTGCATGCGCGCCTCGCTCACGCCGTGCCAGTCGTCGTCGGCCACCACCACCGGCAGCTTGAGCTCCGCCAGCGCCTTCGCGAAAGTGCGCGCCAGGCGGTCGGCGCCGACGATCAGCACGCCGTTGGGGTCCGGGTCGGCGACTTTCAGCCAGCGCGCGAGCGGCCCCGCGGTGGCGCTCTGGATCACCACCGTGCCGATGATCATGAGGAAGGTGAGCGGCACCAGCTTGTCGCCGCCCGCCATGCCGAGCTGCTGCAGGCGCAGCGCGAACAGCGCCGAGACCGCCGCGGCGACGATGCCGCGCGGCGCGATCCAGGCGAGCAGCGCGCGCTCGCGCCAGCCGACCGGCGAGCCGAGCGTGCTCGCGAGCACCGCGGCGGGGCGCGCGACGAGCTGCGCCACCAGCAGCACGCCGATGCCGCCGGCGACCGTGACGAGCGGAATCGGCCCCTCGAGCCGCGCGGCGAGGATGATGAACAGCAGCGTGATCAGCAGCGTGCTCAGGTGCTCCTTGAAGTCGAGGATCTCGTCCATCTGCAGGCCCTTCTGGTTGGCCAGCACGATCCCCATCACCGTCACCGCGAGCAGGCCCGACTCGTCGCGCAGCGCGTTCGCCACCGCGAACGAGGCGAGCACCAGCGTCAGCGCGCCGAGGCTCTGCAGGTACTCGGGCACCAGGTGGCGCCGCAGCGCATGGCCGAGCAGCCAGGCCGCGCCGAAGCCGCAGGCGGCGCCCACCGCCACGGTCTGGGCGAACACCGCCCAGTGGTGGCCGCCGTCCGCGCGCGAGCCCGACACGATCAGCTCGAACATCAGCACCGCGAGCAGCGCGCCGAGCGGATCGATGATGATCCCCTCCCAGCGCAGGATGTTGCTGATGCGCTCGTTCGGCCGCACGCTGCGCAGCATCGGCACGATCACCGTCGGCCCGGTGACGGTGACCACCGCGCCGAACAGCAGCGCGATCGGCCAGTCGAGGCCCGCCAGGGCGTGCCCGGCCCAGGCGAGGATCGCGAGCGTGACGAGCGCGCCGATGCTCACCAGACGCAGGATCGCCTGGCCGAGGCCGCGGATCTCGGAGAAGCGCAGCGTCAGGCTGCCCTCGAACAGGATCACCGCCACCGCCAGCGACACCAGCGGCAGCAGCAGCTCGCCGAAGACCGCGTCGGGGTGGAAGACGCCGCCGACCGGCCCCAGCAGCAGCCCGAGCAGCAGCAGGAACAGGATCGCCGGCAGCTTGAAGCGCCAGGCGAGCCACTGCGCGCCGAAGCCGAGCAGCAGCAGGCCGGCGAGCAGCAGGGCGGGCTGCAGCGGCATCGCGCTAGCCGATCTCGCCCGCGGCGAGCTTGAGCGCGAGGCCGACGAACACCAGGCCCGCGACCCGGTTGAGCACGCGCTGCGCCCGCGCCGAGCGCCGCAGCCGCTCGCCGAGCGCGCCCGCGGCGAACGAGATCGCGCCGAACACGAGGAGCGCGGCGACGATGAAGACGCCGCCGAGCAGCGCGAGCTGCGGCGCGAGCTCGCCGCGCGCGGGGTCGGCGAACTGCGGCAGGAAGGCGAGGAAGAAGATCGAGACCTTGGGGTTGGTGACGTTCATCAGGATGCCGCGCCGATAGTACGCCCAGCCGCCGAGCGCGCGCTCGCGCGCCGCCTCGAGCTCGGTCGCCGAAGCGCCGAACGCGCGCCACGCGAGGTAGAGCAGGTAGCCCGCGCCGGCGAGCTTGAGCGCAGCGAACGCCGCCGGCGAGGCGCGCATCAGCGCTGCCACGCCGAGCGTCACCGCGGCGGTGTGAACGAGCAGCCCGGTGCAAAGGCCCACCGTGACCGCGAGCCCCGCGCCCGGCCCGCGCAGCGCGCTCTGCGCCAGCACGTAGAGGTTGTCCGGGCCCGGCGCCAGCGCGAGCAGCGCCGAGGCAGCGAAGAAAACGGCGAGCGTGGCGGGCGCGATCACGGCGCTAGCCCGCGGCGCGCACCGCGAAGAAGATGAACGCCGCGCCCAGGCAGGTCAGCCCCATCAGCACGAGCGCGGCGCCCGGGCGCTTGGCCGAATGCGCCTCGGGCAGGATGTCCGAAGTGCTGATGTAGAGCAGGAAGCCGGCGAAGAAGCCGAGGAAGAGCGCGAGCAGCGCCGGCGGCGCGCTGAAGAGCAGCGTCGAGGCGGCGCCGAGCACCGGCGCGGCGGCGTCGAGCACGAGCATCGCCACGGCGCGCGCGGTCGGGTTGCGGTGCGAGAGCATCAGGCCGACCGTGTTCAGGCCGTCGCAGAAATCGTGCGCGATCACCGCGAGCGCCACGGCGACGCCGACCGCCGGCCCGGCCTGGAACGCGAGGCCGATGCCGACGCCGTCCATGAAGCTGTGGCCGGCGAGCGCGAAGGCCGAGACCAGTCCGACCTGGGGATGGCGGTGCTCGGCGTAGTCCTCCTCGTGCGCATGGTGCACGAGGACGAACTTCTCCAGCCCGTGAAAGACCAGGAACCCCGCCACCAGCGCGATCATCGCGCCGGTGGCGCCGGCGCCGCTCGTGCCCCCGATGCCGTAGATCTCGGGCAGGAGCTCGAACGCGACCACGCCGAGCAGCACGCCGGCGGTGAAGGCGAGCAGGTAGTGCAGGCGGTCGCGGAACCTGAGCGCGAAGAGACCGCCCGCCAGGGTCGAGGCGAAGGTCGCGAGCGAGAGCAGGACCGCGGTCATCGCTGCAGCCACCAGTAGAGCGCGACCATGCCGAGGATGTGCGCCAGCACGAACAGGTTGGCCGCCATGAAGCGCGGCATGTCGTCCGGCAGGGCCGGGTTGAGCGCGAGCGGAAGCCCGATGTAGACCGCCGCGCCGAGCACGAGCGTGCCGCCGAGCAGCGGCCACAGGCCCCAGGCGCCGAGCGCGCGCAGCGGCAGCCCGACCGCGGCCAGCACCACGCCCAGCACGAGATAGAACCTGAGCGCGGCCACCACCAGCGCGAACTGCGGCCCGACGGTGCGCGCCGAGACGAACAGCGTGTTCGCGTCGGG
>CAZLUX010000027.1:12122-22196 GCA_964562815.1 uncultured Enterobacteriaceae bacterium
CCGCCGGCCTCGATCGCGCGCCGGTACGCCGGCCGGGCGTGGATGCGCTCGAGAAAGCCCGTCAGCCTCGGCCGGCTCGCGTCCAGGCCGCCGCGCGCGGCCGCGCCCTCGAGCGGGAAGCTCATCTGGATGTCGGCGGCGCTGAACTCGGCGCCGGCGAACCAGTCCCGGTCCTTGAGCTCGCCTTCCATGTAGTCCAGGTGCCGCGCGATGTTGGGCTCGACGAAGCTCTCGAGCACGCGGCGCGCGATGCCGCGCGCCACCGGCCGCGCGAAGAACGGCATCGGCCCGCTCTCGATGCGCTTGAACACCAGCTTCATCAGCAGCGGCGGCATCGCCGAGCCCTCGGCGTAGTGCATCCAGTAGGTGTAGCGCAGGCGCTCCGGGGTGCCGGCGGCGGGCACGAGCCGCCCCTCGCCGTAGCGGCCCGCGAGGTACTCCAGGATCGCGCCCGATTCCGCCAGCTTGAGCTCGCCGTCCTCGATCACCGGCGACTTGCCCAGCGGGTGCACCGCGCGCAGCTCCGGCGGCGCGAGCATCGTCTGCGGGTCGCGCCGGTAGCGCCTGACCTCGTACGGCAACCCGAGCTCCTCGAGCAGCCAAAGCACGCGCTGCGAGCGCGAGTTGTTCAGGTGGTGAACGACGATGGTCACGAAGCAATGGGCAAGACGCGGCCGATGATTATAGACTAGCGGCCATGCCCGCCTTCGCCGCCGCCGCGCTCGAGGTCGCGCCGACCGGGACTGTCGGCGCCGAGGTGCGCGGGGTCGACCTCGCCGCGGCCGGACCGGCCGAGATCGAGGCGATCAAGCAGGCCTGGTACCGGCACGACGTGCTCGTGTTCCGCGGCCAGCGCCTGTCGGACGACGACCTGCTCGCCTTCTCGCGCCACTTCGGCGCGCTCGACCCGCCGCCCAACCAGGGCGCGGGGCGCAAGTCGCCGCCCGGCTATCCCGACATCTACGTCGTCTCCAACGTTCGCGACGCCGCGGGCGAGCCGATCGGCGCGCTCGGCGACGGCGAGGCGGCCTGGCACACCGACATGAGCTACGCGCCGCTGCCGCCGGACGCCTCGATGCTGTACTCGCTCGAGATCCCCGCGGCGGGGGGCGACACCTGCTTCGCCGGCATGAAGGCGGCGCTGGCGAAGATGCCGAGCGCGCTCGTCGCGCGCGTGCGGGACCTCGAGATCAAGCACGACGGCACCTACGACTCGGGCGGCTACCTGAGAAAGGGAATCACCGCGTCGGACGACCCGCGCCGCTCGCCCGGCACACCGCACCCGGTGCTGATCGAGCACCCCGAGTCGGGCGCGCGCGCGCTCTACCTGGGGCGCCGGCGCAACGCCTACATCATGGGCCTGCCGCTCGAGGAGTCCGAGCGGCTGCTCGACGAGTTGTGGTCCTACGTCGAGACCTCGGTCTACCGCCACAAGTGGGCGCTGGGAGACCTCGTGCTGTGGGACAACCGCACCACCATGCACCGGCGCGACGCCTTCGACCCCGCCGCGCGGCGCGTCATGCACCGCACCCAGATCAAGGGCTCGGGCGCGCCGAAGCGCGCCGCGCTTTAGTCGCCGGCCGACGATCCTTCGTCAACGCGCGCAGGCAGCCACCTCAGCAGCGCGACACCCGCCAGAGCGGAAAAGCCCGACGCCAGGAAAATCCCCAGCTTGGCGCTGTCGATCAGGCTCGGGTTGAAGGCCAGATTGGCGATGAACAGCGCCATGGTGAAGCCGATTCCCGCCAGCAGGGCACCGCCCGCCAGCAGCCTCCAATCGAGATCGGGGGGGCGAATCGCGATGCCGGTGCGCAGCGCGAGCCAGCTGAAGCCCAGCACGCCGACGGGCTTGCCGAGCGCGAATCCGGCGAATACGGCGAGCGTGAGGGAATTCGTGAGATCGCCGAAGGAAAGCGGCAGCCCGGCATTGGCGAACGCAAACAGCGGCATGATGACGAAACCGACCCACGGGTGCAGCCCGATCTCGAGCCGCTCGACCGGCGACAGCGATTCGCGTGCCGCGACCTCGGCCAGCTGGAGCGTCTGCCGGTCCTTCGTGTCTTCGCTCCCCTCCTCGCCCGTCGGATGCGCGACGACCCGGTCCAGGATCGCGTACAGGCGCTCGTCGCTGACCCATCTTCGAGCCGGCGTCATCAAGCCGAGAATCACGCCGGTGATCGTCGCGTGAATCCCCGACGCATCCACGGCAAGCCAGACGAAGCCGCCCACCAGGAAATAGGCCGGAAAGGTCCGCACCCCGATCAGCGCCATCAGGCGCACGACCGCAATGCCGACGGCGCCCAGGGCGAGCGCGCTCCAGGCGATGTGACTGCTGTAGCCGATGGCAACGACCAGAATGGCGCCGATGTCGTCCACGATCGCGAGGGAAAGCATGAACACGCGCAGGCTCTGGGGAATGCGCGAGCCCAGGAGCGCGAGGCAGCCGATGACGAATGCCGTGTCGGTCGCCATCACCGTGCCCCAGCCATCTTGGCCGGGCTGGCCCCATTGCAGCAGCACGTACAGCGCGGCGGGCACGAGCATGCCGCCCAGGGCGGCCGCGATCGACAGCGCGGCCATGCGCGGGTTGCTCAGCTCGCCCAGCACCAGCTCGCGCTTGAGCTCCAGGGCGACAAGGAAGAAGAACAAGGTCATCGCCCCGTCGTTGATCCAGCCTCGCAACGAACGTGCGAACTCGAACGTGCCGAACTGCATCCCGATCCGGGTTTCCCAGACGCCCAGGAACGGACGGGCCCAGGGCGAGTTGGAAAGAGCGAGCGCGACGACCGCGAACAGCAGCAGCACGACCCCGCCGGCGGCCTCGATGCGCAGAAAGCGCGCAAACGGCTTCGCCAGCCGGTCGACCAGCTCCGTGGGCAGCTGCGACAGCTCCCGTGCAGCCTTGCGCTCTTCGTTCGCGGACGGCATCAGCGCAGCATCTCGAGCGGCGTGGTCGGGCCCCGGCGCCCGAAGTGGCCCTTGACGAACGTGATGTGGTAGCAATTGATGATCTCGCGCGCGGCCTCGAAGGTTTCGGCGGCGCCTCCCAGATAGAACAGCCAGGCCCGGCGGAATTTCTCGTCGAAGCGGACCGGGTCGATCGCATGGATCTGCTCCCAGTTCGCCTCGAAATTCCTCAGCCACTGGTCCACGCTGCGGTGGTAGTGGTACGAAACGTTCTCGATCGTCCTCACGTCGAGGCCGTACTTTTCCATCAGGAGCAGCGTCTCGGCGAGGCTGGGAATGTAACCGCCGGGGAAGATATGCCTGATCGTGCAGTAGTTGGTCGGCCGCTTTCTCATGTTGAACGTCGCCGATATCAGGCCGATGCCTCCGGAGCGCAGGCCCAGCGCGATGCTCCTGATCCATTGCTCGTTGCAGTCGCGTCCCGCGTGCTCGTGAACGCCGACCGAGACGAAGCGGTCGTAGGCGGCGGGTTCGTCCGCGAGCTCCCGGTGGTCCTTTTCCACCAGCTTGAGCTTGCCGCGGAAGTTGCGCGATTCCATCAGCCTGCGCATCGCGTCGTTCTGGCTCGCGACCAACCCGTACGCGGTCACGTCGGCGCCGTAGTTCTGCGCCGCGAGCATCGACAGATATCCCCAGCCGGGGCCGACTTCGATCAGCTTGACGTCGGGCCCGAGCCGCAGCTTCTGGCAGATCCGGTCGAAATTGTTGTGCTGCGCCTCGTCGAGGCTGCGGGTGTCTTCCAGCCACAATCCCTCGCTGTAGCCGTAGGTGTCGCCCAGCACGAGATGAAAGAACTCCGTCGGCAGGCCGTAGTGGAAGGTGGCGTTGCGCTTCGCCCGCGCGAAGCTGCGGTTGTTCTGCCGCCATTCGAGCAGGCGCCGCTTGACGAAAGTCAGCGGGTGCTCGAAGCGCCCGAACGGCTTGCGATAGGCGAGATTGACCAGCTTGCGCAGCCCGTGCTCGCCGACGATATCGATGCCGCCGTCGAAGTACGCCTCGAGAAACTCGAACACCCCGCCGAGCGCCATGCGCCGCTCCGCCGCGCGGTTGCGGAAGACGATCGCGACGTCCGGCTCGCCGAGGCGCGTGCTGTGGTAAGTGCTGCCGTCGGAAAAGACGGCCTTCAGGTGATACTTCCCCCCGTCGGCGACGCTGTCGACGATGCGCCGGATCAGGGCTCGGATCATGGCCGGCGCGGTTGCGATTGCAGCGCCGTACCGGCCGACACGGCACTGATTGATCGGCGCGGGCTCATTATTAGCGCGTTGTCCAGGTCCCCGCGTCTCGCGGTCAGTATTTGAGGCTCATCGTCAGCTGCACGGTCTGCCCGTCGTATCGAAAGCTCGCGGCGGAGTACGGAGGCGGGCCGAGCACGCCGGTCGCGTTGTTCGAGAAACCGTAGCCCTCGGTGGGGACGCCCAGCCAGTTGGTATCGAGCTTGCCGTTCATGTTCTCGTCATGAATGACTGCCATCGCATACGTTCCCGGCGGGATGTCCTCGAAGTCGCAACGCGCCTGGTTCTTGCGAACCTTGATCACCATGACATTGGTCGCCGAGACCAGAAACTCGTTGGGGAAGCCCGCCGGCGAATCGAAAAGCGCGCAAGCCACCGTTCCGGTGCTGTTTCTGATGTTCAGAATCTTGACGTGAATTCCGGGGCATGACGATTGCGCAATGGCGGCTGCGGGAAGGCTCGCGCCTACCAGCATCGCGAGCCATGCTGCTGCGAATCTAACGGGCACGAGGACCCCGCAACGCCCGAGCCATGCTCGGTGCTCCCTTCAATAGATCACAATGGCAATTTATCCAGCCCTTTGGTCGCCCTGCTTGATTTGCGTCAAAACGCTTCTGTGCAGGCAGACATTCGACTCTAATCAGGCCACAATTGCGACCGGCAGGTCACGGCAGGAATCTCTTCGACGGGAGAAGCTGAAATGAACGCAGTCAAGCTTGTGGGAATCGTACTGATCGTGGCCGGCGCGCTCGGGCTGGGCTACCGCAGCTTCACCTACACCAAGGAAACCCACCAGGCGCAGGTCGGGCCGCTCAAGTTCGCGGTCAAGGACACCGAGACGGTGAACGTGCCGGTCTGGCTCGGCGTGGGCGCGATCGTGGTCGGCGGCCTGCTGCTGCTCGTGGGCGGCAAGAAAGGCTAGCGCGCCCGGCTCACGCGAGCAGCACCAGGGCGAGGCCGATCGCCGCCGGCAGCGCCTGCACCACGAGGATCTTGCGGCTCGCGGTTGCGCCGCCGTATACGCCCGCGACCAGCACGCAGGCGAGAAAGAAGGTCTTCACCCCGGTGCCCTCGGCGCCGAGCAGCAGGCCCCAGGCGAGTCCCGCGGCGAGAAATCCGTTGTACAGGCCCTGGTTCGCCGCCAGGACCTTCGAGGCGGCGGCGGCCTGCGGGGTCTGGCCGAAGGCGCGCAGCCCGGCCGGCTTGTCCCACAGGAACATCTCCAGCACCAGGAACCAGACGTGCAGCAATGCGACCAGGGCGACCACTACGTTCGCGGCGACGTTCATGGCTCCTCCGCTCGATTAGGATTGCGGCTCGCGAGCACGACCGAGGTCTCGATCTGGCGCTCGGGAATCGACCAGTACTTGCGCAGCAGGGCGTCCTTGCGCTCCTGCGGCACGAGCGTGAAACCGTTGCGGCGGTAGAACGCGATCGCCCACTCGGCGGCCGCCCAGGTGCCCACCAGCAGCGGCTTCGTTGCGAGGCCCTGGATGTGGCGCAGCAGGCCCTGCCCCACGCCCTCCCGCTGCGCGGCGGTCGCGACGTAGGCGTGGCGCACCAGCGCGACCTCGCCCTTGTCCTGGACCCCCATCACGCCGAGCAGGCGGCCTTCCTTCTCGGCGACCCAGAACTCGACTCCGCCGGCGATCTCGGCATCGAGCTCCTCGCGCGGCATGTAGGGCTCGTGCCAGCGGTCGGCGGGGATCACGCCGCGGTAGGCCTGCGCCGCGTCGTTGACGACCGCGAGCAGGGCGTTGCGCTCCTCGGGCCGGACGCGCCGGATGACCATCGCGCGCTCAGCGCGCCCTGGGCTTGCGCAACGCCGGGTTGAGCCGGTCGATGTCGGCCTGGACCTGCTCGCGGCTGCGCCGGTAGACGAGCTCGCGCCCCATCACGCTGCCGGCGTAGGCCATGCCGTTGCGCGTCGGCGTGAGCGTGCACTTGACGTTGTTGATGCCCTCGCCCAGCACCACCTCGATCGCCTCGGCGCGCCTGCTGAAGACGACCGCCTCGATCGTCTTGCCGTTCTCCATCACCAGCTCGATTCTCTCCGGGTTCATCGCGCGGCTCCGTCGGCGGGTTGGGGCATACCGTCGAAGAAATCTACCACACCGGTCTCGAGCGAATACTCCGCGCCGACCACGAGCAGGCCATCGGACTCGATCATCTGCTCGAGCAGGTCCGAGCCGTGGCGCAGGTGGCTGGCCGAGGCGCGGATGTTGGCGCGCACCGCCTCGCGCACCAGCCTGTCGTGGTCGTGCCGCAGCCCGGTCGCGAGCAAGGTCTCGACCGAGGGCCGCACCCGGTCGACGATCGAGCGCAGGTTGTCCGAGCGGCTGCCGCCCGGGCCGTAGAGCTCCTCGATCGTGGCGAGGATCGCGCCGCAGTTGGAGTGCCCGAGCACCACCACCAGCCGGGTGCCGAAGCGCTCGGCGGCGAACTCGACGCTGCCGACCAGCGACGGCGCGACGATGTTGCCCGCCACGCGGATGACGAACAGGTCGCCCAGCCCCTGGTCGAAGACGATCTCGGCCGGCACCCGCGAGTCCGAGCAGCCGAGGATGATCGCGAACGGGTGCTGGCCCGCGGCCACCTCGCTCGGCCGCGTCGCGCTCGCGCCGCCCCGGTTAGAGACGAAGCGCCGGTTGCCCTCGCGCAGCCGCTCGAGCGCCTCGCGCGCGCCGATCATCGCTCTTCCCTCCAGCGGCGCTCCATCACGATGTTGCAGCGCGCGTAGGCCGGGTGCGTGCCCTCGGACCGCGTGACGAAGCCGTGCTTGCGGTAGAGCGAGATCGCGGGCTCGAGCACGGTGTTCGAGAGCAGGTAGACGCGCTCGGCGCCGTCGGCGCGCGCGCGCTCGAGCGCCGCGTCGAGCAGCGCGTCGCCGTGGCCCTTGCCTCTTTCCTCCGGCGCCACCGCCATGCGCGCGAGCTGGTAGCAGCGCTCGCCCTCCTTCACCAGCGCGCAGACGCCGATCACGCGCCCGCCCTCGACCAGGCTGATGATGTGGCCGCCGTCGGCGACGACGCGGAACGGGTCGGCGGCCATCTTCCGGTCGGCCTCCTCCATCTCGAAGTGCTCGTTGATCCACTGCAGGTTCAGGCGCACGAAATCCTCGCAGTGGCGCCGGTTGTCCAGCTCGATCGGCATGCAGCGCAATCCTTTCACGTTCGCGAAATCGAGACCGAATCGTCCACGCATCGCGCGGCGGCGTCAATCGCGCGACAGACTGCAAGCCCGGCGTCATGCATTGAACCAACGTTCGCGCTTATGCTCTTCATCACATACGGGCAGAAGGAGAACGAGACATGGCTGAAAGGAATGCCGCACCCCGCGCGGCGTACAAGAGCGACAAGGAAATCCTCGGCTACAGCCGCTACGTGGTGCTCGCGGCCGCGTTCCTCGCCATGGCGGTGATCAGCCCCTACGAGTACGCATGGAGCTCGATGTCGGCCCATATCGGCGGCATCTATCACTGGTCGCACACGCAGATCGGCTGGATGTTCACCCTGTTCGTCGTCTTCGAGTCGCTCGGGACGCTCCCCGGCGGCATCCTGCGCGACCGCTTCGGCCCGCGCTGGGTGACCGTGATCGGCGGGCTGGTCGCGGGCCTGGGCATCTACGCCACCTCGCTCGGGCCCTCGTACGGGCCGGTGCTGGTCATGTGGTGCGTGGGCAGCCTCTTCGCCGGCTTCGTCTACAACACCGCGGTGACCACCGCCAACAAGTGGTTCCCCGACAAGCGCGGCGTCGCCGCCGGGCTGATCGCCGGCGCGTTCTCGTGGGGCTCGCTGCCGTTCATCTTCCCGATCCGCGCGATTCCCAAGACCGCGCCCGACAGCACCTTCTTCCACGTCATCTACGTCATGGCGCTGATCATCGGCGGCGTCGCGGTGCTCACCTCGCTGCTGATGAAGGATCCGCCGGCGGGCTGGAAGCCCGCGGGCTGGACCCCGGCGCCCGCCAACAAGCGCCCCTCGGAGCACCAGTTCACCCTGGGCGAGGCGCTCGGCACCTGGCAGATGTGGCTGCTGATCGTCTCGTTCGTGCTGATCTCGAGCGCCGGCCTCGCCGGCGTGAGCAAGATCGTGCGCTACTCGCACAGCTTCGGCTTCACCGCGGCGGCGGCGACCGCGGCGGCGGGGGGCCTCGCGATCGCCAACGGCCTCGGGCGGCTGCTGATGGGCGGCGTCTCCGAGCGCATCGGGCGCGAGAACGCGATGATCACGAGCTTCGTCCTGTGCGGCGCCTTCCTGCTGCTCACCGTGGGCGCCGGCACCGAGCACAACCAGACCCTGTTCGTGCTCGCGACCATCCTCGCGATCTTCTTCTGGGGCCCGCTGTTCTCGCTCTTCCCGACCACCATCGGGCACTACTTCGGCGACGCCGCCGCGGGCTCCAACTACGGCCTGCTGTACGCGATCGCCAAGGGCTCGGGCGGGCTGTACGGCGGCGTGCTCTCGGCGATGCTGATCACCAGCCACGGCTTCCCGTTCGCGATCACCACCGCGGCCGTGATGGCGGTGCTCGCCGGCCTGCTGATCATCCCGCTCAAGGCGAATCCGCCGGTGAAGCACGTTCCGGCGGGCGCCGCGGGCGCGCCCGCGGGCTGAGCGCCCGGCCCGCCGCTAGGCGGGCTTGAGCCGGTAGCGGTCCGGTTCCTCGAAGAAGTCGATCACCTTCGAGCCGGCCGGAAGCCGCGCGCTGTGCTCGACCCCGGCGGGGATGTAGTAGGTGGCGCCGGGGCCGCAGACGCGGGTCTCGCCGCCGATCGTCATCTCGACCTGCCCCTCGAGCACCGTTCCCCACTGCGCGCCGTGGCTGTGCGGCGGGACTTCCACGTCCTTCAGGAACCGGAAGAAGACCAGCTGCCCCTTCGGCGAGGGCAGGACGCTCGTCCTGACGCTCTCGGGCGGAAAGGGGATGTCCGCTTCGGGCAGGCGGGTGATGATCTCGGGTAGCTCCATGCGCTCCTCCTCAGGTCGTGCGGGTGGCGCCGCCGTCGATGGCGATGGTGGTGCCGCTGATGTAAGTATTGCGCGCCGAGGCGAGAAAGGCGATCAGCGGCGCGATCTCGTGCGGCTCGGCGAAGCGGCCGATCGGGATGTCGCGCAGGAACTCTTCGCGCGCGGCCGCTTCCGTGATGCCCGACATCGCCGCCTTCGCCTTGACCATGTAGTCGAGCCGGCGCGTGTTCATCGGGCAGGGGCTGACGCCGTTGACGAGGATGCCGTCGCGCACCAGCTCGTCGCCGAGCGCCTTGGTGAAGTTGATCAGCCCGGCGTTGGCCACCCCCGCGGGCATCGCCTGCGCCTCGGGCTGGCGCCCGCGGTGGCCGATCAGGTTGACGATGCGGCCCCAGCCCGCGCGCTGCATGTGCGGCACCACCTCGCGGCAGCAGTGCACGATGCCGAAGAGCTTGAGCTCCAGGCTCTCGCGCCACGCCTCTTCGCTCAGGCTGAGGAACTGCCCCGACTTCGCCGAGCCGATGCTGTTCACGAGAATGTCGATGCGCCCGAGCTTCGCCAGCACCTCGTCGACCATGCGCCGGATCTGCGCCCGCTCGGTGCAGTCGACCTGCACCGCGAGCACCTCGCGCCCCGAGGCGCGCGCGATCTCGGCCGCGGTTTTGGCGAGCGCTTCCTTGCCGCGCGCGGCGATCGCGACCCGGCAGCCCTCGGCGGCGAGCTCGAGCGCCGCGGCCCTGCCGATGCCCAGGCTGCCGCCGGTCACCAGCGCGCACTTGTCCTTCAGGCCGAGGTCCATCCCCCCTCACTATAACCGGGAGGGGCCTAGCTGCGTCCGAAAAGGAGGGCGGGAAGCGTGCACGCGAACGCGAGCAGCGACAGCGCGAGCAACCCCCAGGCGT
>CAZLUX010000028.1:0-21275 GCA_964562815.1 uncultured Enterobacteriaceae bacterium
TAGGCCAGCGCTTCCGCCGCGTCGAGACGATCGATCATGGCCGTTCAGCGCGTCAGCTCGCCCGAGAACGCGCCCGCCTCCTGCCCGTCGGCGGTGACCACGCTGCGGAACTCCAGGCTGCGCTTGGCCGGCAGCTTGAAGAGGATGCTTTCCCGCATCTGCTTGCCCCCCTCCTTCCAGCCGTAGTGTGCCTTCATCGTCCTGGCGTCGGTCCATTCGGTGAGGTGATCGTGGGTCTCGCCCTGGTTCGTGATCGCGTACCAGTGGCCCTGGCCCGTGACCGGGTCCACCCCCATCAGGTCGGATTCGGTCATCGCCATCTTGCCGTTCCGGGCCGACATGGCGCAGCGCACCGCCCAGCCCGAGGCGACCTTGTAGCAGGACAGCTTGAGATCGAGCTTCACCACCGGCTGTCCGGGGGAGGTGAGCTCGCCCTTGCCCTTCCAGTGGCCGAGCAGCGGGTAATAGCGCGCGGCGGCGGGCAGCGCGTCGGCCGCCACCGCGGACGATGCGACGACCATGCAGCCAAGCACGACAGACACGATTCCGGTCAACATTTTCATGGTGAGGCTCCTCCTGTTCGACTGCCGAAGCCCGCGACACGCTGGCTTTACGGTGTAAAGTACTGTACGCGGGAATTCTTACGGTGTAAAGTCCCTCCTCATGGCACGCCGCAAGCCCCTCAGCCGCAAGCGGATCGTCAAGGCCGCCCTCAGGATGATCGACAAGGACGGCCTCGACGGGCTATCGATGCGCCGCCTCGGCCAGGCGCTGGGCGTCGAGGCGATGGCGCTGTACCACCACTTCGCCAACAAGGGCGCGCTGCTCGACGCGGTGCTGGAAGAGCTCACCGCTAAGGCAAAGCTGCCGCCGCGGGGCTCGATGCCCCCGCTCGAGCGCTTGCGCAGTTTCGCGCGCGGGCACCGGCAGATGGCTTTACGCCATCCCAACGCCTTCATCCTGATCCCCAGCCGGAGATTCAATACGGAGCGCAGCTTCGCCCAGTACGAGGAGGTGCTCGAAGCCTTCCGCGACCTGGGGTTCGACGCCGCCCTGTCGGCGCGCTACTTCCGCAGCGTGGGCTACTTCGTCAGCGGCGCCGGGCTCGCCGACATCGCGAGCCGGGCGCGCCAGCCCGACGCCACGCCGCTGCGGCTGGAAACTTTCGATGACGCACGCTTCCCGCTGGTGAGCGCGGTGGCGCCGCACCTGCGCGCCGACCGCCTCGACGCGGTGTTCGAGTTCGGGCTCGACATCCTGTTCGACGCCATGCAGCGCGACGCGGACGCCATCGCGCAAGCGAAGAAAGCGCGCTGATCAGCCGCCAGCGCGCCTGACCAGCTCTTCGAGGGCCTCGTAGGGCTGGGCGCCGACCACGCCCTGGTTGCCGGCGACGAAGGTGGGCACCCCGGTGATGCCGTAGCGGCGCGAGAGCTCCCAGTCGGCGTCGATCGCCTCGCGATGGGTCCGCTTCTCGATCACTTCCCGCGCCTCGTCCGCAGGCAGGCCGACCGACGCTGCGATCTCGACCAGCACCTCAGGGTCGCCGATGTCGCGTGCGTCGACGAAGTAGGCGCGGAAGAGCGCGTCGTGGATCGCCTCGCCCCCCGGCTGGGTATCGGCCCAGGCGCCGAGCTCCTGCGCCAGCCGGCTGTTGTAGGTCATCGTGCGATCGCCGTATTCCAGCCCCTCGGCCTGCATGCGCGCGCGCATCTGCGCCTGCATCTGCGCGATGTCGTAGCCGCGCCCGGCGAACAGATCCTCCAGGCTGCGCCCTTTCTCGGGCGTGTCGGGGTGAAGCGGGAAATGCACCCACTTGATGCGAACGCCGTGTTCGCGCCTGAGCCGCTCAATACGCACGGTACTGAGATAGCACCAGGGTCAGACGTAGTCCGAGAATACCTGCAATACCAATGGTTCGGTCATGGTCTCGATCAGCCCTTGCTGGCCGCCTGCTTGTCGTAGAAGTTGACCACTTTTACCACGTCGCCGGGATCGATGCGACCGATCGGCCCCGAGCTGTAGGTCGAGGCGCGCACCGTGCCGTCGGCGGCAACGAGGAACTCCGACGGCTGGATGATCGAGCGCCGCTCCTCCCACCAGGCGCCGAGCAGGTCCGCCGTCGCGCGCGTGACGCCGTAGGCGACGGGAAACGACAGCCCGGCCGCGACTTCCTGCGCCTTGTCCAGGGGATCGACGCTCGCGGCGACGATCTTCACGCCGAGCGCGTCGAGCTCGGGCTTGAGCTTCTCGAAGCCGGCCAACTGCCGGCGGCAGTACGGTCACCAGTGCCCGCGATAGAACAGGATCACCTTGTAACGGGCATCGAGCCCGGCCGGCAGCTCGAGCCTGCCGCCGTCGACCAGTTCGAGCGCGAGCCTCGGAAAGCTGTCGCCGGTGTTGAGCTTGTCCGCCATCGCGAAATCCTCCGTAGCCCATTATGGCAGGCTTTGGCTGGCGGAAGAGAGTGGGAGTCGAACCCACCAGGGACGTCTGACGCCCCTCACCGGGTTTGAAGTCCGGGCGCCCCACCGGGGTGCGATTCTCTTCCGTTTGTTTCGCTGATCAGAACGTGCGCGTCGCCCACGCGCCGGGTGAATCTTATCCGGTCGAAGTACTCGAGCACTTCGATCGCCGTGTTGCGCCCGATGCCGGAGCGGTCGCGGAACGCGGACGCGGTGATCGAGCCTGCGGGCTGCGCCCCGTCGCGCGCGATCTCCCGCAGCCGGCGCACGCCGGCCGGGAGAAAGAAGCGGGTCTTCGAGACGCGCACCAGCAGGCCCTGGCGCGCGACGCGCGATAGCGCGGAATCGAGCTTCGATGGCTCAAGCCTGAGCGCCGCGGCGAGCTCGGCCAGGGTCGGCGGCCGCAGCGCGTTCTTCTGCAGCAGCGGCAACGCTCTTTGCCACAGCTCGGCGTCGGTACCGCTCAAGCGCGCCCTGTGGCTCGCGAGGCGCACGCCGAGGCCTTCGCGCACCACCGCGCCCTCGGCCGCGAGCTCCCGCACCAGATCGTCCAGCACGGCGCGCGGCAAGCGCGGCGATTCGACGATCCGCTCCTCGGGCAGCCCGACCGAATCCGGTGCCCGCGCGTGCCAGGCGGCCAGCCGCTCGAGCGCGTGCGCCTTGAGCGCGCTCCAGGCCGCCGGCGCGAACCCCAGCCCCGCGGCGATCCTCACCGGCACGCGGCCGAAGACTTCGTCTCCCGCCAGATTGCGGTTGGCCGCGAAGCGCGCGAGGTCGACGCCCGCCGGCGACTGCTCGAGCAGCGCGCCCAAGACCTCCGCGTCGTCGGCGCGCTCCATCGCGGCGAGCCAGGCCAGGCGCTGCGGCTTCGCGCGCCCGCGCGCAGGCGGAAAGACGTCGATCACCCTGCCGCCGCCTAGCGTGCGGCGCGAGGACTGGTCGCGCACGATGAAGCCGTCGCCGCGCAGCGCGCCCAGCGGCCGCTCGAGCACGAGCTGCGCGAGCGCCGATTCGCCGGGCGCGATCGCGCCGCCTTCGAGCACGGCGACGCGGCCGAGGACGTCCGCCGCGCCGAGGTGCACGTGCACCGGCGTCCAGTGCGCGAGCGGCCGCGCGTCCGCCACCCGCAGGCGCACGTCGATCCGGCGCGCGGGCGGCGCAACGTTCCCCTGCACGATCCAGTCGCCCCGCTCGATCCTCGTCTTTGCCTCGACGCCGGCGAGGTTGAGCGCGAGGCGCTGCCCGGCGCGTCCGCCCTGCGCCGGCGCGTGCTGGGCGTGAATCGAGCGCACCCGCGCGCGCACGCCGGCGAGCAGCGCGCGCACCTCGCCGCCGAGCGCGATCTCGCCGCTCAGCGCGGTGCCGGTCACGACCAGGCCGGCGCCGGCGACCGAGAAGCAGCGGTCGACGCTCAGGCGGAAATTTCCCTGCGTGTCGCGTCGACGCGTCTCGCGCGCCGCGCGCTCGAGGTGGGCCTTCAGCGCCTCGACGCCTTCGCCGGTCGCGCTCGAGAGCGGGAACGCGGGCGCCCCGGCGAGCGAGGTCGCCGCGAGCAGCGCGGCGGTCTCGGCCGCGACCTCGCCCACCCTCTCCGCAGGCACCCGGTCGATCTTGGTCAGCGCCACCGCGCCGCGCGTCACGCCGAGCAGATCGAGGATGGCCAGGTGCTCGCGGGTCTGCGGCATGGCGCCGTCGTCGGCGGCCACCACCAGTAGCGCAAAGTCGATTCCCGGCACGCCGCACAGCATGTTGTGAACGAAGCGCTCGTGCCCGGGAACGTCGACGAATCCGATCGTGCCGGAGGCGAGCGGCAGGTAGGCGAAGCCGAGATCGATCGTCATGCCGCGCTTTTTCTCGTCGGGCAGGCGGTCGGCGTCGACCCCGGTCAGCGCCTTGACCAGGCGGGTCTTGCCGTGATCGACGTGGCCGGCGGTAGCGACGATCACAGGCGTGCGAGCTGCGCGGCGAACGCCGCTTCGTCGAGCAGGCAGCGCAGATCCAGAATGAACGCACCCTGGTGGACGCGGCCCAGCACCGGAACGGGAAGGCGCCGGAAGGCGGCGGCGATGCGGTCCCCGCCCGGACGCACGGCAAGGCCGGCGCTCGCGATGCGCTGCGACGGAAGCGCGCCGCTACCGACCTGGCTTTCGCAGTCGACGACTTCGACCACGGCCTTTGCGAAGCGGGCGGCGACGAGCGGACGCAGCCGCTCGGCCACGGCGCGAATCTCGGCGGCCGGGCGCGCCAGCATGCCGAGCGTCGGCACGCGCTCGACGACACGGTCGGGGTCGAGGTAGAGCCTGAGCACCGCGCCGAGCGCGGCGAGAGTGAGCTTGTCCACCCGCAGCGCGCGCCGCAGCGGGTTGCGCCGGATGCGCGCGATCAGATCCGCGCGTCCGACGATGAGGCCCGCCTGCGGGCCGCCCAGCAGCTTGTCGCCGCTGAAGGTGACGAGGTCGGCGCCCTGCGCGAGCGACTCCTGCGCGCTGGGCTCGTGCGGCAGCCCGAAGCGGCGCAGGTCGACGAGCGTGCCGCTACCCAGATCGACCACGAACGGAACGCCGCGCTCGCGGCACAACGCGGCGAGCTCGCTCTCCGCCACCGCCGCCGTGAATCCCTCGATCGAGTAGTTGCTCGTATGCACCTTCAGCGCTACGCCGGTCTTCGCTCCGATGGCGTCGGCGTAGTCCGCGAGATGGGTGCGGTTGGTGGTGCCGACTTCGCGCAGCCGGCAGCCCGAGCGCGCCATCAGCTCGGGCAGGCGAAACGAGCCGCCGATCTCGATCAGCTCGCCGCGCGAGACGGGAACCTCGCGCCGCGCCGCCAGCGTCGCGAGCACGAGCAGCAGCGCGGCGGCGTTGTTGTTCACGACCGTGGCGGCCTCGGCGCCCGTGAGGCGGCAGAGCAGGTCCTCGACGTGCGCGTCGCGCTCGCCGCGCCGCCCGGTTTCCAGGTCGTATTCGAGGCTCACCGGCTCGCGCGCCGCGAGCGCCATCGCCTCGATCGCCTCCTCGGGCAGCTGCGCGCGGCCGAGGTTGGTGTGCAGCACCGTCCCGGTCAGGTTGAACACCGGCCGCAGCGTGGGCTGCGAATCGCGGTCGAGCCGCGCCGCGGCGCGCTCGAGGATCTCCCCCGGCCCACCCGGAGCCGGCGCCCGCTCGGCGCGCAACTCGGCGAGCACGCCGCGGATCGCGTCGGTCACCGCGGCGCGGCCATGGCGCGCGACGAGCGGTTCCGTCGCGCCCTGGCTCAGCACGCGGTCGACCGAAGGCAGCGAATACGGCGCGACTCCGTCCCGCTTCATCGGTCGGCCGGCGGCGCGGCGCAGACCTGCTCGTAGGCGTAGCGTTGCTTGATCAGGCCGTTGTACTCGAACACGTCGAGCGTCGCCTCGTAGGCCGCGCGCGTGATCTCGACGTGCGGCGTCCAGCAGCCGAGCTTCTGGTAGGTCGCGATGCACTCGGCGAGCACCTTCTCGTCGATCTTGGGGAAGAAGGGCTTCTCCGCCTTCGCGATCTCGGCCGCCGGCGTCTCGTTCATGTAGCGGCGGGTCTTGCGGTAGGCGCGCATGAACGCCTTCGCCATGTCGGTCGCGAGCCACTCGCGCGTGGCGGCGAGGCTGGAAAAGCCGCACGGCCCGATTTGCTTGCCGACCTGCGCCACGATGTGGCCGACGCCGTCGGCCTGCAGTTGCTGCGGGAACGGCCCCTGCTGCTGCACGTACCGGCCTTCGCCCGCGCGGAACGCCTTGTCGATGTCGGCCGCGCCGCCGGGGCAGATCGGCTTGATCCTGGCGAAGTCGATCCCCGCCTTGTGGCAGGCGTACTTGAACATCGCCAGCGGCTGGCCGGCCTTGAACATCACCACCTCGGCGCCCTCGAGCTTCTTCCACGTGAAATTCGGGTCCGGCTCGCGCGCGGTGAGAAAGAAGCCGTCCATCTCGTTGACCTGGGCGAAATGCACGACGGGCGGCGTCTCGCCCTTGTTGAGCGGGCCGAAGGCCTGGCTCAGCGCCGACTGCGCGACGTGCGCCGAGCCGTCCTTCAGGGCCTCGATCGCCGACACCCCCGGCGGCGACACCGCCCACTGCGGGTCGAGGCCTTCCGCCTCGAGGAAGCCACCCGACATGGTCGAGATGAGCGGTGAGTAGAACGCCGAGAACAAAGTGAACTGGATGTTGATCTTGTCCAAGTCGCTGCCTCCTGTGCGCGAGCGGATACCTATCCGAGCCGTACCATCCTAAGCGATTCGTCAATGGAGGTTGACGTCAAGGACGGCGTTCTCGTCCCTGACCGTGTAAGCTGCGTTGACGCTGAGCGCCAGATCGCAGGCCGCGAGATCCAGCGACGCACGCGGTTATGCAGCCAAATAACAACGAAGAACGCGAAGAGTCGCTCTCACAGACTGGGCTTGCGTTGCTTTGCCCGCTCAATTTGCTGGCGTTGCTGCTGCTCACCACCATGCAGCACGACGTTTCGGGTCACGACCGACGCGCTGTAGTCGAGCGGCACGTTCTTGATCGTGACGGTGAGTCCCGAGACAAGGTTGTCAGAATTGGCTGCCCAGTCTGCTGCCTTGTTGACAATACCACCATCACCCCAACCCAGGTTGCCCCCTCGCGGTTTGTATATGCCCTGAAAAATTGCGTCGATGCGGATCGCCGCCAGGCAGGCCGGAGAGGTGGTGTGGTGGAGGTTGCCAGCGTTGGCTTCACCACCATTCGTCTCGGCATAACCCTGTGAGATCTTGCGCCCAAGCACCTCAGGTTCTCCTATACCGGTATGGTAGATAGAGTTGAACCCTGGTCCCGAGAAGAGACAGCCTTCCCTTGCGAGCTGCGCGATTTGCGTTTTCGCCAGGGGGTGCCCCCGATAGTCGAACAGCCAGTAGAGACTGTTCTGCTTTCCCGTTCCGCTCTCCGGCCCGTATTTATGGCGCAAAGCCGCCAACGTGTTGGCCACATTGGGCGCGTTCGACGGACTGTACTGCGTCGCGCGCTGAATGGCCGACACTACGGGCTCGTTGGGATACATGGTGTAGTCCAGATCCACATACTCTTCACCCTCCTTTCTCCCGCTGCTGCCGGCGATGAAGGATTGATTCGGCAATTGCTCGAACTTGAAAGCAATCTGCGGCCGTTGCAGATGCGCCTGCATGCCCGCGGATCTCAACTTGGCGATGGCTTCGTCGCGCGGCATGCCGAGATGAAAGGCGCCGGCGCTCAAAGAGGGAATCGTCTTGAGGATGGCGGCGGTTCCTTCCGGCGTCCCGCTGTGCGGCGGAATAGGAATGCTCGACACACCCCCGGTCGATGCTGCTGACGTTGCGGCAGTGCCGGAAGCCTGCGTCCCCGCAACCGAGTTGTGCTGCTGGGTCGTTGGCCTCGGCAGATTCTTGAGTACGTCGTTCAGCTTGTCCAGGAAACCTCCGGCTCTAGCCGCAGGCTGGAATGCGAGACTGCAGCAGATCGCTAGCATTACGGTTCTTGTCCTCGAGGTCCACACTTTCGAATTCATGAGTTCCCCCAAAATGAAATTGATCCGGCAGTTCCGGTCAATTGATTTCGAATCGGCATTCGGCCCGTGTGCAATGGCCGTCCTCAGCCACGCTGGCCGAGGCGCACCGCTCTAGTGGGTGAATCGATGCAAGGCTGTCATTGAAAGGCAGCTACGAACGCGGGTCAACCCTAGTTTCGCCCACCCGACACACTGCTTCCCTTACCTGCGCGTGCCGACCTAGGCGCCATATAGTCCCATGATGGCCGCGGCGACGCCGACCAGGCTCTCGCCGGTGATCATGCCGGCCGCGGCGGCCAGCGTGAAGCGCTCGGCGAGCGCGGGCCTGAACGTGCAGAAGAGCCACGCCGCGAGCGCGCCGACGAAGATCGTGAGCGAGACCGAGGCGGGAATCACGAACGCGAGGCCGAGCGAGGCCGCGCTCGGCAGGAAGCGCGCGGCGCGCGGCCGGCTTTCGAGCGCGCCGAGGATCACGCCGGCCACGGCCGCGGCCAGCATCGCGGCGCGCGCGCTCGCCGGCACCGAGCCCAGGCCCTGCGCCAGCGCCTCGGCCACCGCCTTCCACACCGCGACCGCGGGCGCCGGCCACTGCTCGGTGAGCAGCATCGAGGAGGGATCGGGGATGAGCGCGAGGTAGACCGCGACGCCGACCGCGCTGCCGGTGAGAACGCCGAAGCATTGCGCGATCGACTGGCGCGCGGGCGAGGCGCCGATGCCGTGGCCGGCCTTGAAGTCGTTGAGCAGGTCGGCGCACTGGCCGGCCGCGCCGCCGGCGACGTTTGCCGCCATCAGGTTGGTCACCGCCTGGCCCGGCGCGACGACGCCGAAGCCGAGCTGCGAGACCTTGCCGATCGCGCCGATCGGCGGGATGCCGGTCTCGCCCACGACGCGCGCCGCGACCGCCGCGAGCACGAGCGCGAGCGGGATCGCGAGCAGCGCGAGCACGAGCGAAATTCCAAACAGCTCGACCTGCAGCGCCACCGTCAGCGCGCAGGCGAGCGCGAATCCGGCGAGCGCCGGCGCCGACGGCGCCGGCAACCGCATGCGCCGCCGCGTGCCATCCCGCGCGGAGGGCGCGAGGCGCAGCACGAGGCCCGTCAGGGTCGCCGTCACCATCAGGCTGACACCGGGCCACAGGAGCCACGCCACCAGCGGCTCGAACAGCGAACCCGCCGCGCCGGCCGCATCGACCCGGCCGCTGGCGATCAGCCACGGCCCCAGACCGCCCCAGGCGATGAGCGCCCCCGCCAGGAGCGACGCGCCCACGCGCAGGCCGACGATCGCGCCGAAGCCGACGAGCAGCGGCGAGGGCGACAGCGCGAAGCTGTACTTCGCCGCCGCCGCCGAGGGCGACCATTCGCCGAGCACGCGGGCGAAGGTCTGCGCCCATTTCGCGAGCCCCGCGGCGAGCGCCGCGCCGAGCAGCACCGCGACGCGCGCGAGCGCCTCGCGGCCATGGCCGAAGACGTCGCGCATCGTCTCGAGCGTGGCGACGCCGGCGGGAAAGCGCAGCGGCGAATCCTCGATCATCGACGGCCGCAGCGCCCACGCCACCCAGATGCCGAGAAAGCTCACCGCGAACACCCACGCCATCATCGTCTCGGCGCCGAGCCGGTCGCCGGTGATCAGGGTGTAGGCCGGAATCGGCGCCACCAGGCCGCCGGAGATGATCGACGCGGCCGAGGAGGCCGCGGTCTGGGAGATGTTGCCTTCCTTCTGCGTCCAGCGCGGCGCCCCCGCGGCGCGCTCGGCCAGGCGCCAGCCGCCCAGGCCGAGCAGCAGGGCGACGATCGACATGTTGAACGACCAGCCGATCTTGAGCCCTGAATAGACGTTGCACGGCGTGAGCAGCGCGCCGAGCAGCACGCCGCTCAGCAGCGCGCGCGCAGTGAGCTCGCGTTCGGCCTGCATCGCGCTACTTCGGCTGCGGACCGTCGCGGGTGACCAGGGTTTCGGTGTCGTGCGGCTCCACCATCGGCTGCTCGGTGAAGCCCTTGAGGGAGCCGGCTTCCTGCGCGTCGCGCGGAATCTCGATCTCGCTCGTCGCGTACGCGGTGACGAGCTCGGCGAGCGAGCGCAGCGCGTGCATGTGGATGCGCTCGTAGCCGTGCGAGGCGTCGATGCCGAAGGTGATGAGCGCGGTGCGCACGTCGTCCCCGGCCTCGAGCGCCGAAGCGCTGTCGGAGCGGTAGTAGCGGAACAGATCCTGCTGGAACGCGATGTCCTCCTCGCGGCAGAGCCGGATCAGCTTGCGCGTGAGGTGGTAGTCGAACGGCCCGGTCATGTCCGCCATGGCGACGGTGACGCCGAACTCGGAGCTGTTCTGGCCCGGCGCGGTGGTGCCGTTGTCGATGATCACCATCGACGCCACGTCGTGCGTCAGCACCGAGGAGGCGCCCACTCCGAGCTCCTCCGAGATCGAGAACAGGAACAGGGTGTCGACCGGCAGCGCCTCGCCCGCTTCCTTGAGCGCCTTGATCGCGGCGAACATGACCGCGCAGCCCGCCTTGTCGTCGAGATGCCGGCTGACGATGAAGCCGTTGGAGAGAAACTCGGGCTGCGGATCGACCGCCACCATGTCGCCGATCGCGATGCCGAGCCGCGCCAGGTCCCGCGCATGGCGCGTCAGCGCGTCGACGCGCAGCTCGATGTGCTCCCACCCCGTCGGCTGGGTGTCGACCTGCTCGTTGTAGACGTGGCCGGATGCCTTGAGCGGCAGGATGGTGCCGCGGAACGACCCCGTGTCGGTGAACAGCGTGCAGCGCGCGCCCTCGGCGAAACGCGCCGACCAGTGTCCGACCGGGGCGAGCTCGAGCCGGCCGTTGTCCTTCAGGTACTTGACCTGCGCCCCGAGCGTGTCCAGGTGGGCGATCAGCGCTCGCGCGGGCTGGCGCCGGCGGCCCGCGATGCGGGCGCGGATCGCGCCGCGGCGCGTCAGCTCGTACTCGATCCCGAGCGCGGCCAGCTCTTCGCCGGCGACGCGCGCGATGGCGTCGGTATAGCCGGCGGGACTGGGCGTCTCGAGCAGGCGGCCGAGAATGCGGGACAGGTATTCGAGGTCGATGGTCAGACGTGCCATGTGAGCGGGGGCTCCTTTCAGGCGCTCGCCTGGCGCGCGGCGGCCGGCAGCGAGAGCGGGAACAGCAGATCGATGAAGCGTTCGGCGGTCGGCTGCGGCTCGTGGTTGGCCAGGCCGGGCCGCTCGTTGGCCTCGATGAAAGCATAATGCGCCGCGCGTGGCGAGACCACGATGAAGTCGATGCCGGTGACCGGGATGTCGATCGCGCGCGCCGCCTTGACCGCGGCCTTGACCAGCGTGCTGTGCACTTCGTCGGTGACGTCGTGGATCGTGCCGCCGGTGTGCAGATTCGCGGTGCGGCGCACCGCGAACTCGGCGCCCTGCGCCGGCACCGCGTCGAGCGTATGCCCGGCCCGAGCGACGCAGCGCTCGGTCTCGGCGTCGAGCGGGATCTTCGACTCGCCGCCGGTAGCCGCCGCCCGGCGCCGGCTTTGCGCGGCGATCAGCTCGCGCACCGTGCTGCGCCCGTCGCCGATGACGCGCGCCGGCCGGCGTATCGCCGCGGCGACGACCTTGAAGTCGATCACCACCAGGCGCAGGTCCTCGCCCTGCACGCACTGCTCGACGAGCACGCGCGACGAGCTCTCTCGCGCCCGCTCGACCGCCGCCATCGCCTGCTCCACGTCCTCCAGGCCGACCGAGACGCCGCGGCCCTGCTCGCCGCGCGCCGGCTTGACCACCACCTGGCCGTGGCGCGCGAGGAATTCCGCCAGCTGCTCGCGCGACCTGTATTCGATCTGCTCCGGGACTCGCACGCCCGCGCGCTCGACGACGCGGCGGGTCACCGCCTTGTCGTCGCAGATGCTGACCGCGACGCCGCTGGTCAGCTCCGACAGGCTCTCGCGGCAGCGCACCGTGCGCCCGCCCGAGGTGAGGCGGAAGAACCCGCCCTCGGCGTCGATCACCTCCACCGCGATGCCGCGCCGGCGCGCCTCGTCGACGATGATGCGGGCGTAGGGATTGAGCTGCGATTCGGGCGGCTCGCCGACGAAAAGCTTCTCGTTGATCGGGTTCTTGTGCTTGACCGTGAACTCGGGCACGCGCACGAAGCCGAGCTTCTCGTACAGCTCGATCGCCTGCCGGTTGTCGTGCATCACCGAGAGGTCCATGTGCGCCGCGCCGCGCGCCTGGAAGTACTCCGCCAGCCGCCGCACCAAGGTTTCGCCCACCGCCGACGGCGCCGCCTGCGGATGCACCGCCAGGCACCACAGCGAGGCGCCGCCCTCCGGGTCGCCGAAGGCGCGCCGGTGGTCGACCCCGGTCACGGTGCCGATCACCTCGCCGGTCTTCTCGTCCTCGGCCACGAGGTAGACGATGGTGCGGCTGTCGCGCTTGTCGAGCAGCAGGTCGGGGCGCACCGGAACCATCTTGCGCGAGAGATAGATGCGGTTGACCGCCTCGGCGTCCTCGGCGCTGGTCAGCCAGCGCACGACGAAGCCGCGCGGCCGGCGCGACGAGGCGCGGTAGGTGGAGAGGTCCAGGCGGTAGGTGTGCGAGGGATCGAGGAACAGCTCCTGCGGCGCGGCGGCCAGCACCACGTGCGGGTCGCGCACGTAGGCCGCGATGTCGCGCCGCTCGAGGTCCTCCTCGATCAGCGCCGCGGCGAGCTGCCCCGGGTCGTCGAAGGTCTGGCCGAACAGCAGCCGGCCCCAACCGCAGTCGAGCGTCGCGTTGCGTTGCGGCAGCTGCCCCGGCGCGTCCCGGTGCAGGCGCTGGATGCGGTGGGCATAGGCGCCTTTGCTGCGGGTCTTGGGGGTGCGCTTCGCGGTTTGGGTCCGGGTCGCCATGTCAGGCTCCTTGCGCTTGCAGCCACAGTTCCAGAAGCGCCGCCTGCCACAGCTCCGAGCCGCGCAGCGGCGTGATGTGCCCTTTCGGGTCGGCGAACAGCGCGTCGAGGTAGTCGCGGCGGAAAATGCCGCGCTCCCTGGCCGCGCGCGAGCCGAGCGCGTCGCGCGCCAGCTCGAGGAACGGGCCCTCGAGGTACTTCAGCGCCGGCACCGGGAAATAGCCCTTGGGGCGGTCGATGACCTGGCTGGGTATTACCTGGCGCGCGACGTCCTTGAGGATTCCCTTGCCGCCGTCGCGCAGCTTCTGGTCGGGCGGGATGCGCGCGGCGAGCTCGACCAGCTCGTGGTCGAGGAACGGCACTCGCGCTTCCAGCCCCGCGGCCATCGTCATGTTGTCGACCCGCTTGACCGGGTCGTCGACCAGCATCACCGTCGTGTCGAGCCGCAGGGCGCGGTCGACCGGGTCGGTCGCGCCGTCCTGGGACATGCGCTCCTCGATCAGCTCGCGCGCATGGTCGTTGCCGACATACTCGGCCGACACCTGCTCGCGGTAATGGGCGTAGTCGCGGTCGACGAAGGCGCGCGCGTAGTCCGCCGCCGGATCGCCCGAGCCGACCAGCTTCGGATACCAGTGATAGCCGCCGAAGACCTCGTCGGCGCCCTGCCCGCTCTGCACCACCTTGACGTGGCGCGCGACCTCGCGCGAGAGCAGGTAGAAGCCGACGTTGTCGTACGACACCATCGGCTCGGACATCGCCGCGATCGTGCCGGGCAGCGCATCGAGCAGGCGCGCCGACTCGATGAAGATCTTGTGGTGCTCGGTCTCGAAGCGCTCGGCCACCAGGTCCGAGTAGACGAACTCGTCGCCCGACTCGTTGTTGGCGGCCTCGAAGCCGATCGAGAAGGTGTTCAGCCCGACCTGGCCGGCTTCGGTGAGCAGGCCGACGATCAGGCTCGAGTCGACCCCGCCGGAGAGCAGCACGCCGACCGGCACGTCGGCGACCATGCGCCGCTCGACCGCGCGCCGCAGCGCCGCGGCGAGCAGCTCGCGCCACTCCGCGCTGCTGCGGAGCTGATCCTCCGCGCTGCGCGCGAACGACAGCGACCAGTACTCGCGCTCGCGCACGCGGCCGTCGGGCTCGATCACGCGCAGCGTCGCCGGCGGCAGCTTCCTCACCCCCTTCAGGATCGTGCGCGGCGCCGGCACCACGGCGTGGAACGACAGGTAATAGTTGAGCGCCACCGGGTCGAGCGCGGTGTCGACCCCGCCCGCGGCGAGCAGCGCCGGCAGGCTCGAGGCGAAGCGCAGCTCGCGCGGCGACTCGGAGTAGTACAGCGGCTTGATGCCGAGCCGGTCGCGCACCAGCGTCACGCGCCCGCTGTCGCGCTCGTGCAGGGCGAACGCGAACATGCCCTGCAGCCGCGCCGGGCAGGCCTCGCCCCAGGCGTGCCAGCCCTTGAGCACGACCTCGGTGTCGCCGTCGGAAAAGAAGCGGTAGCCCAGGCCCTCGAGCTCGCGCCGCAGCTCGCGGTAGTTGTAGATGCAGCCGTTGAACACCAGCGACAGGCCGAGCGCCGGGTCGCTCATCGGCTGCTCGGCGCGCTCGGACAGGTCGATGATCTTGAGCCGGCGGTGGCCGAGCGCCACGCGCCCGCGCCCGATCACGCCTTCCCCGTCGGGCCCTCGGGGCGCCATCGCCTCGTTCATGCGCTGGAGCGCCGACACGGAGGCCGGTGCCCCGTCGAAAGTGACAGAACCAGAAATTCCACACATAATTTCAAACACTTATGATATATTTTCAGGTCATAAGTTTACAGGACATATGATTTGATGTCAAACTAATGGCATGAACGAATCCGAAACCCGGGTGCTCTCGGCGATTCGCCGCATCGTACACGCGGTCGACAGCCACTCGAAAGACCTCGAGCGCGCGCTCGGCATCACGCTGCCGCAGCTGGTCGTGCTGCGCGCGATCCGCACGCTCGGCGAAGTCACCACCGGCAAGCTCTCGGCCGCGGCGAGCCTGAGCCCCGCCACCGTCACCACTATCCTCGACAAGCTCGAGGCGCGCGGCCTCGTGGTGCGCTACCGCAACGCCGAGGACCGGCGCGTGGTGCACTCCAAGCTCACCGAGCGCGGCGCGCAGATGCTCGACGGCGCGCCGCCCTTCCTGCACGAGCGCTTCGTCTCCGGCTTCGCGAAAGTGGATGCGGCGCGCCAATCGGCGCTCGTCGCCGCGCTGGAGGAAGTCGCGGACATGATGGGCGCACCCGCCGCGCGCCGCGGCGAGGCCCTGCCGCCGCCGCTGGAAGCGGAGCTCAAGCCGCTCGACGCCGCCTGACGCTCAGAAGGCGTGGTCCCAGGACAGGCTGAGGCGCGTGGCCGAGTTGATCATGCCGACCATGCTGTAGGTCTGCGGGAAGTTGCCCCACAGCTCGCGCGTGCGCGGGTCGACGTGCTCGGCGAGCAGGCCGTGGCGGTTGCGGCAGCCCAGCAGGTTCTCGAACAGCGCCCTCGCCTCCTCGCGCCGGTCGAGCGCCGCGAGCGCGTCGACGAACCAGAAGCTGCAAACCACGAAGGCGTTCTCGGGCGCGCCGAAATCGTCCGGCTCGGTGTAGCGGAAGACGAAGTCGCCGCGCCGCAGCTCGCGCTCGACCGCCGACACCGTGGCGATGAAGCGCGGATCGTCGGCGCGCAGGAAGCCGAGCTCGGCGAGCAGCAGCAGGCTCGCGTCCAGGCCGTCGCCGCCGAAGGATGCGGCGAAGCTCTTGCGCTTGACGTTCCAGGCCTGCTCGCAGATGCCGTGGTGGATGCGGTCTGCGCGCTCGCGCCAGTAGCTCGCTCGCTCCTCCAGCCCCAGGCGCTGGGCGATCTTCGCCAGCCGGTCGCAGGCGACCCAGCACATCACGCTCGAGAAGGTGTGGACGTGCTCGCTGCCCCGCAGCTCCCACAGTCCCGCGTCGGGGGTCGCCCAGAGCTTCGCCGCCTGCTCGCCGAGCGCCTCGAGCTGCGCGAACAGGGCCCGGTTGCCGGCGCGCACCACGCGCCGGTCGAAGAACACGTGCATCGAGGCGAGCACCGCCGAGCCGTAGACGTCGTTCTGCACCTGCCGGTAGGCCTGGTTGCCGATCCGGACCGGGCCCATGCCGCGGTAGCCCGGCAGCGCCGGCACGTCGAACTCGTCGATCTCGGCCATGCCGTTGATGCGATAGACCGGCTGCAGCCGCGCGCCGTCGGCGCCGGCCGCGACGTTGATGATGTAGCCGACGTAGCGCTCCATGGTGCGCGTCGCGTTCAGGCGGTTGAGCGCGTTGACGGTGAAGTAGGCGTCGCGCAGCCAGCAGTAGCGGTAGTCCCAGTTGCGCCCGCTGCCGGCGGCCTCCGGAATCGAGGTGGTCATCGCGGCGACGATCGCGCCCGTGTCGTCGACCGACGAGAGCTTGAGCGTCAGCGCGGCACGGATGATCTCGTCCTGCCATTCGAACGGGATCGACAGGTCGCGCACCCAGTCGACCCAGTAGTCCGCGGTCTCCTCCTGGAAACGGCGCGCCACCTCGGCCACGGCGCCCTGCAGGGTCTCGTCCGCGCTCAGCACGAACGACACCGGCCGCTGCAGCACGAACGGCACCTCGTCGACCAGCGCGCTGATCGAGCAGTCGGTGGTCACCCGCATCACGAACTCCGCGCCGACGTAGCGCACGTGGTTGCTGCCCCAGGTCACCGTGGGGCGCACCTCGCCGTAGTCGGAGGCCGGGCGCAGGCGCACCCGCACGCGCGGGCTGCCGGCGATCGGGCGCAGCTGCCGCACCAGCGTCATCGGGCAGAACAGCCGCCCGTGCTGGCGGAAGCGCGGCGCGAAATCGACGATCTCGACCGCGCCGCCGTAGCGGTCGTAAAGGCGCGTGGTCACGATCGCGGTGTTGGCCTGGTATTCCTGCTCGCTGTGGGAGAACTCGGCCAGCTCGACCGCGAAGAAGCCGAACTCGTCCTCGTCGCCGCCGCGCTCGCGCAGCAGCGAGCAGAACACCGGATCGCCGTCCAGGCGCGGCATGCAGGCCCAGGTCAGCTCGCCGCGGCCGTCGATCAGCGCCGCGACGTTGCCGTTGCCGATCAGCGCCAGCTCGAGTGACTGCGCCATCACGCCCGCCTGCGCACGTGGCGCAGGGCCCATTCGGCCAGCCAGGCGCGCACCGCGGCCGCGTCGGCGATGCGCCAGCGTGCGCGCGAGGGGCCCTCTCCCACCTTGACCGAGATGCCGCCCAGCTCGTTGACCACGCCGAAGCCGAATTCGTCGGTCAGGTCGTCGCCGATGAACACCGCTGTGCGGCCGCGGAACGGGGGCTCGGCCATGAACTCCGCGATCGCGCTGCCCTTGTCGCGCCCCCCGGCCCGGATCTCGAGCACCATCTTGCCGCGCTGCAGCTCGAAGGCCTCGCCCAGGCCGGCCGCGACCTCCTCCATCAGCGCGCCGACCTCGTTGGCGAGCTGCGGTGCGAGCCGATAGTGCAGCGCCAGGTTCTGGCCCTTGTCCTCGAACACCAGTCCCGGGTGCGCGGCGGCGTAGGCGCCGATGCGCTCGGCGGCGCGGCGCAGCGGCGCGGCATCGAACGCGTGGCGATGCATGCCGCCGGAGGCATCGCGGCGCTCGGCGCCGTGCTGGCCCGCGGCGGGCAGCACCAGCGGCGCGAACAGGCCGTCGATGTCGGCCACCGAGCGCCCGCTGATCAGCGCCAGCGCTCCGCCCGCTCCCTCGTTGAGGTCGGAGAGCAGCCGCCGCATCGCGCCGTCGACCTTCACCGCGTCGGGCCGCTCGGCGTGCTCCAGCAGCGTGCCGTCGATATCGAGAAAGAACGCCCAGTCGGCCGCGAGCGGCGGCAGCGCTGCCCCGCTCATCCTGCGGCGGTGAGGCGCGGCGCACGCCGGCCTCTGGACAGCACCCGGCGGCGGTGCCGCATGCGGGCCGCGTCGAGCAGCATCCTGCCGGCCCAGCGGTAGACGTTGAACTCCTGCACCAGGCTCCTCATGGCGCGCATGCGCGCGCTCTGCTCCTCGGCCTGCATGGTGAGCGCGATGTGCATCGCGGCGGCGCTTTGCTCGATGTCGTACGGGTTGACGATCAGCGCCTCGTGCATCTCGCGCGAGGCGCCGGTGAATTGCGACAGAATCAGCACGCCGCGGTCGTCGTCGCGCGAAGCGACGAATTCCTTGGCGACCAGGTTCATGCCGTCGTGCAGGCTCGAAACGTAGCAAAGATCGGCCGCGCGGTACAGCTCGAATACCTGCTCGGCGGTGTGGTGCTCGATCGCCAGCACGATCGGCTTGTAGCCGGGGCGCCCGTAGCGCTCGTTGATCTTCTCGGCCAGGGCGCGCACGCGGACTTCGAAGTTCTGGTACTCGTCGATCGACGACCGCGACGGCGCCGCGACCTGGACGAAGGCGAAGCGCCCGATCCAGTGCGGCTCGAGCTCGAACAGGCGCTCGACCGCCATGAAGCGCTCGAGGATCCCCTTGGTGTAGTCGAGCCGGTCGATGCCGATGCCCAGGCGCAGCTCCGGGGCCATGCCGAAGCGCTCGCGCACCACCCTGCGGCACTCCTCGACCGGCTTCTGGTGCGCCATCGCCGAAGGCGGCCATTCGATCGAGATCGGATAGCGGCGCACCTCGGTCTGCTCCCCGCCGTAGGAGATGGTGAAGGTCTCGCGGTCGACGCGCGCCTCGAGGAACCGATCGACCGTGTCGAAGAAGTTGTTGCAGTGGAACTGGGTGTGAAAGCCCAGGATCGACGAGCCGAGCATGCCCTCGAGCACCTCCTCGCGCCAGGGCAGGATGCCGAACGCCTCGGGGTTGGGCCAGGGGATGTGCCAGAAAGTGATGATGGTGGCGCGCGGCAGGCGCTCGCGCACCATGCGCGGCAGCAGGGCGAAATGGTAGTCCTGCACCAGGACGATCGGGTCCTCGGTGCGCGCCTCGGAGACCACCACCTCGGCGAAGCGCTGGTTCACCGTCTTGTAGTACTCCCAGTCCTCGGCGCGGAACACCGGCCGCGTGTGCGCGATGTGGCACAGGGGCCAAAGCCCCTCGTTGGCGAAGCCGAAGTAGTATCCCTTCTCTTCCTCCTTGGTCAGCCAGACGCGGCGGATGCGGTAGGCGGGCTTGTCCGGCGGCACCATCACCCGGTCGTAGCGGTCGACCGACTCGCGGTCCGCGCTGCCCGCGCCGTGCGCGATCCAGGTGCCGGAGCAGGCGCGCATCACCGGCTCGAGCGCGGTCACCAGCCCGCTCGCCGGGCGGCGGATCTCGATCACGTTGTCGTGCCGCTCGTGGCTGTAGGGCTCGCGGTTGGAGACGATCAGCACCTCGTCGCCCTTCAGGTCCTCGCGCAGGATGCGGCGCAGTGCCTCGGGACCCCAGCTGGTCTGGCTCTCGTCGCGGCCGAGCCGCTCCGACTCGAGGTCGTGCACCAGCGTCTGCAGGTCCTTGGCGATCGGCTTGAGCTCCGGCACCGACACGTTCAACTGCTCCGGCGAGCGCAGCAGCGCCTCGCCCGAGATCAGCGCCTTGATCCCGGCCATCCAGCCGCGCCAGCTGATCTCGGCGATCACCACCGTGATCAGCGCCACCACCGCGGCGATCGCCGTGAAGAGGTAAAAGACGTACTTCTTGGTGTCCTCGCTGCGGCGCTGCACGAAGCTCATGTCCTGCACGATCACCAGCTGGCCGAGCCGCTTGCCGTTCTCCTCGACCGAGTTGACCGACACGTGCAGCGGCCCGTCCGCCAGCGGCAGCACGCGGTCGCTGTCGGCCGCCAGCGTCTTCGGGTCGCACTTCACCTGCGGCGGAAAGGCGCGCGTCGCGTAGAGCATCTTGCCGTCGGGCTGGCAGAAGCCGATCGCGAACACGCGTTCGTCGCGGATCACCCGGTCGAAATAGCGCACGAGCTTCACGCGCGAATTCTGGTGCAGCAGGTCGGCGAACGGCTCCTGCATCGCGTTCGCCACCAGCTCGGCGCGGCGCTCGAGGTCCTGAACGAACCACTGCAGGGTCAGGCGGTCGACGAGCGGGATCACCGCGTAGGCGATCGCCGCAAGCGCGATGCCGAGAGGAACGATGAATCTGAGGGATAGCCGCATCGCCGTTCTGTCCTCGCCGCGGCGTACTGCCGAATGACCGCCCGATTATAACGGCGAACGCGGCTACAATGCGATGCATGAGACGCTACCCGGCGGCGCTGTTCAAATGGCTCGACGAGGCCGTCTGGCAGCGGCCGACCGAGGGACGGCCGCGCGCGCAGGCGTGGCTGCTGCGCCTGACGCGGTTGCTGATCGTGCTGGTGCGCGACCTGGCCCAGGGCCAGCTCACGCTGCGCGCGATGGGGCTGGTCTACACCACGCTGCTGTCGCTCGTTCCGCTGCTCGCGCTCAGCTTCTCGGTGCTGAAGGCCTTCGGCGTCTACAACCAGATGCAGCCGGCGCTGCTCGGCTTCCTCGAGCCGCTGGGAGAAAAAGGCGTCGAGATCACCGAGCGCATCATCCAGTTCATCGAGAACATCAACGTCGGCGTGCTCGGCTCGGTCGGCCTCGCGCTGCTGCTGTACACCGCGGTCTCGCTGGTGCAGAAGATCGAGGAGGCGTTCAACTACGTCTGGCACGTGAGCCGCGCGCGCGGCATCGGCGAGCGCTTCAGCCGCTACCTCTCGGCGCTTCTGGTCGGCCCGCTGCTGGTGTTCTCGGCCATGGGCATCACCGCCACCGCGGCGAGCATGCGCGTGGTGCGCAGCGTGCTCGAGGTGCAGGCGATCGGCTGGCTAGCGCTGCAGGTCGGGCACCTGCTGCCCTACGTGCTGGTAATCGGCGCCTTCACCTTCGTCTACACCTTCATCCCCAACACCCGCGTTCGGCTCGGCCCGGCGCTCGCCGGCGGCCTGGTCGGCGGGATCCTGTGGCAGTCGGCCGGCTGGGCTTTCGCCCTGTTCGCGGCTTCCTCCACCCGCTACGCCGCGATCTATTCCAGCTTCGCGATCCTGATCCTGTTCATGCTCTGGCTGTACCTGAGCTGGCTGATCCTGCTGTTCGGCGCCGCGGTGTCGTTCTACGTCCAACACCCCGAGCACCTGGTGGCCAGGGCCGGCCAGCCGCGCCTGTCGAACCGCATGCGCGAGCGGCTCGCGCTGGTGATCATGAGCCTGATCGCGCGCAGGCTGCTCGACGGCGCGTCGCCCTGGAGCGCCGACGAGCTGGCGCAGGCGCTGCGCATGCCGATGCACGCCGTGGACGCCGTGCTCGATGCGCTGCGCGCGCGCGGCATCCTCGCCTGCACCGACGACGAGCCGCCCGGCTGGCTGCCGCTGCGCGACCTCGAGAGCTCGAGCGCGAAGGACCTGCTCGACGCCGTGCGCGCCGCGGGCGAAGACCGCTACCTGAGCGTCGA
>CAZLUX010000029.1:0-21171 GCA_964562815.1 uncultured Enterobacteriaceae bacterium
CGAGCGGCGCGAGGTCCGATTCGGTCTGGGCGTCGACGATGATCTCGCCGGCCTTCGCCTCGCCGCACAGGCGCGCCGCGAGGTTCGGCACGTTGCCGATCGCGGCGTATTCCCAGCGCTGCTCGAAGCCGATCACGCCCAGCGTCGCCTCGCCCTGGGCGATGCCGATGCCGAGGCCGACTTCCTGCCCGAGCTTCGCCCAGGCCTGCGCGATCGGCGCGAAAGCCCGCTGCAGGGCGAGCGACATGCGCACCGCGCGCTCCGCGGCGCGCTCGACCGGGAACGGGTCGTTGAAGAAGATCATCACGCCGTCGCCGGCGAAGTGCTCGAGCGTGCCGCCGTGCTCGGCGACGATGTGCCCCAGCGTGCCGTGGTAGGCGCGCAGCAGCTCGAGCACCTCCTCGGGATCGGCGCGGTCGGTGAACGCGGTGAAGCCGCGCAGGTCGAGGAACACCGCGGTGATCTCGCGCCGGTGCGGGCGCAGGATCTCCTCGCCGCCGGCGACGATGGCGTCGGCGACCTGCGGCGAGAAGAAGCGCTTCAGCCGCCCGAGGCGCTGGATCGCCGTCACCTGCTGGCCGACGCGCTCTTCGAGCTTCGCGTTCCAGCCGCGCAGCGCCTCGGCCTGGCGCCGCACTTCGTCCTGAAGCGCCTTGACCCGCAGCAGCGAGCGCACGCGCGCGAACAGCTCGGTCCAGTTGACCGGCTTGGAGAGGAAGTCGTCGGCCCCGGCCTCGATCCCCTTGACGCGCTCGGCCTGGGGATCGAGCGAAGTCACCAGCACGACCGGCAGCAACGCCGTCTGCGTGCTCGCGCGAACGCTGCGGCACAGCTCGTAGCCGTCGACGCCCGGCATCATGATGTCGGACACCACCAGGTCGAGCGGCTCCCGCTGCACGATCTCCAGCGCCTGCTTTCCGTCCAGGGCGGTGCGGACCTCGTAGCCCTGTTGGCGCAGCAGGTCCGCCATCAGCTCGACGTTGGTGCGCTGGTCGTCGACGACCAGGATGCGCCCCGTCGCCGGTCCCCCTGCGCCCATCTCAGAACACGATCACGCCGCGGGCGTTCTTGCCGGACTCCAGGTCTGCAAACGCCTGCGGCGCTTCCTCGATCGAGTAGCGCCGCGTGATCAGCTCGTCGAGCTTGAGCTTGCCCTGCTGGTAGAGTCCGAGCAGCCGCGGGAAGTCCACCCGCGGCACGCACGAGCCGAAGTAGCTGCCGGTCAGCGTCTTCTCCTCGAACGGCAGCGTCATCGTGCGCACCGAGGTCGAGTCGCCGGGCTTGGCCACCCCGACCACCACCGCGACGCCGCCGCGTCCGACCGCCTTGTAGGCCGCCCCCGCCAGCTCGCCGCTGCCGACGCACTCGAAGGCGTAGTCGGCGCCGCCGCCAGTCAGCTTCTTGAGCGGCTTGGTCAGATCCTCGCCCGGCTTCGCCAGCAGCGCGTCGGTGGCGCCAAACTTCTTCGCCATCTCGAGCTTGGACTCCATCGAGTCGATCGCGACGATGCGCCCGGCGCCGGCGATCGCCGCGCCCTGGATCACGTTCAGGCCCACTCCGCCGCAGCCGAACACCGCCACGCTCGCCCCCGGAACGACCCGCGCGGTGTTGAAGACGGCTCCGACGCCGGTGGTCACCGCGCAGCCGACCAGCGCCGCGCGGTCGAAGGGGATCTTGGGGTCGATCCTGACCACGTTGTCGACGGAGAGCGTCGCGTACTCGGCCATCACCCCGCAGCCCGAGAAGATGTTCAGCGGCTTACCCTGCGCGTCCTTGGTGCGCAGCGTGCCGTCCGGCAGCGTGGTCAGCGCCTTGCCCTGGTCGACGCACAGCACCGGCCGGCCCATCGAGCAGAACCGGCACTTGCCGCACATGTAGATGAACGACGAGACCACGTGGTCGCCGACGGCGAGCCCCGTGACGCCTTCGCCCACCGCGATCACCTCGCCGGCGGCCTCGTGGCCGAGAACCAGCGGCGGCGGCAGGGGAATGGTGCCGTTGGTCGCCGAAAGATCCGAGTGACAGACGCCGCAGGCGCCCAGCTTCACCATCACTTCGCCGCGCTGGGGCGGGTCGACCGTGATCGACTCGACCACCACCGGCTTGTTCAACTCCCGGCATATCACCGCCCGTGCGGATTGCGCCATGCGATATATCCCCTTGTCCGATCCTGCCGCGGAGTATAGCGCGGCCCCTCGGCTAAAATACGCCTCTCGACAAGGAGGTCCAGATGCTCGTGCGCGACAAGTTCTACATCGGCGGCCAGTGGGTCGCCCCGACCGGCAAGGAAGCGATCGACGTCCACAACGCAGGCACCGGCGAGGTCATGGGGTGGGTGCCCGCAGGCGGTGAGCCGGACGCCGACGCAGCGGTGAAAGCCGCTCGCGGCGCGCTCGAGGCCTGGTCGCAGACGCCGGTCGAGCAACGCGCCGAATTCCTGGACAAGATCTCCGCCGGGCTCAAGGCGCGAGCCGACGAAGTCGCCCGCACCATCGCGCACGAGGTCGGCATGCCGCTCAAGCTCGCCAACCGCATCCAGGTCGGCCTGCCGATCGCGAACTTCGCGAACTTCGCCAAGCTGGTCAGGGGCTTCAAGTTCGAGGAGCGCGTCGGCAATTCGCTCGTCACCCGCGAGCCGGTGGGAGTGGTGGTCGCGATCACGCCGTGGAACTATCCCCTGCACCAGATCGCGCTCAAGGTCGCGCCCGCCCTCGCGGCCGGCTGCACGGTGGTGCTCAAGCCCTCCGAGGTCGCGCCGTTCAACGCCTTCGCGCTGGCCGAGGTGATCGAGGCGGCGGGACTGCCCAAGGGCGTGTTCAACCTGGTGACGGGCTTCGGCCAGACGGTGGGCGAGGCGCTGGTGCGCCACCCCGACGTCGACATGATCTCGTTCACCGGCTCCACGCGAGCCGGAAAACGCATATCGGAAGTCGCCGCGCAGGGCGTCAAGCGCGTCGCGCTCGAGCTCGGCGGCAAGTCGCCCTCGGTCGTCCTCGACGACGCCGACCTCGCGGTCGCGGTGAAGAGCACCGTCAACGGCTGCTACCTCAATTCCGGCCAGACCTGCACCGCGCTGACGCGGATGCTGGTGCCCGAGTCGAAGTACGAGGAAGCGAAGAAGATCGCCGCCGAGGTCGCCAACGGCTTCACCCTCGGCGATCCGCTCGCCGAGACGACCAAGCTCGGGCCGCTCGCCTCGGCGGCGCAGCTCGAGCGGGTGCGCGCCTACATCCGCAAGGGCGTGGAGGAGGGCGCCGAGCTGCTCGCCGGCGGGGCGGAAACCCCGGACAACGTTCCGGCGGGCTACTTCGTCAAGCCGACGGTATTCGGCAAGGTCAAGCCCGGCTCGACCATCGAGCAGGAGGAGATCTTCGGCCCGGTGCTCTCGATCATCACCTACAAGGACGAGGACGAGGCGATCCGCATCGCCAACGACACGCCCTATGGACTGGCGGGCGCGGTCTGGGGCAAGGACGAGGCGCGCGCGCAGAAGGTCGCGCGCCGCATCCGCGCCGGTCAGGTCGACGTCAACGGCGGCGCGTTCAACATGAACGCCCCCTTCGGCGGCTTCAAGCAGTCGGGACACGGCCGCGAGGCGGGCACCTACGGGCTGGAAGAGTTCCTCGAGTACAAGTCGCTGCAGCTGAAGCAGTAGGCCCTCGCCGCCGTTTGACCCCGGTCAAACGGCTCCGCCCGCAGCGGGCTAGGCTGCCCTCATGGATCGGCCGCGTGTCATTCACAAGCGCGCCGGCGGCCAGGCCGTCGCGCCTAACCTGGTCGATTACGCCGCGATACGCAAGAGCTTCAGCTGGGAAGCGGCGCGGCGCGAGCTCGAGGGCCTGCCGGGCGGCGGGCTGAACATCGCCCACGAGGCGGTCGAGCGCCATGCGGGGAGCCGTAAGGTCGCCTTCCGCTTTCTCTCGGCCGAAGGCGCGCAGCGCGACGTCACCTACGCCGAGCTCTCGCGCCTCACCAGCCGCTTCGCCAACCTGTTGAAGAGCCTGGGCGTCGGCCCGGGCGATCGGGTGTTCGTGCTGTCGGGGCGGATCCCCGAGCTCTACATCGCCGCGCTCGGCGCCCTGAAGAACGGCAGCGTGGTCTCGCCGCTCTTTTCCGCCTTCGGTCCCGAGCCGATCGCGACCCGGGTCAAGCTCGGCGAAGGCAAGGTGCTGGTCACCACCAGCGAGCTCTACCGGCGCAAGGTCGCGAAGGTCCGCGCCGAGCTGCCGACGCTCGAGCACGTGCTCGAGGTCGACACGCCGGAGTTCGCGCGCCTGATGGACGGGGCCTCCGAGACATTCGAGACGGCGCGCACGGGGCCCGAGGACATGGCGCTGCTGCACTTCACCAGCGGCACCACCGGCCGGCCCAAGGGCGCGGTGCACGTGCACGGCGCGGTGCTGACGCACTACGTCACCGGGCGCTACGCGCTCGACCTGCATCCGGACGACGTCTTCTGGTGCACTGCCGACCCGGGCTGGGTCACCGGCACCTCCTACGGCATCATCGCGCCCCTGCTCCACGGGGTCACCAGCGTGGTGGACGAGGCGGAGTTCGACGCCGAGCGCTGGTACCGCATCCTCGAGGAGCAGAAGGTCTCGGTCTGGTACACCGCGCCGACCGCGATCCGGATGCTGATGAAGACCGGCGCCGAGCTCGCGCAAAAGCGCAGCTATCCCGCGCTCAGGTTCGTCGCCAGCGTCGGCGAGCCGCTCAACCCGGAAGCGGTGTGGTGGGGCGAGGAGACCCTGGGGCTGCCGATCCACGACAACTGGTGGCAGACCGAAACCGGCGGCATCATGATCTCCAACTTCGCCGCGCTCGACGTCAAGCCCGGCTCGATGGGGATGCCGGTGCCGGGAGTGGAAGCGGATATTGTTCACCGCACGGAAACCGGAATCGAATTCGTCAAGAACCCCGACGAAGAGGGCGAACTCGCGCTCCGATCCGGCTGGCCGTCGATGTTCCGCGGCTACCTGCACGAGGACGAGCGCTACCGCAAGTGCTTCCGCGACGGCTGGTACCTGAGCGGCGATCTCGCCAAGCGCGACGCCGACGGCTACTACTGGTTCGTCGGCCGCGCCGACGACGTGATCAAGTCGGCCGGCCACCTGATCGGCCCGTTCGAGGTCGAGAGCGCGCTGATGGAGCACCCCGCGGTGGCCGAAGCGGGCGTGATCGGCATACCCGACCCGGTGGTAGGCCAAATGGTCAAGGCTTTTGTCTCTCTCAAGGAAGGATTTTCTCCATCGGAAAAACTCCAAAGGGAACTGCTTGGCCACGCTCGCAAGCGCCTCGGCGCGGCCGTGGCACCCAAGGAGATAGAAATCAAGCCCTCGCTGCCCAAGACGCGCAGCGGCAAGATCATGCGGCGCCTGCTGAAGGCGCGCGAGCTGGGCCTGCCCGAGGGCGACACCTCGACCCTGGAGTCCGAATGACCGTTCCTGCGCCGCCCGCCGGCCCGGTTCCCTGGCAGCCCGAGCTCGCGCTCGCGATGGTGCGCGACATGCTGCGCATCCGGCGCATGGAGGAGCGCGCCGCCGAGCTCTACGGCGAGCAGAAGATCCGCGGCTTCCTGCACCTGTACATCGGCGAGGAGGCGGTCGCCACCGGCGCGCTCCACGCGCTCGAGGCCGAGGACAACATCGTCGCCACCTATCGCGAGCACGGCCACGCGCTGCTGCGCGGCATGCCGATGCGCACCATCCTCGCGGAGATGTACGGCAAGCGCGAAGGCTGCTCGCGCGGCCGCGGCGGCTCGATGCACCTGTTCGACGCGAAGCTGCGCCTCTACGGCGGCAACGCGATCGTCGCCGGCGGCCTGCCGCTCGCGGTCGGCCTCGCGCTCGCCGACAAGCTGCAGCAGGTCGAGCGCGTCACCGCGTGCTTCTTCGGCGAGGGGGCGATGGCCGAGGGCGCCTTCCACGAGGCGATCAACCTCGCCGCGCTGTGGAAGGTACCGGCGCTCTTTTGCTGCGAGAACAATCTCTACGCGATGGGCACCGCGCTCGCGCGCTCCGAGTCGCAGACCGACCTGTGCGCGAAGGCGGCCTCTTACGGCGTGCCGACGGCGAAGGTCGACGGCCAGGACATCGTCGCCGTGCACGAGGCGGCGAAGAAGGCGCAGCAGCACGTGCGCGAGGGCAAGGGGCCGTTCTTCGTCGAGTTCCAGACTTACCGCTACCGCGCGCACTCGATGTTCGATCCCGATCTGTACCGCGATAAGAAGGAGATCGAGGAGTGGAAGACGCGCGGGCCGCTGCACACCTTCACGAACCGGCTCAAGGCCGAGAACAAGCTGACCGAGAAGCAGTTCCTCGCGCTCGACGCCGAGGTGGCCAAGGAAGTCGAGGACGCGGTGGCCTTCGCCGAGGCCGGCAGCTGGGAGCCGGTCGAGGACCTGCTCAAGGACGTGACCGCGCAATGAGGAAGATCTCCTTCCGCGAGGCGCTGCGCGAGGCGCATCACGAGGCGCTCACCAAGGACCCGCGCGTGTTCCTGATGGGCGAGGACGTCGGCAAGTACGGCGGCTCCTACGCGGTTTCCAAGGGCTTCCTCGAGGAGTTCGGGCCCGAGCGCATCCGCGACACGCCGCTCTCCGAGCTCGGCTTCACCGGCGCCGGCATCGGCGCCGCGCTCGGCGGCATGCGCCCGATCGTCGAAGTGATGACGGTCAACTTCAGCCTGCTCGCGCTCGACCAGATCGTCAACACCGCCTCGCTCTACCGCCACATGTCGGGCGGGCAGTTCTCGGTGCCGCTGGTGATCCGCATGGCAACCGGCGCCGGGCGCCAGATCGGCGCGCAGCACTCGCACAGCCTGGAGAACTGGTACGCCCACATCCCGGGCATCAAGGTGCTCGCGCCGGCCACCGTCGAGGACGCGCGCGGCATGCTCGCGCCGGCGCTCGCCGACCCCGACCCGGTGGTGATCTTCGAGCACGCCGAGCTCTACAACATGCAGGGCGAGCTGCCCGAGCCATGGTCCGCGGACATCAAGTCCGCAATGGTCAGAAAGCCCGGTACCGCGGTGAGCCTGATCACCTACGGCGGGTCGCTGCCCAAGACGCTGCAGGCGGCCGACATGCTCTCCAAGGACGGCATCGACGCCGAGGTCGTCGACCTGCGGGTGCTGCGGCCGCTCGACGACAAGACGATCATGGCCTCGGTCGCCAAGTGCCGCCGCGCCGTGATCGTCGACGAGGGTTGGAAGACGGGCAGCCTCGCCGGCGAGCTGATGGCGAGGATCGTCGAGCAGGCCTTCTACGAGCTCGACGCGCCGCTCGCGCGCGTGTGCAGCGAGGAAGTGCCGATGCCGTACGCCAGGCACATGGAACAGGCGGCGCTGCCGCAGCCGGAGAAGATCGTCGCCGCGGCGAAAGGACTGTTCGGATGACGGAGTTCAAGCTGCCATCGCTGGGCGCCGACATGGACGAGGGCAAGCTGCTCGAGTGGAAGGTCAAGCCCGGCGACGCAGTCAAGCGCGGCCAGGTGATCGCGGTGGTCGACACCTCGAAGGCGGCGGTCGACGTCGAGGTCTGGCACGACGGCGTCGTCGAGGAGCTGATCACCAAGGAAGGCGAGACGATCCCGGTCGGAACCGTGATGGCGAAGCTGAGCGGCGCCGGTGAGGCGGTCGCTGTCCCGCCTTCTGCCCCTGCTCCTGCTCCTGCGCCAAAACCTGCCCGTGCCAAGGCGGTTCCCCCTTCCCTTCGCAAGCCTGCGTCCCCCGCGGCGCGCAAGCGCGCGCACGAGCTCGATGTCGACATCGACAAGGTCACCGGTACCGGACCGCACGGCGCGGTGACGCTCGAGGACGTTGAGAAAACCGCGAAGAAACCCACGCCCGCAAAGAAACCCGCACCCGCCGCGCCCGCGCCCGCGCCCTCACCCGCTGTCGACCGCCAACTGGAGATGCGCAAGGCGATCGGCGCGGCGATGAGCCGCTCCAAGCGCGAGATCCCGCACTACTACCTGGCCGAGACGATTCCGATGCACAAGGCGCTCGAGCACTTGGCGCGCGCGAACGAGGCGCGCCCGGTCACCGAGCGCGTGCTGATGGGCGCGCTGCAGCTCAAGGCGGTCGCCCTGACCTTGCGCCAGTTTCCCGAGCTGAACGGCTTCTGGCGCGACGGCGCGTTCCGGCCCGGCGCCGGGATCCACGTCGGCGTCGCGATCTCGCTGCGCCAGGGCGGGCTGGTGGCGCCCGCGATCCACGACGTCGACGAGCGCGGCCTTGAAGACCTGATGCGCGCGCTGGCGGACCTCGTCAAGCGCGCGCGCGCGGGTTCGCTGCGCAGCTCGGAGATGTCGGACCCCACGATCACCGTCACCAACCTCGGCGAGCAGGGCGTCGAGGCCGTGTACGGGGTCATCTACCCGCCGCAGGTGGCTCTGGTCGGGTTCGGGCGCATCGCCGAGCGGGCCTGGGCCGAGGACGGCGCGCTGCGCGCTGCGCCCGTAGTCACCGCGACGCTCTCGGGCGACCACCGCGCGAGCGACGGCCACCGCGGCGCGCGCTTTCTCGCGGCGCTGCGCGAACAGCTGCAAAGACCGGAGGAACTGTGAAGCCCGAAGAGCTCAAATCCCAGGTGCTGGAGGTCATGACTACGATCGCGCCGGAGCTCGAGCCCGGCGAGCTGCGCGCCGACAAGCCGCTGCGCAACCAGGTCGACCTCGATTCGATGGACTGGCTGAACTTCCTCGTTGCGCTGCACGAGCGCCTCAAGGTCGACATCCCCGAGGCCGACTACGCAAAGCTCGTCACACTGGACGACTTGCTTGCGTACCTGAAGAAGAAAATGCCCTAGATCGCTTCGGCGATCGCCGCCTCGAGCTCGGCGTAGGTCTGCGTGACGGCGAACTGCGGGAACTGCTCCGCGATCGACGCCGGCGGGCGGAAGAATATTCCGGCGTCGGCCTCTTCGAGCATCGCGGTGTCGTTGTATGAATCGCCCGCCGCGATCACGCGGAAACCCAGTCCCTTGAAGGCGCGCACCGCGGCGCGCTTCGGGTCCGCCATCCTCAGGCGGTAGCCGGCCACGTAGCCGTCCGCGCCGACCTCGAGCTCATGGCAGAACAGCGTCGGCCGGCCCAGCAGACGCATCAGCGGGCCGGCGAACTCGTAGAAGGTGTCCGAAAGGATCACCACCTGGTAGCGCGCGCGCAGCGCGTCGAGAAACGTCGATGCGCCCGTGAGCGGCGCCATCGTCGCGATCACCTGCTGGAGGTCCGAGAGCCGCAGGCCGTGGTGGCGCAGCAAGTCGAGCCGGTAGCGCATCAGCTTGTCGTAGTCGGGCTCGTCGCGCGTGGTGCGCGCGAGCGCCGCGATGCCGGTGCGCTTCGAGACTTCGATCCAGATCTCCGGGACCAGTACGCCTTCGAGATCGAGGCAGATCAGTTGCACGCGAATTCCAAAAAAACGCGCAGTGTACCAATTCGGCTAGAATTTCGGCTCCCCTTGCGAAGGAGAAGCGCATGAGCGTCAAGAAGCTGTTCGACCTCTCGGGGCGCGTCGCGATCGTGACCGGCGGCTCGCGCGGCCTCGGCCTGCAGATCGCCGAGGCGCTGGGCGAGATGGGCGCCAGGGTCGCGCTGACCGCGCGCAAGAAGGACGAGCTCGACGCGGCGGTGGCGCACCTCGCCAAGCAGGGGATCGAGGCCGCGCCCCACGTCTGCGACATGGGCAGGCGCGAGCAGATCGTCCCGCTGGCCGACGCCGTGCTGAAGCAGTTCGGCAAGGTCGACATCCTGGTCAACAACGCCGGCGCCACCTGGGGCGCGCCGGCCGAGGACCACCCGCTCGAGGCCTGGGACAAGCTGGTGAACCTGAACCTCACCGGCACCTTCCTCATTTCGCAGCAGATCGCGAAGAAGTCGATGATCCCGGCCAAGTGGGGCCGCATCGTCAACGTCGCCTCGGTGGCCGGCCTGATGGCGAGCGACCCGCGCGTGGTGCGCACCATCGCCTACAACGCGACCAAGCACGGCGTGGTGGGCTTGACGCGCCAGTTCGCCGTGGAGTGGGGCGAGCACGGCATCACGGTGAACGCGATCTGCCCGGGGTTCTTTCCTTCCAAGATGACCAAGGGCACACTCGACACGGCCGGCAAGATGGTGGCCGAGCTGACGCCGACGAAGCGCCTGGGCGGCGAGGAGGATCTCAAGGGGCTCGCGGTGCTGCTGGCGTCGGAGGCCTCGCGCCACATCACCGGCCAGGCGATCGCGGTCGACGGCGGCGCCGGCCTGATATGACGCACGACACCAAATTCGCGCGCGAGTACCAGAAGAAGATTCCCTTCATCGCCCACCTCGGCCTGAAGACCGACGCGCTCGGCGAAGGCACCGCGCGCCTGTCGCTCGCGCTCGAGCCTCACATGAGCAACAGCTTCGGCACCGCGCACGGCGGCGTCATCATGACGCTCCTCGACGTCGCCCTGTGCACCGCCGCCCGGACGCTGCACCCCGACTCGACCGGCGTGGTGACGATCGACCTGAGCACCAGCTTCATCGGCGCCGGCACCGGCCCGAAGCTCCTCGCCGAAGCGCGGGTGCTGAAGAACGGCCGCAGCATCATCTTCGTCGAAGGCGAGGCGAAGAACGAGGACGGCAGCCTGGTCGCCAAGGCGATCGGCACCGTGCGGGCTAGAAAGGCCTAGCTGGAAAAAGGGGCCAGGCTCGGATTCAAGAGCTGAATCCGAGCCTGGCCCCTTTTTCTTTTTCCTCGACCAGCCGCCGGCCGGTCCAGATCCACACCAGGCCGCAGAACTGGATCGCCCAGGCGATGCCGAAGGCCCAGGTGTAGGCCGCCGGGTCGTAGCCGGTGGCGCTCTGCGGCCAGAGGTCGAGCACGGCGCCGATGCCCCACTGGCCGAGGAACATCCCGGAAAAGCCGAAGACGTTGACGCCGGTGTTCGCGCGCCCGACCATTTCCTTCGGATAGCGGCGCGAGAGGAGCGAGAAGGAGAGCACGATCGCGGTGCTGCCGCCGACGAAGGTGCACCACAGCAGCATGCACCAGGTGCGCGTGCCGAGCGCGAGCAGGAAGAGGCTCGCCGATGCGAGCGCGAGCCCGCCGGCGAGCAGGGGCAGGACGGTCTTGCCGTGGCGCGCGCGATAGTCCGCCGCCCGGCCGAAGCCGAGGTAGCCGCAGATCATCGCCACGTTCGCCGCCATCAGACCCTCGGCCACCTCGGACGGGGTGTAGCCGGCGACGTCGCGCAGCCAGGTCGCCATCCACAGCGTCTGCAGCGCCATCGCCGCGATCTGGCTCGCCGCCATCGCGAGCGCGATGCGGCGAAAGCCGCGGTCGGCGACCAGCACCGCCATTCCGCGCAGCTGCTGGGCCAGGGTCGCGCCGCTCGGGCGCGCGCTGCGCTCCGGCACCCAGAACCACAGCGTCAGGCTCACGGCGAGCGTCGCGCCCACCAGCAGCATGAACGCCTCGCGCCAGGGCCAGACCCGCAGCAGCATCTCGAGCGGCACGCTCACCGTGATCGAGCCGAGCGCGCCCGAGGCGAAGGCGACGCCGTTCATGGTGGCGAGCTTCGCGGGCGGGTACCAGAGCACGAAGGCGAGGATCGTCGACATCAGGCAGCCCGACACCCCGAGCCCGATCAGGCCGCGCGCGGCGATCGCCTCGACCGCCGAGTGCGCCGAGGCGAACCAGGCGCCGCCCGCCGCCGCGAGGAGCAGCAGCGTCGCGTTCACCCGCCGCGGCCCGAAGCGGTCGAGCAGCAGCCCGAGCGGCAGCTGAAACAGCGCGAACGCCAGGAAGTACATGCTGGTGAGCAGCCCCAGCCCGCCGGCGGTGAGCCCGAACTCGGCCGCGAGCGTCGGCCCCAGCACCGCGTTCACCGCGCGGTACATGTACGAGACGAAGAACCCCGCGATGAACGGCAGCGCGACGCGAAAGAAGATCAAGTCTTGGGTTCTTCGATTCCGCGCGGAAGCAGACGGTTCGCGGTCGGGCTGATGATGATCTCGTTGACGCAGGTGCGCGCGGGCATGGTGGCGATGAACAGGATCGCCTTGCCGAAATCCTCCGGCTGGGACATGCGCGCGAGCGTTTCCTTGGAAGGCGGGACGGGGCGCTTCACCATGATCGGCGTCGCGACTTCGCCCGGGAGGATCGAGGTGGCGCGGATGCCGTTGTCGTGCTCTTCGATGTTGATCGACTCGGTGAGCGCGATCACCGCGCGCTTGGTCGCGTTGTACGCCGGTCCGGTGAGCGGCAGGGCGTAGCGTCCGGCCCACGAGGAGATGTTGATGATGAGGCCGTCCTGCCTCGCGCGCATGCCGGGCAGCACGGCGTAGCAGCAGTAGAAGAGGCCGTTCAGGTTGATCCGCACCACGTCGTCCCAGCCCTCGGGCGACATGGTCTTGAGGTTGCGCTTGCCGCCGCCGATGTTGGTGCCGGCGCTCGTCACCAGGATGTCGATGCGACCGTGGCGCTTCTCGATCTCCGCCGCGGTCTTCTCCACCGCGGCGCGGTCGCCGACGTCGAGCAGCGTCGCTTCCGCGCTGCCGAGCTTCTTCAGCTCGGCCAGGCCGCTCTCGTTGGAGCTCGCCGTGCGCCCTGAGATGACCACGTGCGCGCCGGCCGCGGCGAGCGCCTTCGCGCCGGCGAGGCCGATGCCGGAGCCGCCGCCGGTGATCCAGGCGACCTTTCCCTTCAATTCAGCGCCTTGCATATTGTGCCGCTCCGAACATGTTTTCCCTCTGCTCCTTGGTCATCTCGCCGGTGCGGCGCCGGTCGGCGAGCACCTGCAATGCGCGCTGCACCGCGGGGCGCGCGGCGATGCCGTCGCGCCAGCGCTTTACCTGCGGATACTCCTCGATGTCCACGCCCTGGCGCTCGGGAAAGCGCAGCCACGGCATGGTCGCCATGTCGGCGATCGTGTACTCCTCGCAGGCGAGGAACTTCGACTCGCCCAGGCGCTGCTCGAGCACGCCGTAGAGGCGGTTCGCCTCGTTCTTGTAGCGGTTCATCGCGTACTCGATTCTCTCCGGCGCGTAGCCGAGGAAGTGGTGCGCCTGGCCCAGCATCGGCCCGATGTGTCCCATCTGGAACATCACCCACTGCATCACCTGCCAGCGCTGGCGCAGGTCCCCGGGCAGGAACCTGCCGGTCTTGGAGGCGAGGTAGAACAGGATCGCCCCCGACTCCGCAAGCGCGAACGGCCCGGCGCCGTCCGGCCCGTCGGTGTCGACGATCGCCGGCATCTTGTTGTTGGGCGAGATCCTGAGGAACTCGGGCTTGAACTGGTCGCCCGCGCCGATGTCGATCGGGTGCACCCGGTAGGGCAGCCCGGTCTCCTCCAGCATGATGTGGACCTTGTGCCCGTTGGGCGTCGGCCAGGTGTAGAGCTCAATCATTGTCGTATACCACCACGGTGCCTGCGATCTTGTCGTGAAACGCCTGCTTGCGCTTGTCGATGCCGATCCAGATAAACCCCAAGAACAACGGCAGCGTCGAGACGATGTAGGCGAAATACCGCACCACCAGCCTCGCGGTCGAGGGCCGTCCGCCGGTCTTCGCGTCGACGATCCTGGCCGAGATCGCCATCTTGCCCGGCGTCGCGCCGCGGTAGCGCCAGAACACGATCACGGCGACCGTCGGCAGGACGTACTGGATCATGAAGTCCCAGAAGCCGGCGATGCCGCCGGTCTCGTGCACGAGCTTGAGATACGAGCGGCCGTAGATCGCGAGCAGCAGCGGCACCGAGATCACGGTCAGGATGAAGACGTCGATCAGGAACGCGATCAGGCGCTTCCAGAAGCCCACGTACTCGAGGTTGCCCGCCGCGGGCTCAGGCGAGCTTGACGAGCTGCTTTCCAAAGTTGCCTCCCTTGAGGAGCGCGATGAAGCCCTTGGGCGCGTTCTCGATCCCCTCGACCACCGACTCGCGGTATTTCAGCTTGCCCTGCGCGAGGTGGCCCGCCAGCGCTTCGATGCCTTCGGCGTAGCGGTCCTTCCAGTCGAACACGATCATGCCCTGCATCTTGATCCGGTTGACCAGCACGGAACGCAGGTTCTTGTGCGCGTAGGGCTCGGTGAGGTTGTACTCGGCGATCATGCCGCACACGATGATGCGCGAAAACATGTTCATGATTCTCAGCATGGTGTCGAGGATCTCGCCGCCGACATTCTCGAAGTACACGTCGACCCCCTTGGGACAGGCTTCTCGCAAGTCGCGGTAGAGGTTCCCGGCCTTGTAGTCGACGCAGGCGTCGAACCCGAGCTCCTTCACCACGTAGTCGCACTTCTGCGGTCCGCCCGCGATGCCCACCACGCGGCAGCCGGCGATCTTGGCGAGCTGACCCACCACGCTGCCGACCGCGCCGGAGGCCGCGGACACGACCACGGTCTCGCCGGGCTTGGGCGCGCCGATCTCCTTGAGGCCGAAGTACGCCGTCATACCGGGCATACCGAGCACGCCGAGGTAGTAGGACAGCGGGGCGCGGTTCGCGTCCACCCTGGGAAGGTCTTCGCCCTTCATGCAGCTGTAGAGCTGCCAGCCGGCCGCGAGCACCGTGTCGCCGGCCTTGAACTTCGGGTGCTTGGACTCCACGACTTCGCCCGCGGTCTGTCCGACCATCACCTCGCCGATCTGTACCGGCGGCACGTAGGACTTGACGTCGTTCATCCGTCCGCGCATGTACGGGTCGAGCGACAGCCACTGATTCCTGACCAGCACCTCGCCGTCCTTCGGCCGCGGCGCCTCGGACTCGACCAGCTTGAAGTTGTCCTCGCTCACCGCCCCGCTCGGGCGGCTGGCGAGCGTCCATGCCTTGTTGGTTGCCATCTCAGCTCCGATCGAGCGCGGCGAAGCGCTCGAGGTGGTGTCCGGCGTCGCCGAACTGTTGCGCGATCACGGTCAGCCGCCTGAAAGTGTGGCTCACCTTGAGCTCCTCGGTCATTCCCATGCCGCCGTGCAGCTGGATCGCCTCCTGGCTGACGCGGCGGCAGGCGTCGGCGACCTTGACCTTGGCCGCCGAGACCAGGCGCTTGCGCTCCTCCGGGTTCTTCTCCCCGTCGACCTTGGCGCAGGCGAGGTAGGCCATCGAGCGCGCCTGCTCGGCGTCGATCACCATGTCCACCATGCGGTGCTGCAGGGCCTGGAAGGTCCCGATCGGCACGCCGAACTGCTTGCGCGTCTTGAGGTACTCGAGCGTGGCGTCGTTGGCCTGCTTCATCGCGCCCACGGCTTCCGCGCAGACGAGCGCGGTGGCGAAATCGACGACCTCCTCGATCAGCGCGAGCGCCTCGCCTTGCTTGCCGAGCAGCGCGTCGTCGCCGACCTCGACGCCCTTGAGGATCACGTCCGCCGCGCGCGTCTCGTCGACCGTCACGTACGGCCGCAGGCTCACGCCCGCGGCCTCGCGGTCGACCAGGAAGAGGCTGATGCCCTTGGCGTCGGCCGGCTTGCCCGCGGTGCGCGCCGAGACCACCAGCTTGTCGGCCGCCGGCGCGCCGAGGACGACGTGCTTTTCGCCGTCGAGCACCCAGACCTTGCCCGTTTTCTTCGCGCTCGCGGCGACCTGCGCCAGCTCGTAGCGCGCGCCGGCCTCGGTGTGGGCGAAGGCCATCTTCAGCCTGCCCTCGATCACCGCAGGCAGGATCGCCTTCTTCTGCGCCTCGCTGCCTGCGCGCGCGACGAGCTGCGCGCCCAGGCCCACCGTCGGCAGGAAGGGCTCGACCACCAGCCCCTCGCCGATCGCCTCCATCGCGCTCAGAAGGTCGACCGCGCCGCCGCCGAAGCCGCCCAGCTCCGCGTCGAAGGGGATGCCGAGGAGCCCCATCTCGGCGAACGTGGACCAGACCTTGGCGCTCCAGCCGTCCTTCGAGGCGACGATCTTCTTGCGCGCCTCGAAGTCGTAGTCCCTGGAGATGAAGCGGCCGATCGAATCGGCTAGCAGCTGCTGCTCTTCGTTGTAGTCGAAGTTCATGTCTAAAGGCCCAGAGTCATCTTGGAGATGATGTTGCGCTGGATCTCGTTCGAGCCGGCGTAGATGGTGGTCTTCCTCATGTTGCAGTAGCGCGGCGCGAGCGAAGCGGTGAAGGCGTCGAAGCCGTCGCCTCCGTCCACGGGCTTGAACGGCTGCGCGAGCGGCCCCGCCGCCTCCATCATCAGCTCGGAGAGCGCCTGCTGGATCTCGGTGCCCTTGATCTTGAGCATCGAGACGTCCGCGCCCGGGGGCTTGCCGGTGCGGCGCATCTGGTCGAGGAACCTCAGGTTGGTGATCTCGAGCGCAGTGAGCTCGACCTCGACGCGCGAGAGTCTGTCGCGAAAGCGCACGTCCTCGATCAGCGGCCGGCCGTGATGGGTCTGCGCGGCGGCGAATTCCTTCAGCTTCGCCAGCTCGCGCTTGGAAGCGCCGATCCTGCCCGTGTTCATGCGCTCATGTCCCAGAAGGTACTTGGCCACCGTCCAGCCCTTGCCTTCCTCGAACACCAGGTTCTCCGCCGGCACCTTGACGTCGTCGAAGAAGACTTCGTTCACCTCGTGGCCGCCGTCCATCAAGACGAGCGGGCGCACCGTGATGCCGGGCGTCTTCATGTCGAACAGCAGGAACGATATGCCCTCCTGGCGCTTGGCCGCGCCCGAGTCGGTGCGAACCAGGCAGAAGATCCAGTCGGCGTAATGCGCGAGCGTGGTCCAGATCTTCTGGCCGTTGACGACGTAGTGGTCGCCCTGGCGCACCGCCTTGGTCTTGAGCGAGGCGAGGTCCGACCCCGAGCCGGGCTCGGAATACCCCTGGCACCAGAAGTCGTCGCCGTTGTAGATGCGCGGCAGGAAGCGCTTCTTCTGCGCCTCGGTGCCGAACTTGAGCAGCACCGGCGCGCACATCGACAGGCCGAAGGGAATCAGCGGCGGCGTGCCGGCGTAGCCGCATTCCTCCTCGAAGATGTAGCGCTGCACCACGTTCCAGTCGGTGCCGCCCCACTCCTTCGGCCACGAAGGCGCGACCCAGCCCTTCTTCGCGAGGATCTTGTGCCAGCGCAGCAGGTCGTCGCGCGTGAGCTCCTCGTATTGCGCCACCTTGCGCCGCAGGTCGTCGGGCAGGTTGGCGTTCAGCCAACCCCGCACCTCGTCGCGAAACGCCAGTTCTTCGGGGGAATAGTTCAGGTCCATGGCAGGCTCCTTGCAGCAGGCTAGTCTAGCGCAGCGCTCAGACGACCGTCACCCCGCCGTCGGCGACGATCACCTGGCCGGTGATAAACGACGCGGCGGACGAGGCCAGGAACACCGCGATGCCGCCGATCTCGTCCGGCTCGCCGAGGCGGCGCAGCGGCGTGATCGCCTCGCGCGCCTTTCTGCGCGCCTCGTCCTCCCACAGCGCGCGGGCGAAATCGGTCTTGATCAGCCCCGGGGCGATCGCGTTGACGCGCACGTTCTTCGGCCCCCACTCGGCCGCGAGGTTGCGCACCAGGTGGTGGTCGGCGGCCTTCGAGATGCCGTAGGCGCCGATCACGGTGTTGGCCTTCATGCCGCCGATCGAGCCGACCGTGATGAAGCTGCCGCCGCCCCGCTCGGCCATCCCCGGCAGGGTCAGGTTGGCGAGCCACAGCACGCTCTTGACGTTGTTGGCGAAGATCTTGTCGAAGACGTCGTCCGGCAGCCCCGCGAGCGGCCCGTAGTACGGGTTCGCGGCGGCGTTGGCCACCGCGATATCGATCCGGCCCCAGGTCGAAAGCGTCCTGTCGACCAGCGCCCGGAGATCCTCCTTGCGCGAGACGTTGCAGGGCTGGGCGATCACCGGCCAGCCCTGGCCCTCGAATTCGGCCCGCACCGCCTCGCAGGCGTCGGCCTTGCGGCTGGAAACGACCACCTTCGCGCCGGCGCGCGCCATCGCCGCGGCGATCGCCTTGCCGATACCGCGGGTGGAGCCGGTGACGAAGGCCACTTTGCCTTCGAGATCGAACGGGGAGGCGCTCATGGGGGGCTCCTTCGGAATTTTGCTATGCGAAATATGATATGACTAAGTTGACATGCCACTCGACTGCGGACGAATATCGAAACGCGAAACCCCCTCCCGCAGTTCAACAAAACGAAGATTCAGGAGACGAAGCGATGGGCGCACCCGAGGCCAATGCCCCCCTATCCCATGCGGGGGCTCCCTACAGCTACGAGCACGAGGGCGACCGCCAGTTTGCCACCACTCTGGCGCGCGGACTCGAAGTGCTGCGCTGTTTCACACCGCTCGAGACGATGCTCGGCAACAAGGAGATCTCGGTGCGCACCGGGCTGCCCAAGCCGACCGTCTCGCGCCTGACCTATACCCTGACCAAGCTCGGCTACCTGCGCCACAACATGCGCCTGGGCAAGTACCAGCTCGGCTCGGCGGTGCTGTCGATCGGCTATCCGCTGCTCGCCTCGATGAGCGTGCGCCAGGTGGCGCGGCCGCTCATGAAGGACCTGGCCGACTACTGCCACGGCTCGGTGTCGATGGGCATTCGCGATCGCCTCAACATGGTCTACGTGGAGTCCTCCCGCAACGGCAACGCGCTCACGATGCTCCCCGACATCGGCACCGCGGTGCCGATCGCGCAGGCCGCGATCGGGCGCGCGTTCCTCGCCGCCTGCACGCCGGCCGAGCGGGACGCCGTGCTGAACCAGATCAAGGTCAAGGAGCCCGACCTGCACCGCAAGTTCCGCCCCTCGATCGACAGGGGCCTCGAGGACATCCGCGGCAAGGGCTTCTGCGTTTCGGTCGGCGAGCTGCGGCCCGAGGTCTCGGCGGTCGCGGTGCCGATGCGGCGTACGGTCGACGGCGAGATCGTCGCTTTCAACTGCGGCGTGCCCTCGTTCGCGCTGAAGAAGGGCCAGCTCGAGGACGACATCGGCCCGCGCCTGGTCGCGATGGTGCGGACCATCGAAGCCGCGCTCGGCATCCACTAGGGACGTGAGCGGTCCGGCGCAGATCGGCACCGCGCGCCACGGGCGCGCCCTTTCGCTGGTCATCGACAACCCCGAGCAGCGCAACGCGCTGCGGCCGGAATTCTCGCAGGCGCTCGCGCGCGAATTGAGGCTCGCCGCCGACGACGACTCGGTCGGCGCGGTGGTGCTGTCGGGCGCGGGCGCGCATTTCTGCGCCGGCGGCGACCTGAGGACGCTCTACGAGACGCGCGCGAGCGAGCCAAAGCAGCACCACTTCGACCGCATCACACGCCTGAACGAGCTGGTGCGCGCCGCGCGCCAGTGCGCGAAGCCCATCATCGCCGCCGTCGAAGGCCACGCCGCGGGCGCCGGCTTCTCGATCGCGCTCGCCTGCGACCTGATCGTCGCCGCCGAGGATGCGCAGTTCACCCTCGCCTACGTCAAAGTCGGCCTCAATCCCGACGGCAACGGCAGCTTCTCGCTCGCGCGCGCGCTGCCGCCGCAGCTCGCGGCCGAGATCGCCATGACGGGCACCGCCATCGCCGCGCCGCGGCTGGCGCAGCTCGGCGTCGTCAACCGGCTCGCTCCCAAAGGCAAGGCGCTGGCCGAAGCGCTCGACTGGGCAACGCAGCTGGCCGGCGGCGCGACGCGCGCCATCGGCCGCATCAAGCGGCTGCTAAATGAGGCGCACACCAACGACTACAGCCGCCACCTCGAGCTCGAGCGCGCGCTCTTCGTCGAGGCGCTGCACGGCGAGGAGGCCGGAGAAGGCATCGGCGCCTTCCTCGGGAAGCGCCCGCCGAAATTCCACCCTTAGGAGTGCGTGATCGCCTCGCGCCGGTCGCGCCGCTCGAGGTGCGGCACGGCGTTGAAGCTCACGCAGTGCGCGCGCTGCGCGCCGGCGCGCAGCTCGCTCACGCCCGTGTTGCGGGTCTGCAGGTTGAGCTCGACCACGGTGCGCGGCGCGACCCCGAGCACCGCGCCGATCGCGCTCGAGATCGGACCGCCCGAGCTCACCACCAGCACCCGCTCGGCGCCGTGGCGCGCGGCCTCGAGCGCCTGGCGCACGCCCGCCTCGAAGTCGGCGAAGCTCGGATGCCGATCGGCCGCGAGCGTGCCGTCGACCCAGGCGTAGAGCGCCTCGCGCAGCACCCGGAAGTGCCCGCGCCGGTCGGCGGCGTGCTCGGGAAGCGGCAGGCCGCGCCCGCCCAGATGCGCCTTGAGCAGGACGTCGGCGTGGTACTCGTCCAGCCCGGGAAACGTCTCGGCCGCGGGCAATCCGGGCAAGGCCTCGGTGATTCCCGCCAGGGTCTCGCGATGCCGGCGCAGGCTTCCGGTCACCACGCGGTCGAACTCGAGCGCGCGCTCGGCGAAGTACTCGCCCAGCCAGCGCGCCTGCCGGTGGCCGAGCTCGGTCAGCCGGTCGTAATCGTCGGTGCCGAAGGCCGCTTGCGCGTGCCGCACCAGAACCAGTTCCGCCATGGCGAATCGTTAATCGTGGGAATGGGGCGACGATATACGCCGCGGGCGCAATCGTCCAGAATGCCCGCTGGACAAGGAGGAAGCGAGATGGAACTGCGCGACAAGGTGTGTGTGGTCACGGGAGGCGCGAGCGGCATCGGCAAGGCCCTGGTCGAGCGCTTCAGCGCGGAGGGCGCGCGGGCGGTGGTCGCCGCCGACCTCGACCTTCCCGCTGACGCGGGAATCGCCTGCGACGTGTCGAGCGAGCAGCAGGTCGGGCGCCTGGTCGAGACGGTGATCGCGCGCCACGGCCGGATCGATCTCTTCTGCTCCAACGCCGGGATCATCGAGCGCTCCGGGCTCGATGCGCCGCTCGAGGCCTGGCGGCGCACCATGGACGTCAACTTCATGGCGCACCTCTACGCCGCGCGCGCGGTGATCCCGCACATGCTGGCGCAGGGCGGCGGCTACCTGCTCAACACCGCCTCGGCCGCCGGCCTGCTGATGCAGGTCGACTCCGCGACCTACACCGTGTCCAAGCACGCCGCGGTGGCGTTCGCCGAGTGGCTCGCGGTGAACTACCAGGCGCGCGGAATCCGCGTCTCGTGCCTGTGCCCGCAGGGCGTGCGCACGCCGATGCTGCTCGGCCCCAAGGGCAACCGCAAGTCGTTCCTGCTCGAGGGCTCGGTCAGCGCCGAGCAGGTCGCCGAATGCGTGGTGCGCGCGATCGAGGCGGAGACCTTCCTCGTCCTGCCGCACCCCGAGGTCGCCGACTACGAGCGCCGCAAGACCGCGGACCGCGACCGCTGGCTCGCCGGCATGCGCAA
>CAZLUX010000030.1:0-3550 GCA_964562815.1 uncultured Enterobacteriaceae bacterium
CTGTTCAGCCCCTCGGACGTTCCGGAGCTGCACGACAGCTTCGGCAAGGCGTTCGAGGACGCCTACCTGCGCTACGAAGACAAGGTCGCCCGGGGCGAGCTCAAGCTCTACAAGAAGATTCCCGCGATGCAGCTCTGGCGCAAGATGCTGAGCATGCTGTTCGAGACGGGGCATCCCTGGATCACGTTCAAGGACCCCTGCAACCTGCGCAGCCCGCAGCAGCACGTCGGCGTCGTCCACAGCTCCAACCTGTGCACCGAGATCACGCTGAACACCTCGGACGACGAGATCGCGGTGTGCAACCTGGGCTCGGTCAACCTGGTGGCGCACCTGGCCGACAAAGGACTCGATTTCGACAAGCTGCAGCGCACCATCCGTACCGCGATGCGCATGCTCGACAACGTCGTCGACATCAACTACTACGCGGTGGACAAGGCGCGGAACTCGAACCTTCGCCACCGGCCGGTGGGAATGGGCATCATGGGCTTCCAGGACTGCCTGCACCGGCTGCGCATCGCCTACGGTTCCCCCGAAGCGGTCGAGTTCGCCGACCGGTCGATGGAAATGGTGGCCTACTGTGCCTATCTCGCCTCGACCGAGCTGGCCGAGGAGCGGGGCCGCTACGGCTCTTTCGAGGGCTCGCTGTGGGACAACGGCGTGCTGCCGCAGGACACCCTCGACATCCTGGCCGCGGAGCGCGGCGGCTACGTCGAGGTGGACCGCTCCGCGACGCTCGAGTGGGACCTCGTGCGCGGGCGCATCAAGCAGCACGGCATGCGCAATTCGAACTGTCTCGCGATCGCGCCGACCGCGACCATCGCGAACATCGTCGGCGTCTCGGCCTCGATCGAGCCCACTTACCAGAACCTGTACGTGAAATCCAACCTGTCGGGGGAGTTCACGGTGGTGAACGAGTACCTCGTGGCCGACCTGAAAGAGGCCGGACTCTGGGACGAAGTGATGATCGCCGACCTCAAGTACTTCGACGGCAACCTGGCGCGCATCGACCGCGTGCCGGCGGAGCTGCGCCGGCTTTACGCGACCGCGTTCGAGACCGAGCCGAAATGGCTGGTCGAGGCTGCGGCCAGGCGGCAGAAGTGGATCGACCAGTCGCAGTCGCTCAATATCTATATGGCGGGCGCCTCCGGGCGCAAGCTCGACGAAACCTACAAGCTCGCCTGGATCCGGGGCCTGAAGACGACCTATTACCTGCGCGCGATGGGAGCCACCCACGCCGAGAAGTCGACCGTCAAGGCGGGCCAGCTGAACGCGGTGCCGGCGACCGGCGGCGTGGCGGGTGCGGCGGCGGGCCCGAGCGAGCCGGCGTTTTGCTCGATCGACAACCCGGAGTGCGAGGCGTGCCAATAACAAGAAAAGCGATGAGGGGAAAACGCCATGCTCAGCTTTGAGGACGAGGGCAAGTTGAACCCGATTCCCGGGCTTTCGATCCAGCCCAGGAAGGGGTTCGTGCCCGCTTCCGGCGGCACCGCGGACGCGGACGCGCGCTTCGCCGCCGGCAACGAGTTCCGCCGCATCTCGGTCGAGGACAAGTCGATCATCAACTCCAAGGCGGACGTCAACCAGCTCGTTCCGTTCAAGTACAAGTGGGCCTGGGAGAAGTACATCGCCGCCTGCGCCAATCACTGGATGCCGCAGGAGGTCAACATGAGCCGCGACATCGCGCTCTGGAAGGACCCCGGCGGCCTGACCGAGGACGAGCGGCGCGTGGTCAAGCGCAACCTGGGCTTCTTCGTGACCGCCGATTCGCTCGCGGCGAACAACATCGTGCTCGGGACCTACCGGCACATCACGGCGCCGGAATGCCGGCAGTACCTGCTGCGGCAGGCGTTCGAGGAGGCGATCCACACCCACGCCTACCAGTACATCGTCGAGTCGCTGGATCTCGAGGAGGGCGAGGTGTTCAACGCCTACCACGAGATCCCGTCGATCCGGGAAAAGGACGAGTTCCTGATCCCGTTCATAGACATCCTCACCGACCCGGGATTCAAGACCGGCACGCCGGAGAGCGATCAGCAGCTGCTCAAGAGCCTGATCGTGTTTTCGTGCCTGATGGAGGGATTGTTCTTCTACGTCGGCTTCACGCAGATCCTGTCGCTCGGCAGGCAGAACAAGATGACCGGGGCGGCGGAGCAGTACATGTACATCCTGCGCGACGAGTCGATGCACTGCAATTTCGGCATCGACATGGTCAACCAGATCAAGCTCGAGAACCCGCATCTGTGGACGCCGCAGTTCCGGGAGGAGCTGCACGAGCTGTTCCGCAAGGCCGTCGACCTCGAGTACCGCTACGCCGAGGACACGATGCCGCGGGGCGTCCTCGGACTGAACGCGCCGATGTTCAAGGAGTACCTGCGCTTCATCTGCAATCGGCGCTGCCAGCAGATCGGGCTCGATACCCTGTTTCAGGGCGCGAGCAACCCGTTCCCCTGGATGAGCGAAATGATCGACCTGAAGAAGGAACGAAATTTCTTCGAGACCAGGGTCATCGAGTATCAGACCGGGGGCACGCTGAGCTGGGATTGATCCCGGCTCTTTTTTTGCCATACGACAGGAGCACGACAGGACATGAGCAAGACGCACCGGGTCACCGACTGCAAGGCAGAAGAAGACTACAGGCTCTGGCTGCGGTTCGATGACGGGCTCGAGGGAAGCGTCTTCCTCGGCAACCTGCTCGAGATCGGCGCATTCAGGCTCTGGCGCGACGTGCGCGAGTTCGAGAAGGTGAGCGTGGACGCGGAGTCCGCGACCGTGACGTGGGAGGGCGGCATCCGGCTGGATCCGGACATCCTCTACCACGACCTCGCGGTGAAGGGCGAGCGGTGAGGCGGAAGCACTGGGAATTCAGTCTGCCCGAGGAAATGGTTTCTCGGGCGGTTGAATAGTCCGGGCCAGCACGGCCGGGCTCTTTTGCAACTACTATCAAGGAGATAGTTATGGCAACGAAGAAAAAAGCGAAGAAAGCGAAGAAGCCCGCTAAGAAGAAGAAGGCTGCGAAAAAGAAGAAGAAGAAGGCTTCTAAGAAACCTGCCAAAAAGAAGAAGGCAGCGGGTAAGAAAAAAGCCAAGAAAAAGAAAAAGGCAGCCAAGCCTAAGAAGGCTGCCAAGAAAAAGAAGAAGAAAGCGGCGAAGAAACCCGCAAAACCCAAGGCCAAACGTGCGGCCAAGATGACGTCGGTTCAAGTTTCACCGCCGTCAACCGCTGCGACCCCTGGCGCGAGAACCGCGCTGAATCCAGCGGCCGCATGGCCGTTTCCGACCGGCTCCCGGCCGTAACCGGGAAACCGATCGGGAACGTGGTGAGGAGCGAGAGCTCTTAACCTGGCCTTTGAAGCCGAGCGGGCCGCCTTGGTCGATCGACCAGGACGGTAGAGGCCAAGGTGGTCCGCGACGCTTCTCTTGATCCCGGCCGAGGGTCGGCCGGGCTCAATCTCACAGCCCCTATTTTACCGGGGCGCCAATCCCCGCGGCATAGAAAAAGCGGTGCTGGAACAGTCAGTTCGCAGCCACTGGGAAGATTTCACTTTGAATGC
>CAZLUX010000030.1:3650-21068 GCA_964562815.1 uncultured Enterobacteriaceae bacterium
TCGAATTCTTTCCCTCGCGCGCGGGGTGTTCGCGCTGATTGGATTCGCGGTGGTGCTGGTGGTGACCGTGCCGGCGACCCGCGACGTCATGATGCAGCAGGCGGACGCGCTGGCGCGGGCCAATCAGGCCTTCGGCGGCGATGACACCCAGGCGCTGGCCGACGGCGGAGCCGCTGCCGCAGCCGAGACCGCGGCCCAGCCGGCCGCTGCGAGCGAGCCCGGCGTGGACGCCACGGTGCACGTCAGCGCCAAGTCGGCCGAGGCTCGGCGCGAACGCAAGGCGGTGGCCGCTTTCATCGCCCGGCGCTACCGGGTGGCCGACGAGGCCGCCTCGGACTACGTCGCCGAAGCCTACCGGGCCGGACGCCAGCAGGCGGTCGATCCGCTGCTGGTGCTCGCGGTGATGGCGGTCGAGTCGCGCTACAACCCGGTCGCCGAAAGCCACGTCGGCGCGAAGGGGCTGATGCAGGTGCTGCCGAGGTTCCACCTCGACAAGCTGGCCGCGCACGGGGGCGAAGAGGCTCTGCTCGATCCGGACGTCAATATCGAGGTCGGAACCCAGATCCTGCGCGAATACCTGCACCGCTTCGGCCAGACCGTGACCGCCTTGCAGCAGTACGCCGGGGCGATGAGCGAGCCGACCACCCAGTACGCCAACAAGGTCCTGGCGGAGCGCTCGCGCCTGCAGCGGGTTCTCGACCGCGCCCGGCGCAAGTCCTAGGCTCCGGCGCAGAAGCGCGCGACGCGCCGCGCGCCCTCCTCGAGGTCGTCCATGCTGCGCGTGTAGGCAAAGCGCAGGAAGTGCTGCGTCTGGTTGGCGCCGAAATCGGCGCCGGGCGTCGCGGCGACCCCGCCGCGTTCCAGGAGGCCGAGGGCAAAGCGCTTGGCGTCGCGGTCGAAGCGCGAGCAATCCGCGTAGACGTAGAAGGCGCCGTTGGGCATGCACGGCACCTGCAGCCCGGCGCGCCGCAGCTCGGGAACGATGAAGTCGCGCCGCCGCTCGAATTCCTTGCGGCGGCCCTCCAGAATCTCCAGAGCCGGCCGGCCGAACGCGGCCAGGGCCGCGTGCTGCGCGGCGCTCGAGGCGCAGATGAACAGGTGCTGCGCGATGTTCTCGAACTCGCGCGTCCGCGCCGCGGGCAACACCGTCCAGCCGAGCCGCCAGCCGGTCATGCAGAAGTACTTCGAGAAGCTGTTGACGAGCACCACTTCGCCCGGCAGATCGAGCGCGGTCGAAGGGGTTTCGCCGTAGACCAGCCCCTGGTAGATCTCGTCGACGATCAGCACGCCGCCGCGCTCCTCGAGGAACTGCGCGATACGGCGCAGCTCTTCGCGCGGCAGCAGCGTTCCGCTCGGATTCGACGGCGAGCCGACCAGCAGCCCGCGCGTTTGCGGACCCCAGGCCCGCCGGACCGACTCCAGCGTCGGCTGGAAGGCCGATTCGGCGCCGACCTCGATCGCGCGGGGCACGCCCTCGAAGGCGCGGATGAACTGCCGGTAGCCGGGGTAACCCGGGTCCGGAACCAGGATTTCGTCCCCGGGGTCGACGTACAGCGCGAGCACGAGCAGCAGCGCGCCCGAAGCGCCGGCGGTCACCGCGATGCGCTCGGGCGGCGCCGCCACCCCGTAGCGGCTCGCGTAATGCGCGGCGATCGCCTCGCGCAGCGCGGGCAGCCCGAGCGCGGGCGTGTACGCGGTCGAACCCTCGCGCAGCGCGCGCATGCCGGCCTCGACGACGGGATCGGGCGCGGTGAAATCGGGCTCGCCGATTTCCATGTGGATCACGCGCCGCCCCGCCGCCTCCAGCGCCTGGGCGCGCGAGAGCACCTCCATCACCTCGAATGGCTCGATTTCCGCGGCGCGGCGTGAAGTTTTGATGCGGGGTCGAATGGCGCTACGGATTATACGGACATTCGCCTCGCGGTCGCCGTCCCCGAGGCGGGGCGCGAGGACCGACGCGCTATAATTTCATTCCCCCCAGGAGCCCCATGTGGACGAGCAACTGAAGAAGAGCGCGCTCGAGTATCACCGTCAGCCGCGCCCGGGCAAGATTTCCATCCTGCCGACCAAGCAGCTGACCAACCAGCGCGATCTGGCGCTGGCGTATTCGCCGGGCGTCGCCGCGGCCTGTCTGGAGATCCAGCGCGATCCCGCCGAGGCGGTCAACCTGACCTCGCGCGCCAATCTCATCGGCGTGATCACCAACGGCACCGCGGTGCTCGGCCTCGGTTCGATCGGCCCGCTCGCCGCCAAGCCCGTGATGGAGGGCAAGGCGGTGCTGTTCAAGAAGTTCGCCGGCATCGACTGCTTCGACATCGAGGTGAACGAGACCGATCCCGACAAGCTGGTCGAGATCATCGCCGCGCTCGAGCCGACTTTCGGCGGCATCAACCTCGAGGACATCAAGTCGCCCGAATGCTTCCAGGTCGAGCGCAAGCTGCGCGAGCGGCTCAACATCCCGGTCTTCCACGACGACCAGCACGGCACGGCGATCATCGTCGGCGCCGCGGTGCTCAACGGGCTCAAGGTGGTCGGCAAGGAGCTGGCCGAGGTGCGCCTGGTCACCTCCGGCGCGGGCGCCGCAGCGCTCGCCTGCCTGGACCTTCTGGTCAAGATGGGCATGCCGGTCGAGAACATCACGGTCACCGACATCAAGGGCGTGGTGTACGAGGGGCGCAAGGAGGAGATGGACCCGGACAAGGCGCGCTATGCCAAGAAGACGAAGGCGCGCAAGCTGGCCGAGGTGCTCGAGGGCGCCGACGTCCTGCTCGGCCTCTCGGCCGGCGGCGTGGTCATGCCGGAGATGGTGCGGACGATGGCCGACAAGCCGCTGATCCTCGCGCTCGCCAACCCGGAGCCCGAGATCCGGCCCGAGCTCGCCAAGCAGGCCCGGCCGGACGCGGTGATCGCCACCGGCCGTTCCGACTACCCGAACCAGGTGAACAACGTCCTGTGCTTTCCCTTCATCTTCCGCGGCGCGCTCGACGTCGGCGCGACCGGGATCACGACCGAGATGGAGCTCGCGGCGGTGCGGGCGATCGCGGAGCTGGCGCAGGCCGAGACCTCGGAGCAGGTCGCCCAGGCCTACGGCATCGAGTCGGTCAGCTTCGGCCCCGATTACCTGATCCCCAAGCCCTTCGATCCGCGCCTCATCGCGCGCATCGCGCCCGCGGTGGCGAAGGCGGCGATGGATTCCGGCGTCGCGACGCGCCCGCTGCCCGACCTCGAGGCCTACCGCGAGTCGCTGACCCAGTTCGTCTACCACTCCGGGCTCATCATGAAGCCGCTCTTTTCGGCGGCCAAGGCCCAGCCCAGGCGCGTCGTCTACGCCGAGGGAGAGGACGAGCGGGTGCTGCGCGCGGTCCAGATCGTCGTCGACGAAGGCCTCGCCAAGCCGACCCTGATCGGGCGCCCGGCGGTGATCGAGCAGCGGCTCGGGCAACTCGGGCTGCGCATGCGCCCCGGGCACGAGTTCGACCTGGTCAATCCCGAATACGACCCCCGCTACCGCGATTACTGGAGCACCTACCACCGGCTGACCGAGCGCAAGGGCGTCTCGCCCGAGTACGCGAAGATCGAGATGCGCCGCCGCAACACCCTCATCGGCTCGATGCTGATCCTGAAGGGCGAGGCGGACGCGATGCTGTGCGGGACCTTCGGCGCCCACGCCCTGCACCTGCGCTACGTCGAGCAGGTCATCGGCCTGCGGCCCGGGGTCAGTCATTTCGCGGCGATGAACGCGCTGATGCTGCCCAAGCGCATGGTCTTCATCTGCGACACCTACGTCACCGCCGATCCGGACGCCGAGCACATCGCCGAGATGACCGTTCTCGCCGCCGAGGAGGTGCGCCGCTTCGGCATGACGCCCAAGGTGGCGCTGCTGTCGGCGTCCAACTTCGGCTCCGTTCCCCTCGCGTCGGCGGAGAAGATGCGCCGCGCGCTCGCGATCCTCAATGAACGCGCGCCCGAGCTCGAGGTCGAAGGCGAGATGCACGGCGACGCCGCCCTGTCGGAGGAGATCCGCCTCAAGGTCTTCCCCCACTCGCGCCTGAACGGGGAGGCGAACCTGCTCATCATGCCGACGCTGGACGCCTCGAACATCGCGTTCAACCTGCTCAAGACGGCCTCGGGCGACGGCGTGACGATCGGGCCGATCCTGCTCGGGGCGGCGCGTACCGTGCACATCCTCACGCCATCGGCGACGGTGCGCCGCATCGTCAACATGACCGCCCTGACCGTGGTCGACGTGAACGCGCCGCGCGGCCAGGACCAGAGCCTCTTCTAGCGCGCCGAGCCGGCCGGGAATGGCGAGCGAGGATCTTACGCATACCATCACCCAGCTCGCGGGCGAGGTGCGCCCGCGCGCGGGGCTGGTGCTCACCGGCGGCGGCGCGCGCGCCGCCTACCAGGTGGGTGTCGTCAAGGCGGTGCGGGAGATCCTCGGCAATCCGGCCAGAAACCCGTTTCCGATCGTTTGCGGGACCTCGGCGGGGGCGATCAACGCGGCGACGCTCGCCGCCTATGCGGACGATTTCAACGGCTCGGTCGAGCGCCTGCTCGAGCAGTGGGAGAGCATGCGCTGCAGCAAGGTCTACCGCACCGACGCCTGGAGCATCGCCAAGAGCGGCGCGCGCTGGCTGTCCTCGATGATGCTGGTCTCGCACCGCAATCCCGTCTCGCTGCTCGACAACACGCCGCTCAGGCGGATGCTCGAGAGCGGGCTGCCCTTCGAGCGTATCCAGGACAACGTCGACGCGGGGGCGCTGTACGCGGTGTGCGTCACCGCCTCGGGCTACACCTCCGGGCAGAGCGTGTCGTTCTTCCAGGGCGGCTCGGGGCTGGAAGGCTGGGAGCGCAACCAGCGCATCGGCGCCGCGGTGTCGATGAAGCTGGAGTACCTGCTCGCGTCCTCGGCCCTGCCGTTCATCTTCCCCGCGGTCAAGGTGCACCGCGAGTATTTCGGCGACGGCTCGATGCGTCAGATCGCGCCGGTGAGCCCCGCGCTGCACCTGGGAGCCGACCGCGTGCTGATCGTGGGGACCGGGCAGCAGTCGCTCGAGCAGGCGCGGGCGCGATCGAGCCTCTATCCGTCGCTCGCGCAGATCGCCGGGCACGCGCTCAACAGCATCTTCCTCGACAGCCTGATGGTCGACATCGAGCGGCTCGAGCGGATCAACCGCACCCTGGAGGCCATTCCGGCCGAGGCGCGCGCGAGCGCCAAGGTCGCGCTGCGGCCGATCAAGGTCCTGTCCGTCGCGCCGTCGCAGCCGATCGAGCGCGTCGCGGCGCGCTTCCTGCACGAGCTGCCGCGCACGGTGCGCTTCCTGCTGCGGCCGACGGGCGCGCTGAGCCGCTCGGGCTCCAACCTGGCGAGCTACCTGCTGTTCGAGGCGCCGTTCTGCCGCGCGCTGATCGACCTCGGCTACCAGGACATGCTCGCGCGCGAGGACGAGGTGCGCGGCTTCTTCGAGGGCGCGCCGTAGCGGGCCCGAGCGCAGACCGATTTCCGGAGGCGTCATGTCCAACAGCAATCCGTCCCAGGATCCATTCGAGATGTTCCGCCGGCTGTGGGGCCCGCTCGGCTTGCCCGTGCCCGGCATGGCGATGCCCACGCTGGATCCGCAGGAGGTGGAAAAGCGCATCGCCGACCTGCGCTCGGTCGAAGCCTGGCTGTCGATGAACCTGAACATGGTGCGCTTCTCGATCCAGGGGCTCGAGCTGCAGAAGTCGGCCCTCAACGCCATGCACGCCGGCACGCAGGCGCCCGCGGCCGGCGGCGCGGAGCAGAGCGGCGTGAATCCCATGCTCTGGCCCTGGGCGATGATGCAGCAGGGAATGGCCGAACCGAAGAGCGAGCCGAAGGACGAAAACAAGGACGAGCCGAAGGAATGAGCCGTTTCGCCTACGCGCACGCCGCCGGGCCGGACTGGGAGCATTGCGTCGCGCAATGCGCCGAGCGCCTGGGCCGCCCGCGGGGCGGGCTCGGCTTCGTCTACTTCACCGAGGCGCTTGCGCCCGAGGCGGAGCGCATCGTCGGCGAGCTGCGCCGGCGCACCGGCATCGACGACTGGGTCGGCACGGTCGGCATCGGCGTGCTCGCCACGGGCGTCGAGTACCAGGACGAGGCCGCGCTGGTGGCGATGGTGGCGGATCTCGCGCCGCAGGATTACCGGGTGTTTTCGGGGCGTACGGGCCTGCCCGTGCAGGGCGCGCACGCGGCGCACTTCGCGGTCGTGCACGCCGACCCGCAGGCGCCGGACGTCGCCGGGCTGGTGAGCGACATGGCCTCGAAGGTCGACAGCGGCTACCTGGTCGGCGGGCTGTCGAGCGCGCGAGGGGCGACGCTGCAGGTGGCGAACGACGTCGTCTCGGGGGGGCTGTCGGGGGTTGCGCTGGCCTCCGGGGTCGGCGTCTCGACCCGGCTGACGCAGGGATGCGCGCCGCTGCCCGCCCCCGGCAGCGACTCGGGCGTCGGCCGCTACCGCGTCACCGCCTGCGAGGACAACATCATCGTCGAGATCGACGGGCGGCCCGCGCTCGAGGTGTTCCGCGACGCGATCGGCGAGCTGCTCGCGCGCGATCTGCGGCGTGCGGCCGCGTTCGTGCTCGCGGGCCTGCCGGTGCGCGGCTCGGACACCGGGGACTACCTGGTGCGCAACCTGGTCGGCATCGATCCGCGCAACGGCCTGATCGCGATCGGCGACGTGGTCGCGCCGGGCGACGAGATCATCTTCTGCAAGCGCGATTCGGCGAGCGCGGGCGACGATTTGAGGCGTATGCTCGGGGAGTTGCGCGCCAGCGGCCCAGCGCCGCGCGGCGCGCTGTACTTCTCCTGCCTCGGGCGCGGCGAGCACATGTTCGGCCGCCGCGGCGCGGAGATGGAGCTGGTGCGCGAGGCGCTCGGCGACGTGCCGCTGGTGGGATTTTTCTGCAGCGGCGAAATTTCCCACGACCGGCTTTACGGCTACACGGGCGTCATGACGATTTTTCACTGAGGAGGCATAGATGGCAAAGGCAATTCGCTTTCACAAGGCCGGCGGACCCGAGGTCCTGCAGCTCGACGACGTGCAGGTCGGTGATCCCGGCCAGGGCCAGGTGCGCATCAAGCACACCGCGATCGGGGTCAATTACGTCGATACCTACCAGCGCTCGGGGCTGTACCCGATGCCGCTGCCGCAGATCGCGGGCAACGAGGGTGCGGGCGTGGTGGAGGCCGTCGGCGCGGGCGTCACCGACCTCAAGGCGGGCGACCGCGTCACCTACACCGGCCTGATCGGCTCGTACTGCGAATCGCGCGTGGTGCCGGCTGACCGCATGGTGAAACTGCCGCAGGGCATCAGCGAGGAACAGGCCGCCTCGATGCTGCTCAAGGGCCTGACGGTTCACTACCTCATCTTCTCGACCTACGCCGTGAAGAAGGGCGACACCGTGCTGTGGCACGCCGCCGCCGGCGGCGTCGGCCTGATCGCCTGCCAGTGGCTGAAGGCGCTCGGCGTCACCACCATCGCCACCGCGGGATCGGACGAGAAGGCGGCGCTCGCCAAGGCGCATGGCGCCGATCACGTCATCAACTACTCCAAGGAAAACTTCGTCGAGAAGGTCAAGGCGATCACGGGCGGGAAAGGCCTGCCGGTGGTCTACGACGGCGTCGGCAAGGCCACCTGGGAGGGTTCGCTCGACTGCCTGCGCCCGCGCGGCCTGATGGTGACCTTCGGCAACGCCTCGGGCGCGGTGCCGCCGGTCAACCTGGGCATCCTCTCGGCCAAGGGCTCGCTCTACGTCACGCGCCCCACGCTCGCCACCTACATCGCCAGCCGCGAGGAGCTGGTCGAGCGCTCGAACGCGCTGTTCGACGTGGTGAAGTCCGGCAAGGTGAAGATCGAAACGACCGCGCGCTACAAGCTGGCCGACGCCGCGAAGGCGCACAGCGACCTCGAGTCGCGCAAGACCACCGGCTCGGTCATCCTCACGCCGTGACGCCGCGCGCCTGAGCCGCATGCGCGCGAGGCTGGTCCACGCCGGGGGGGTCGAGCTCGACGTGGAGGAGCTGAGGCGGCGCCTCGCCGCCCCCGGGCCGGGCGCGGCGGCGCTGCCGGGCGACCCGGGCGCGGGCGCGGGCGGGGCGCTCACGCCGGCCTCGGTGCTTATGCCGGTCCTCGAGCGCGAGCACGAGCTGACGATGCTGTTCACGCGCCGCACCGCGCAGCTGCGCAGCCATTCCGGGCAGATCAGCTTTCCCGGCGGGCGCGCCGAGCCCGCCGACCCGACGCCGGAGTTCACCGCGCTGCGCGAAACGCACGAGGAGATCGGCCTCGCCCCCGAGCGCGTGCGCGTGCTGGGGCGGCTGGGCGACTACAACACGCGCACGGGCTTTCGCATCACGCCGGTGGTCGGCGCGGTGGCCGCGCCGTTCGAGCTGCGCCCCGACGCGGGCGAGGTCGACGAGGTCTTCGAGGTGCCGCTGTCGTTCCTGCTCGATCCGCGCAACCACCAGCGTCACTCGCGCGAGTTCCAGGGGGAGATGCGCTGGTTCTACGCCATTCCCTACCGCGACTACTACATCTGGGGCGCGACCGCCGGCATCCTGGTCAACCTGTATCGCCATCTATGCTATCTTGAGGCGTCTGCGGCAGGCCCGGTGTCATGACCGTCATCGCGATTATCGCTGCGCTGCTCCTCGAGCAATGGCGCCCGCTCGGCGGGCTCAAGGCCTGGTTCGCCGTGCTCGACGACATGGCGGCCCGGCTCGAGCGCGCCTTCAACGCGGAGCAGGGCAGGCAGGGGCTCATCGCCTGGCTGGTGGGCGTCGGGCCCGCGTTCGCGCTCGCGATCGCGGTGCACTCGCTGCTGCGTCTGGCGAGCCCGCTGCTGTCGCTGCTGTTCGACATCGCGGTGCTGTACCTGACCCTCGGCTTCCGCCAGTTCAGCCATTCGTTCACCGCCATTCAGACTGCGCTCAAGGCCGGCGACGTCGAGCGCGCAAGCGAGCTGATCGCCGAGTGGCGCGGCGAGCCCGCCGCGCCGCGCGCCCGCGAGGAGATCGTGCGCCTGTCGGTCGAGGAGGCGCTGCTCGCCTCGCAGCGGCACGTGTTCGGCGTGCTGCTGTGGTACGTGCTGCTGCCGGGCCCGAGCGGCGCGATCCTGTACCGCTTCGCCGTGTTCCTGCGCCGGCGCTGGAGCCCGCTCGGCGCCTTCGGCGAGTTCGCCGAGCGCGCCCTGTTCGTGCTCGAATGGCCCGCGGTTCGCCTGACCGCGGCGGTCTTCGCGGTGGTGGGCAATTTCGAGGACGCGGTCTACTGCTGGCGCACCCAGGCGCGCAACTGGGCCGACCGGAACGCCGGCGTAGTGCTGGCGGCCGGGGCCGGTGCGATGGGCGTGCATCTCGGCCCGACGTCCGCGGGTGACGGCGCAGAAGCGCGCCCCGAGCTCGGCGTCGGCGAGGCCGCCGACGTGCCGACGCTCGACGCCACCGTCGGCATGCTGTGGCGCGCGCTGGTGGTCTGGGTCTTCGTCCTGGCGCTGCTCTCGATCGCGTACCAGCTGGGCTAGCGCCCGCCCGCCCGCGGCCTCAGTCGCGGCGGTAGGCGCCGCAGCGCCAGCACTGGGTGAACTGGGCTTCCGACACTTCCCCGCAGTCGGCGCAACGCCACGGCGCGCCGCGCGCCTGCGGCCCCGCGGTGCCCGTGCGCAGGATGCGCTCGGCGCGCTCGGCGTCGGCGTCGTTCACCACCCAGAGCTCGATCTGGCACTCGATCGGCGGCAGCTGGCCGATCCCGGAGGAGATCACCTCATTGCGCACCCGGGCCCGGATGCCTTCCACCTCGAGCAGGTTCTTGGCGTGATGAACCGCGGCGAGGTTCCAGGAGCTGTAGATCCGCTTCATCGCGCCGGCGCCTCGTGGAGCTCGTCGCGCAGGATGCGCTGGTAGAGCGCGAGCCGCCGCGGATGCACCGAGCCGGAGAGCGTCGCCTCGCGCACCGCGCAGTCCGGCTCGGACAGGTGGCGGCAATCCTGGAAGCGGCAGCGCGCGGCGTGGGCGCCGAACTCGCGGAAGCACGCCGCGATCTCGCGCGCGTCGAGGCCGGCGAGCCCGAACTCGGACACGCCCGGCGTATCGACGATCTCGGTCGAGGCGTCGAGCGCGTACAGGCGCGCGGCCGTGGTCGACTGGCGCCCGCTGTCGAGGAAGCGCGAGATCTCGCCGATGCGCACCTCGGCCTGCGGCACCAGCGTCCTCACCAGGGTCGACTTTCCCATCCCCGACTGCCCGACCAGCAGGCTGCGCTGGCGGTGCAGGTAGGGCGCGAGCGGCAGCGCGTCGCGCTTGCCGGCGAGCTCGACGAGCGGGTAGCCCAGGCCGCGGAACGGCTCGAGCGCGCGCAGGGCGTCGTCGCGCCGTCCGGCGAGATCGATCTTGTTGAGCGCGATCAGCGCGGGCAGCTGCGCGCGCTCGGCCGCCGCGAGGAAGCGGCAGATCAGCTCGTCGGAGAACGACGGCTCGCAGGCGACCAGCACCACCACCTGGGTGACGTTCGCGGCGAGAACCTTGGTGCGGTGCCGGCTCGAGCGCTGAAAGACGGTCTCGCGCGGCTCGACCGCCTCGATCACCGCGCGCCCGGCGGCGATCCCCGAGAGCACGACGCGGTCGCCGCAGACCGGCTGCAGGCGGCGGCTGCGCGCGGTGGCGGTGAGCAGCTCGCCGCCCTCGGCGCGCACCAGGCTAGCGCGGCCGAAGCCGGCGACGACCGTCCCCGGGGCCGCCTGCGCGCCCACCCGCTAGAGCCCGAACAGCGCGTCGCACTTGGCTGCGCAGATGAAGTCGTTCTCGGACAGCCCGCCGATCGCGTGGGTCACGTACTCCACGCGGCACTGGTTGTAGCCGACCGTCAGATCGGGATGGTGATCCTCCCGGTGCGAGACCCAGGCGAGCGCGTTGACGAAAGCCATGGTCTGGTAGTAGTTGCCGAACGGGTAGAGCTTGACCAGCTTGCCGTCCTCGATGATCCAGCCCTTGAGCTGCTTGAGCATCTCGGCCGCCTGCTGCGGCGTGTAGGGCGGCACGCCGCCCTCGCAGGGTTTGCATTTTCGTTGCGCGAAGTCTTCCATGGTCAGCTCGCCGAATGTTGAAGCCGGGCGATGCGCGTGGCCGCCGGCGGGTGGGAATCGTAGAAAGCCGAGTGCAGCGGGTCGGGGGTGAGCGTCGCCGCGTTGTCCTGGTACAGCTTGACCAGCGCCTTCACCAGCTCGGGGGCGCTCGCGTGCGCCGCGGCGTAGGCGTCGGCCTCGTACTCGTGGCTGCGCGAGTACAGGCTCGTGAGCGGGTGCAGCAGGAAGGTGAACACCGGCATCACCAGCACGAACAAGAGCAGCCCGGTGGCCGGCGTCTGCGTCGGCACGTTGAGCCCGAGGTAGAACCACGGCTGGTCGATCAGCCGGCCGAGAATCCAGAGAAAGACGAACGAGAGCGCGAACAGCAGCAGCACCCGCTTCCAGACGTGATGGCGCTTGAAGTGGCCCAGCTCGTGCGCGAGCACCGCCTCGACCTCCGGCGGCGCGAGCCGCGCCAGCAGCGTGTCGAAGAGCACGATGCGCTTGGCGGCGCCGAAGCCGGTGAAGTAGGCGTTGCCGTGGCTCGAGCGCTTCGAGCCGTCCATCACGTACAGGCCCTTGGCGCGGAAGCCGCAGCGCGCGAGCAGCGCCTCGATCCGACCGGCGAGCGTCGCGTCCGCGAGCGGCGTGAACTTGTTGAACAGCGGCGCGATGAAAGTGGGGTAGATCAGCAGCACCAGAAGGTTGAACCCCATCCAGGCGAGCCAGACGTAGAGCCACCACAGCGCGCCCATCTTTCCCATCAGCCACAGCACCAGCACCAGCAGCGGGACGCCGAGCAGCGCCGCGAGCAGCGCCTGCTTGGCGAGGTCGGCGACGAACAGCGCCGGCGTCATGCGGTTGAAGCCGTAGCGCGCTTCCACCACGAAGGTGCGGTAGACGCTCACCGGCAGCTCGAGCGCCGAGAGCAGCACCACCACCGCGACGATCAGCGCCGCGCCGTGGGCGATGCCGCCGGGCTCGAACACGCGCGCCCACTCGGCCGAGATGCGCTCGATCAGCCCGCCGAGCGTCAGCACGAGCAGCGCCGCGGCGCCGACGAGGACGTCGATGACGCCGAGCCGCGCCTTGGCCACCGTATAGTCGGCCGCCTTCTGGTGCGCGGCGAGCGGGATCGCCTCGGCGAAGCCCGCCGGCACCGTCTCGCGGTGCGCGCGCACGTGCCGGATCTGGCGCCGCGCGAGCCAGAGGCGCACGACGGTCGCCGCGGCGAGCGCGGCGAGGAAGACCCAGGTCAGGGCGTTAGGCATGCTGTGAGAGAATACCGCGGGTTTTCAAACGGATAAAGGCGGAGCGACGTGGCGCAGGACCAGAACAATCTCATCTGGATCGACATGGAAATGACCGGACTGCAGCCGGACTCCGACCGGATCATCGAGATCGCGCTGATGGTCACCGCGCCCGATCTCACCGCGGTGGCGCAGGGGCCGGTGCTGGTGGTGCACCAGCCCGACGAGGTGCTCGAGGCGATGGACGCCTGGAACAAGGGCACCCACGGGCGCTCGGGCCTCATCGACAAGGTCAAGGCTTCGACCCTCGACGAGGCGCAGGCCGAGCAGGCGGCGCTCGAGTTCCTCGCCTTGCACGTGCCGGCCAACGTGTCGCCGATGTGCGGCAACTCGATCTGCCAGGACCGGCGCTTCCTCGCGCGCTGGATGCCGAAGCTCGAGGCCTACTTCCACTACCGCAACCTCGACGTCTCGACGCTGAAGGAGCTCGCCAAGCGCTGGAAGCCCGAGGTGCTGAAGGGAGTCGTCAAGGAGAGCAAGCACGAAGCGCTGGCGGACATCCTCGAGTCGATCGAGGAGCTCAAGTACTACCGCCGCACCATATTGTCGATCTAGCGGCGCCGCTTGGCGGCGCGCTTCTTTCGCGGGGCGGGGCCCACCTCGACGATGGCTTCGATCTCCACCGGGATGCCGCTCGGCAGCGACCCCATGCCGACCGCCGAGCGCGCGTGCCGGCCGCGCTCGCCGAAGACCTCGACCATCAGGTCCGAGCAGCCGTTGATCACCTTCGGCTGGTCGGCGAAATCGGGCGTCGCGTTGACCATCCCGAGCAGCTTGACCACCCGCTTGACGCGGTCGAGGCTGCCCAGCTCGGCGCGCATCACCGCCAGCAATGCGAGCCCGGTCGAGCGGGCGAACTTGTAGCCCTGCTCGAGGTTGAACTCGCGCCCGAGCTTGCCCGCGGGGCGCAGGCCGTCGACCGCCGACGGGCCCTTGCCCGAGAGGAAGAGCAGGTTGCCGACGCGCACCGCGTTGACGTAGTTGGCCACCGGCGAGGGCGCCTCGGGCAGCTCGATGCCGAGCTGCTTGAGTTTCTTTTCCGCGCTCATCGGGCTAGAGGGAGACGACCTTGCCCGGGTTCATCAGGTTCTCGGGGTCGAAGGTGCGCTTGATGTCGCGCATCAGGTCGACCGCCTCGCCCAGCTCCTCGGCCATCGAGCCCTGCTTGCCCATGCCTACGCCGTGCTCGCCGGTGCAGGTGCCTTCCATCGCGAGCGCGCGCCGCACCAGGCGCTTGTTGAGCGTCTTGGCGAGCTCGAGCTCCTCGGGCTTGTCCGGGTCGATGAGGAAGATGAGGTGGAAGTTGCCGTCGCCGACGTGGCCCACCATCGGCACCGGGACGACGTAGCTCTTCACGTCCTCCATGGTCTCGTGCACGCACTCGGCCAGCCGCGAGATCGGCACGCAGACGTCGGTCGAGAGAGCGCGCGCGCCGGGGCGCGTCTGCAGGCAGGCGAAGTAGGCGTGGTGGCGCCCCTCCCACAGCAGGTTGCGCTCCTCGGGCTTGGTCGCCCACTGGAAATCCATGCCGCCGTTCTCGCGCGCGATCTCCTGCACCGTCTCGGCCTGCTCGACGACGCTCGCCTGGGTGCCGTGGAACTCGAAGAACAGGGTCGGCGCGACGCGGTAGTTCGTCTTCTTGTACTTGTTGATCGCGTCGATGCTGCGCTCGCACACGATCTCGCAGCGCGCCACCGGCACGCCCGCCTGGATGGTCTGGATGACGGTCTTGGTGCAGCCGTCGATCGAGTCGAAGGCGCAGACCGCGGCCGACATCGCCTCCTGCACCGGGTAGAGCCTGACCGTCACCTCGGTGATGATGCCGAGCGTGCCCTCGGCGCCGACGAACAGCCGCGTCAGGTCGTAGCCCGCGGAGGACTTCTTCGCGCGCCGCGCGGTCTTGATGATGCGCCCGTCGGCGAGCACTACCGTGAGCGAAATCACGTTCTCGCGCATCGTGCCGTAGCGCACCGCGTTGGTGCCCGAGGCGCGGGTCGAGGCCATGCCGCCGATGGTCGCGTCGGCGCCGGGATCGATCGGGAAGAAAAGCCCGGTGTGCTTGATGTATTCGTTGAGCTGCTTGCGCGTGACGCCGGCCTGCACCACCGCGTCGAGGTCCTCCTCGTGCACCGCGAGCACCGAGTTCATCTGCGACAGGTCGATCGTCACCCCGCCCTCGATCGCGAGCACGTGGCCCTCGAGCGAGGTGCCGACGCCGAACGGGATCATCGGCACGCCGTGGCGGCGGCAGATGTTGACCACGTCGCGCACCTCCTCGGTGCTGTGCGGGTAGACCACCGCGTCGGGCAGCGCGTAGGGGAAGTAGGACTCGTCCTTGCCGTGGTGCTCGCGCACGCTCGCCGAGGTGGTGACGCGCTCGCCGAGCAGCGCCTTGAGCTCCGTCACCACCGATTGGTCGAATTCCCGGGCCTTGTTCATGAGATTTCCCCCGTTGCCGGTAAGGGATCAGCGAAGCTTCATTTTAGCTTGATGTCCCCCTCGAAGGGCACCTTGACCCCGAGCGAGGGAATCTCGAGCGTGACCCGCGCGGGCACGCTCTCGTCGCCTTTCAGCTTGCCGCCCTCGAGCGCCTTGCCGACCGCCTGCTCGATTTCGCGCTGCGAATTCACGCCGACCATCTTGAGGAACTTGCGGATGCTGATGTTGAAGACTTCCTGGTCCATGCTGCCTCCGTCGAAAAAGTGGATTACCGCGGCCGCCGGTAGAGCCTGATGCGCTCGTCGCGGTCGCCCGGGCGGCCGACGTCCGCGAGCTTGATCCATCCCGGCGGCACGCCGGCCTCGTGTCCGGGCACGCCCTCCGTGATCAGCAGCGGGCAGAGCCTGCGCGGATCGTACCTGCGGGTGACGATGCCCTCATGGTAGCTCAGCTCCGCGCGCTGGGCGTCGCCGAGCTTGTAGCGCGAGACGCAGCGGGCGTCGGGCGGCAGCTTCGCGGCGATCGCCTCCGCGACCGGCCGATAGCTGCTCAGGTAGTCCGCCCAGGGCAGCCACAGGCAGGCGAAGGCCGTCCACAGCAGCGCCACGCCCGCGGCCCAGCGGGTCACGCCGCGGGTGGCCGAGGGCGCGGTGAAGAACACGAGGTAGAGCCAGCCGAGCGTGGCCGCGGCCGCGAGCGCGAACGCGAGCGGATCGAACTGCGCGCTGAAGCCCGGGGCGAGCTTGGCGAAGTTGTGCGCGATGCGCGGCGGCACGCCGGTCATCATCGCCACGTAGCCGAGCCAGACGAGGCCGGCGAAGAAGGCGAAGGTCATCACGCCGAACCAGTCGAGCGCGGCCGCCGCGCCGCGGCGCAGCCGGCCGATCACGGGCGCGGCGGCGAGCGCGAGCGGCGCGAGCAGCGCGATGCCGTTCACGTCCTGGTCGGGGCCGGCGAGCGAGATGCCGACCAGCGAGAAGACGGCGGCCGCGAGCGGCACGAACTGCCGCGGCTCGCGCCAGCGCCGGCGCCCCGTCCACGCCGCCCAGGCCGCGAGCGGCCAGGCGGGCCACGCGAACCAGCTCGCGAGCACCAGGTAGTAGCCGAGGTTGTCGAAGAAGTCCCCGCGCAGGCGCGCGGTGTTCGCCCACCACTCGCCGAAGAGCGGCGGCGAGCGCAGCCACAGCGCGAGCGGCCAACTCGCCGCGATCGCGAGCGCGACCGCCAGCGCGACGGCGACGAAGGCGGCGCCGCGCCGCGTGCGCCATTCGTCGCAGACGAGGTGCGCGAGCAGAACCGCCGCCGCGAGCGCGAGCGGCACGACGAAGCCGGTGGACAGGAAGGCGAGCCCGAGCGCGGCGCCGAAGGCCGCGCCCGAGGCGAGCGGCCGCCGCCCGGCCGGCGCCAGCGCGGCGAAGCCGCCGCAGACCGCGGCGAGGCTGGCGAGGTCCGTGACCGCCTCGTGCGCGTGCACGATCAGCCCGACCGAGCCGAGCAGCAGCAGCACCGCGGAAGCCGCCTCGGCGCGCCGCTGCTCGGCCTCCGGCGCCCACTGGCGCGCGGCGAGGTAGATCAGGCCGAAGGCGGCGAAGAGGAACGCGCCGCTCGCCAGCCGCGCCGCCTCGTGGAAAGGCAGCGCCCAGCCGAGCGCGTTGGCGAAGGCGAGCCCGACCCAGGCGTACAGCGGCGGATCCTCGAGCCAGGGCTCGCCCGCCACGTGCGGCACCAGCCAGTTGCCGCTCAGGTGCATCTGGTGCGCGATCTCGATCTGGATCACGTCGAAGGTCTTCCACGGAGCGTGCCCGGCGAGCCCAGGCAGGACGAAGGCCAGCGCGATCAGCGCCAGCACCGCGATCGAAGGCGGCAGCGGGAGCCTGCGGATCATGCGGGTATTCTAGGCGGCGGGGGCGCGGCGCGGACAACAAAAAAGGGCGGCCGCAGCCGCCCTTTGACTTGCATCGCCGCGGGCCGCTACTCGGCCTTCGCGGCCTTCTTGGTCCGCGTGTAGCGGCGCTTGAACTTCTCCACCCGGCCCGCGGTGTCCATGATCTTGTGCTTGCCGGTGTAGAACGAGTGCGACTCCGAGGACACTTCGACCTTGATCACCGGGTACTCGTTGCCGTCCTCCCATTTCATCTTCTCGCGGCCCTTGGTGTCGATCGAGGAGCGCGTGAGGAAGCTGTGGTTGGCGGCGGTGTCGTGGAAGATCACCGTCTGGTAGCTGGGGTGGATTCCGTTCTTCATGGCGGGCCTGCGGCGGAAAAGGCGGTAATTATACGTAAAACAATGGGTTAAAGCAATACTGAGGGCGGTGGCGCTCAGCCCCGGCGCATCGAGTCGAAGAATTCGGCGTTGTTCTTGGTGGCGCGGATCTTGTCGATCAGGAATTCGGCCGCTTCCAGCTCGTCCATCGGGTAGAGGAGCTTACGCAGCACCCAGACCTTCTGCAGGATCTCGGGCTTGATCAGCAGCTCCTCGCGGCGGGTGCCCGAGCGGTTGACGTTGATCGCCGGGTAGATCCGCTTCTCGTGCATGCGGCGATCGAGGTGGATCTCCATGTTGCCGGTGCCCTTGAACTCCT
>CAZLUX010000031.1:0-21001 GCA_964562815.1 uncultured Enterobacteriaceae bacterium
ACGGCCTGCCGGGGTTCGCCGAGCTGCTCGAGCGGATCGCCGCGATCTGGCAGGAAAAGCGTGCCGAGATCGGGCAGCAGGACGTGCAGCTTCGCAGCGCGTTCGCGCGCACGGTGCCCAAGAGCGGCGGCCATCGCTCCGAATTCGACGCGACGCCGATCGGCGCCGCGCTCAGAAGCCTGCGCGAGAGCTTCGATCCGCGCCACGGCGGCTTCGGCGGCGCGCCCAAGTTTCCGCATCCGACGGACCTGGAGCTTTGCCTGCGCGCGTGGGCGAAGGAGCGCGACCAGGGCGCGCTCGAGATGGCGCAGGTCACGCTCTTGCGCATGTGCGATGGCGGGATCTACGACCAGCTCGGGGGCGGATTCAGCCGCTACAGCGTCGACGAGCAGTGGATGATCCCCCACTTCGAGAAGATGCTCTACGACAACGGCCCGCTGCTCGGGCTGCTCGCCGATGCCTGGCTGGCGACGGGCGAGGCGCGCTTCGCCCGGTGCGCCGAGGAGACCGCCGGCTGGATCATGCGCGAGATGCAGTCGCCCGAGGGCGGCTACTATTCCTCGCTCGACGCCGATTCCGAGCACGAGGAGGGAAAGTTCTACGTCTGGAGCCGTGACGAGGTGCAGTCGCTGCTCAGCCCCGAGGAATATGCGGTCGCGGGGGCGCACTACGGCCTCGACGGGGCGCCGAACTTCGAGCGGCGTCATTGGCACCTGCGCGTCGCCAGGCCGGTCGCGGAGACCGACCGGCCCCTGCTCGAGAAGGCGCGCGAGAAGCTGCTGGCCGCGCGCGAGAAGCGCGTTCGGCCGGGGCGCGACGAGAAGGCGCTGGTGTCGTGGAACGCGCTTGCGATCCGCGGTATGGCGCACGCGGGCCGCGTGTTCGGCCACGAAGCGTGGCTCGAGTCCGCCCGTCGCGCGCTCGGATTCGTGCGCGCGAGCATGTGGCAGGGCGGGCGGCTCCTCGCCACCTACAAGGACGGCAGGGCGCACCTGAACGCGTACCTCGACGATTACGCGTTCTTGCTCGCCGCGCTGATGGAGGTGTTGCAAGCGCGCTTTTCGCGCGACGAACTGGAATTCGCCGAGGAGCTCGCCGAGGTGCTGCTCGACCAATTCGAGGACCGCGAGGCGGGCGGGTTCTACTTCACGGCGCGCGATCACGAGCGCCTGATCCACCGGCCCAAGCCCGGGCACGACAACGCGACGCCCTCCGGCAACGCGGTGGCCGCCTGGTCGCTCGGCCGGCTCGCCGCGCTCACCGGCGAAGACCGCTACGCCCGCGCGGCCGAGCGCACGCTCGAGCTGTTCTTTCCCTTGATGCGGGAGTACCCGGCCGGCTTCGCAAGCATGGCACTGGCGCTCGACGAGGCGATCATCCCGCCCTCCGTCTTGGTGCTGCGGGGTGACCCGGACGCCCTGTCGGAATGGACGGCGCAACTGGCACGCGAGCTCCTGCCCACCACCCAAGTCGTCGCAATATCAAATGGCGTCAAAGGCTTGCCACCCGCGTTGGACAAGCCCGAGCGTCCAGAACCGGTCAACGGCTGGCTATGCCAAGGCGTTACTTGTCTGGCGCCGATGAGTGATCTCGAGAACCTGAAGGCGGCTTGCAAACAGCCGGTAATGGGGTAGCATGGCGCCCTTTCCCGGGCCGTCTGTTGCGGTGCGGGGCGAAGTATTATCCCTTTGATGCATAAGGAGCTTGTGATGAAACGCGTTGTGCTGACCCTTGCCGTTGCCGGGCTGGCGTTTGCGACCGTTCCCGCGCGGGCGGATCTCGCGATGGCCAAGAAATACAACTGCCTCGCTTGCCACGCCGTGGACCACAAGGTCCTGGGGCCCGCCTACAAGGACGTTGCCAGGAAGTACGCCGGGCAGAAGGACGCCGAGGCGAAGCTGGTCAAGAAAGTCGAGCAGGGCGGCTCGGGCGTGTGGGGCAACATCCCCATGCCCCCCAACTCCAGCGTCCCCGACGCCGACGTGAAGAAGCTCGTGAAGTGGATTCTGTCGCTTAAGTAAGCTGGTCGACTTTTTGCTTCGTCCCCAAGGGCCGGCTCCGCCGGCCCTTTTCCATTTATGATCGAGATCGCGCGATTCGTCTAGCGCTCTAATAAATTCGGGAGGCCGTATGCAGCACGCCAAGCATCTCTTTACCCTTCTTGCGACTGTCGCCGCAGTCGGCCTGACCGCCTGCGGGCAAGAGAAGAAACCCGAGGCGGCCAAGCCCCAGGCGGCCGCGCCCGCCGCGGAGTCGACGCCGACGATCGACATCAAGATCGGCCACGTTGCCCCGCTCACCGGCAGCATCGCGCACCTCGGCAAGGACAACGAGAACGGCGCGCGCCTCGCGATCGAGCAGGCGAATGCCGAGAAGATCATGATCGGCGGCAAGCTCGCGCATTTCGAGCTCATCGCGGAGGACGACCAGGCCGATCCGAAAGTCGGCACGACCGTCGCGCAGAAGCTGGTCGACATGAAGGTTGCCGGTGTCGACGGCCACCTCAACTCGGGCGTGACGATTCCGGCCTCGGCGATCTATCACCAGGCGGGCATCCCGATGATCACCGGCTCGGCGACCAACCCGCAGCTGACCGAGCAGGGCTTCGACAACGTGTTCCGTGTCGTGGGCCGCGACGATCAGCAGGGCCCGGCGATCGCCAACTATCTCGCGGCAACCGAAAAGCCCAAAGTGGCCGCCGTCATCGACGACTCCACCGCGTACGGTGAAGGCCTCGCGGACCAGGTCGCGAAGACGCTCAGGGCGGCGGGCGTGAAGGTTCTCGCGCGCGAAAAGGGCACCGACAAGCAGACCGACTGGATGGCCGTGCTGACCAAGATCAAGGGCGAGAAGCCGGACGCCGTGTTCTACGGGGGCATGGACGCGACCGGCGGACCGTTGCTCAAGCAGGGCCGCGAACTCGGGATCAAAGCGGTGTTCTCGTTCGGCGACGGCGCTTGCACGGAGAAGATGCACGAGCTGGCCGGCGCGGCCGCCGAGGGCATGCTGTGCTCGCAGGCGGGGATCCCGCCGCAAGCCGCGTCGAAGGATTTCCTCACGGCCTACAAGGCGAGATTCAACACCGATCCGATCCTGTACGCGCCGTTCACCTACGATGCGGCCAACCTGATGATCGAGGCGATGAAGGAGGCGAACTCCGCCGATCCGGCGAAGTACCTGCCCTTCCTGCAAAAGATCCACTACAAGGGCGCGACCGGCTGGATCGACTTCGACGCCAAGGGCGACCGCAAGGACGCCGAAATCACGATCTTCGTCATGAAGGACGGCAAGGTCGTGCCGACGGCGGTCGTCAAGGCCGGCAAGACCGTTCCCTTCGACGAATTCATGAAGAGCATGGGCGGCGCGTAAGCCTTCCGCCAGCGATGCGGCAACGAGACGGCACCTTCGGGTGCCGTTTCTTCTTTGGCGTCTGGCGCGGAGTTTGCTAGGCTCTTTCGCGCATGGACATCTTCATCCAGCAGCTGATCAACGGGCTCACGCTCGGCGCGGTGTACGCGGTGGTGGCGCTCGGCTACACCATGGTTTACGGCATCATCCAGCTGATCAATTTCGCGCACGGCGAAGTCGTCATGATCGGCGCCATGGTCGCCTTCACCGTGATCAACGCCCTGGCGCCCTTCGGTCTGCCGCCGCTGCTGGTCGTCCTGATCGGCACCGCGTGCGCGATTCCGGTGTGCATCCTGGTCGGCTATACGATGGAACGGCTGGCCTATCGGCCGCTGCGTCACGCGCCGCGGCTCGCGCCGCTGATCACCGCGATCGGGGTTTCGATCATTCTCCAGCACCTGGCGATGCTGGTGTGGAGCCGCAACGTGCTCGCGTTCCCCCAGATCATCGACACCAGGCTCTACAACATCGCCGGCGCCACCATCACCAACGTTCAGATCACGATCATCGTCACCTGCGTGGCGATGATGGCGGCGCTGGCGCTGCTCGTGTACCGCACCCGGCTCGGCACCGCCATGCGCGCGACCGCCCAGAACCCCCACGTCGCCGGGCTGATGGGAATCGACATCGATCGCGTGATCGCCGCGACTTTTGCGATCGGCGCGGGACTCGCCGCCGTGGCGGGAGTGATGGTCGGAACGTATTACGGGATCGCCCAGTACACGATGGGCTCGATCCTGGGCCTGAAGGCGTTTGCCGCCGCGGTGCTCGGCGGCATCGGCAACGTTCCGGGCGCGATGCTCGGCGGCGTTCTGATGGGCCTGGTGGAAGCGCTTGGAGCAGGCTATATCGGTACTTACACCGATCTGTGCAAGATCTCCGGCATCTCCGAGTGGCTCACCCAGCGCTGCGCGGCCGACGGCGGGCATTTCGTTCTCTTCGGCTCCAACTACCAGGACGTTTTCGCCTTCGTGGTGCTGATCCTGGTGCTGGTGTTCCGGCCTTCCGGGATACTCGGTGAACGGGTGGGGGATCGCGCATGACGGTCACGGCGCGACGGAAACCGGCTCCGCCTTGGGCGGCGTTGGCGGTCGTCGCGGCCGCGCTCCTCGTGCTGCCGTTTGCGATGAGCGAAATCGGGACCACCTGGGTGCGCGTCACCAACCTGGCGCTCCTCTACGTCATGCTGGCGCTGGGGCTGAACATCGTGGTCGGCTTCGCCGGCCTGCTCGACCTCGGTTACATCGCGTTCTATGCGGTGGGGGCGTATACCTATGCGCTTCTCGCCAGCCCGCACTTCGGATTGCACCTTCCCTTCTGGGTGATCCTGCCGATCGGGGCCGCAATCGCCGCGCTGTTCGGCGTGCTGCTCGGCGCGCCGACGCTGAAGCTGCGCGGCGACTACCTCGCGATCGTCACCCTGGGGTTCGGCGAGATCATCCGTATCTTCCTCAACAATCTCTCGCGGCCGATCAATATCACCAACGGGCCGCAGGGCGTCTGGGGCATCGACCCGTTCCGCATCGACGGCCTCAACTTCTCGGTCAAGCAGACGATCCTCGGGCTGTCGTTCAGCGGACCGATCAAGTACTACTACCTGCTGGTCGTCTTTGTCGCGGCAGTCATCGCACTCACTCTTCGGCTGCAGAATTCCCGCATCGGCAGGGCGTGGGAGGCGATACGCGAGGACGAGGTCGCCGCGCGCGCCATGGGGATCAATACGACCAATCTCAAGCTGCTCGCCTATGCGATGGGCGCGACTTTCGGCGGCGTCGCGGGCGGGGTGTTCTCGGCGATCCAGGGATTCATCTCGCCCGAGAGCTTCGTGCTCGTCGAGTCGATCATGGTGGTCTCGATGGTGGTGCTGGGAGGGATGGGCAACGTCTGGGGCGTGGTCCTGGGCGCCATTCTGCTGTCCTTCGTGCCCGAGATCCTTCGCTTTTCGGTCGGCCCCATGCAGCAGTCGCTGTTCGGGCGCATGCTGATCGACCCGGAGGTGATCCGGATGCTCCTCTACGGCTTCGCGCTCGTGCTGGTCATGCTGTTTCGCCCCGCGGGACTGCTGCCCTCGGCGGTGCGCAAGCGCGAGCTCGCGGAGCGCAGCGAATGAGCGAGCTCCTGGTCGCGCGCGGCGTCGGCAAGCGCTTCGGCGGGGTCCAGGCGCTGTCCGACGTTTCGTTCGCGATCCGGCGCGGCGAGATCTACGGACTGATCGGCCCGAACGGCGCCGGCAAGACCACGCTGTTCAACGTCCTGACCGGGATCTACGACGCCGACGAGGGCGAGTTCGACTTCGACGGCGCGCCGCTCGCCGGACTCAAGCCCCACATGGTGGCGGAGCGCGGGATCGCGCGCACCTTCCAGAATATCCGCCTGTTCGCCAACCTCTCGGCGCTCGAAAACGTGATGATCGGGCGCCACGTGCGCACTAGGGCGGGCGTCGTCGGCGCGTTGCTGCGCGGCCCTGAAACGCGCGCGGAAGAGCGGGAGATCGAAAGGCGTGCTCTCGAGCTGCTCGACTTCGTCGGCATCCGCGCTCGCGCCAACGATTCTGCCGGAAGCCTTCCCTACGGCGACCAGCGGCGCCTCGAAATCGCCCGGGCGATGGCCACCGACCCGAAGCTTCTCGCGCTCGACGAGCCGGCCGCCGGCATGAACCCTTCCGAGCGCCGCGCGCTCGGCGAGCTGATCGCGCGAATCCGGGACGGCGGCCTGACGGTGCTGCTGATCGAGCACGACATGCGGCTCGTCATGAAGGTTTGCGATCGCATGCTGGTGCTCGATTACGGCGAGCGCATCGCCGAGGGCCTGCCGGCGGAAGTGCAACGCGATCCTAGAGTCATCGAAGCCTATCTCGGGACACCGGCGTCGACATGAGCCTTCTCGAAGTCAAGGGCCTCGAGGTGCACTACGGCGGCATCCGCGCCGTCAAAGGCGTCGACCTCGCGGTCGACGAGGGCGAGCTGGTATGCCTGATCGGCGCCAACGGAGCCGGCAAGACCTCGACGCTGAAGGCGATCTGCGGCCTGCTGCCTTCGCACACCGGAAGCGTGCGCTACGCCGGGGACGAGATCTCCCGGCTGCCGGTCTTTCAGCTACCTCGCCGCGGCCTGGTCATGGTGCCGGAGGGGCGCGGCATCTTTCCGCAGCTCACGGTGGCTGAAAACCTCGCGATGGGCGCCTATGCCCGACGCGACACCGAGGTGGCACAGGACCTCGAGCGCATGCACGGGCTCTTTCCGCGTCTTGCCGAGCGCCGCTCGCAGACCGCGGGGACGCTCTCGGGCGGTGAACAACAGATGCTCGCGATCGGTCGCGCCCTGATGAGCCGGCCGAAGCTGTTGCTGCTGGACGAGCCCTCGATGGGGCTCGCGCCCTTGATGGTCGCCAAGATTCTCGAGGTCGTGCGCGAGATCGCGCGCCAGGGCGTCACCATTCTGCTGGTGGAGCAGAACGCGAAGCTTGCGCTCGAGATCGCCGGACGCGGCTACGTCATGGAGTCCGGCGAGCTCGCGCTCGCCGCGGATTCGAAGAGCCTGCTTGCCGACCCCAGGGTGCGCGAAGCCTACTTGGGCGAAGCCGCGGGCTGAGCCAGATCGGCCTGGGTGGTGAAGGAGTCGGCGTAGAACTCGTCTTCCGGCAGGCCGCATCGGGCGACGAAATCGCTGCGCGCCGCGTCCACCATGACGGGCACGCCGCAGGCGTAGACCTGGTGGCCCGACAGGTCGGGGAAGTCTTCCATCACCGCGCGGTGCACGAAGCCGGTGCGTCCGGTCCAGGCGTCCTCGGGCAGCGCGTCCGAAATCACCGGCACGTAGCGAAACCCGGGGTGCTCCGTCGCCCACTTGAGCGGCAGGTCGTTCAGGTAGAGGTCCTTCGGCCGCCGGCCCCCCCAGTACAGCGTCATCGGCCGCTTCACCTCTTCGGCGAGGGCGTGCTCGATCACGGACTTGATCGGCGCGAACCCGGTTCCCGAGGCGACGAAGACGATCGGCTTGTCCGAGTCTTCGCGCAGGAAGAAGGTCCCGTGGGGACCCTCGAAGCGCAGAATGTCGCGCTCTTTCATCTTGCCGAACACATGGTCGGTGAAGCTCCCGCCCGGCACGTGCCGGACGTGCAGCTGGATCAGCTCGTCGTCGTGCGGCGGGTTCGCCATTGAGAAGCTGCGCCGCGTCCCGTCGCGAAGCAAGAATTCGAGGTACTGCCCGGCCAGGAACTGCAGCCGCTCATTGGCCGGCAGCTTCAGGTAGAGCACGATCACGTCGTCGGCGAGCCGCTCTATCTTCTGCACGCGGCAAGGAAGGGTCTTGATCGGAATGTCCTTCACTGCGCCGATGGTGCGCGCCTCGAGGACCAGATCCGTCAGCGGCCGAGCCTGGCAAAAGAGCGCCTTGCCCTCGGCCTTCTCCTTCTCGGGCAGGGCCTTCTCCTGGTAGGTGCCGTAGTCGACACGGCCCTCCAGGATCCTGCCCTTGCAGCTGCCGCAGGCGCCGTTCCTGCACCCGTAGGGCAGCACGAATCCTTGCCGCAGCGCCGCAGCGAGTATTGCCTCGCCCGGCTCGACTTCGAATTCGTGCCCGCTCGGCTGGAGGGTGACCCTGAATTTGCTCATCGCACCTGCTGGTTAGAATGGTTGCATGAAACGCCTGCTGATCGCCGGCTTCGGCGACATCGCGCGCCGCCTGCGGGCGCAATTGCCGAATGGAACCGAAGTGCGTGCGCTTTCGCGCCGTACCGGCTACGACCTCGACCGGCCCGAGACGCTGGCAGACGTCGCAGATTGGCCCGACGCGGTGCTCTACAGCGCGCCGCCCCCCGTTGCGGGCGACACCGACCCGCGCATCCCGAACCTGCTGGCGATCCTGGAGCGCGGAATTCTACCTGCGCGCTTTGTTTACGTCAGCACGAGCGGCGTCTACGGCGACTGCGGCGGCGACTTGGTGGACGAATCCCGGGCCCCGAACCCCCAGTCGCCGCGGGCGAGGCGCCGCGTCGACGCCGAACGACGCCTCCAGGACTGGTGCGCGCGGCACGGAATTATCCTGCTGGTCTTGCGCGCACCGGGCATCTACGCCGCCGACCGGCTGCCGCTCGAGCGCCTGCGCGCCGGCACGCCGGTGCTGCGCGACGAGGACGATATTTACACCAACCACATCCATGCCGACGATTTGGCGGCGGCTGCGCTGCGCGCCTTCGCCGACGATGCGCCCCCGGGGGTGTACAACGCATCGGACGACACCCGCATGAAGATGGGCGAATGGCTCGACCTGGTGGCCGAGCACGCCGGGCTGCCTCGCCCGCCCCGCATCGCGCGGCGCGAGGCAGAGGGTAGAATTCCCGCCGCGCTGCTCTCGTTCATGAATGAGTCGCGGCGCCTCGACAACCGCAAATTGAAGGAGACGCTGGGCGTGCGGCTGCGCTATCCGACGGTTCGCGACGGCCTCGCCCGCGCGAGGAGGCCTGCTTGAGCGCGCTGATGGTGCTGACCAATCTGCCGGACCGCGCCGCCGCTGAGGCACTGGCGGCGCAGCTCGTGGAACGCCGCGTGGCGGCGTGCGTAAACATTCTCTCTCCGTGCCGTTCCGTCTACCGCTGGCAGGGCGGGGTGCAGCGCGAGGAGGAGCACCCCTTGTTGATCAAGACGACGTCCGAGCGTTATTCCGAGCTGGAGCAGGCGATCCGTGCCGGACACCCTTACGAACTTCCGGAGATCGTGGCGGTCCCAATCGAACGCGGGTTGCCCGAATATCTGCGCTGGCTCGCCGAGGAAACGACCCCCGCATGAAGATTTGGATCCGACTGTTCGCAGTGCTGGCCGCGCTGACCGCTGCGCCCGCGCTGGCGCAGCTCAACCTGGGGGCAGCGTCGGGCCAACTGCTCGAGCCCGAAAAGGCCTTTCAGTTCTCCGCGCACGCCGTCGCGCCGGACGCCGTGCAGGTGGACTTCAAGATCGCGAACGGCTACTACATGTACCGCGACAAGTTCCACTTTGCGCTCGAGGCGCCGCCGGACGCGAAATTGGGCAAGCCCGAGTTCCCTGCCGGGATCACGAAGAAGGACGAGTACTTCGGCGAGATGGTGACCTACCGCAAGGCGGTAAGCATCCGCATCCCGGTCGAGCGCCCCTCCCCGGAGGCGACGACGCTGCGGCTCAAGGTGACTTCGCAGGGCTGCGCCGACCTGGGCGTGTGCTATACGCCGATGGACTCGGAGGCGACGATCCGGCTCGCCGCGATCGGCGCAGGGCCCGGCGCCGGCACGCCGACGCTCAGCGAGGGCCCCCGCTCGGTCGCGCCGGAGCCGCGCTTTTCGCTGTTCGCGAGCGACCGCGACATCGCCGCCCTGTTCCAGGGGAGCTCGTGGCTTCTGATGCTGATCTTCTTCGGCTTCGGCCTGCTGCTCACTTTCACTCCCTGCGTGCTGCCGATGGTGCCGATCATCTCGGGCATCGTCGCCGGAGAGGGCAAGAGCCTGAACAAGATTCGCGCACTCGCGCTGTCTGGCTCTTACGTGCTCGGCATGGCGGTGACCTACGCTGCGGCCGGCGTGGCCGCGGCCTACTCGGGGTCGATGCTCGCGGCCGCGCTGCAGAATGCGTGGGTGCTGGGCGCGTTCGCCCTGGTGTTCGTGTGGCTGGCACTGTCGATGTTCGGCTTCCACGACCTTCAGCTTCCCGGGTTCCTGCAGCATCACGTCACGAAAGCACATCAGCGGCTGAAGGGTGGACGCATCGCCTCGGTCGCCGCGATGGGCGCGCTCTCCGCGCTGATCGTTAGCCCTTGCGTGGCCGCTCCGCTGGCGGGCGCGCTGCTCTACATTTCACAGTCCGGAGACGTCGCGCGGGGCGGTGCGGCTCTCTTCTCCATGGCGATCGGGATGGGGGTGCCGCTCATTGCGGTCGCGGTTTCGGAGGGCGCGCTGCTGCCCAAGGCGGGGCCGTGGATGGACGGGGTGAAGAAATTCTTCGGCGTGCTGCTGCTCGCGGTCGCGATCTGGATCGTCTCGCCGGTGATCCCGCCGGCGCTGCAAATGCTGCTTTGGGCGGCGCTGCTGATCGGCTCGGCGATGTTCCTGCGTGCGCTCGACTCCCTGCCCTCGAACGCCTCCGGCTACGCGCGCCTTTGGAAAGGCGTGGGCCTGATGGCGCTGGTGGCGGGCGCAGCGATCTTGGTGGGCGCCCTCGCCGGCAGCCGCGATCCGCTGCGGCCGCTGGCGGGGCTTGCGGGGTCGAGCGCGCCGGCGGCGACGCCGACCCAATGGGTTCATGTCGATTCCATTACCGACCTCGAAGACAGGCTGCGCGCGCCGGGTCGCCCGGTGATGCTCGATTTCTACGCCGACTGGTGCGTCTCGTGCAAGGAGATGGAGCGTTTCACCTTCAGCGATCCGCGCGTGCGGGCGAAATTCGACGGCATGCTGCTGCTTCGGGCCGACGTGACCGCGAATTCCGAGCAGCACAAGGTTCTGCTCAAGCGCTTCTCGCTGTTCGGGCCGCCGGGGATCGTCTTCTTCGATGCCCGAGGCCGGGAAATCCAGGGACTGCGAGTGGTCGGCTACCAGGACGCGGATCGTTTCCTGAAAACGCTGGCGCTCGCCACGGCCCCCTGACATGCGGCGCGCGATTGCGGGCATCGATCATGTCGTGATCGCCGTGCGCGACCTCGATCGCGCACAGGAAACCTATGCGCGGCTGGGCTTCACGCTGACGCCGCGCGGCTTCCACACCCTGGGATCGGCGAACCATTGCATCATGTTCGGCAACGATTACGTCGAGCTGCTGGCGCTGCCGGTCGAGCACCCGGCGATGCGCTACTACGCCGAATTTCTCTCGCGCGGTGAGGGCCTCGCCGCCGTTGCGCTGGCGAGCACCGATGCGGACGCCGCGTACGCCGAGTTCGCCGCGGACGGGATCGAGGCGGACGCGCCGCTCGATTTCTCGCGTCCGGTGAGGCTGGCGGAGGGAGAGCGCGACGCCGCCTTCCGCATCGTGCAGCTGCCGCCGGCGCAGACGCCGGGCTGTCGCAGCTTCGTTTGTCAGCACCGCACGCGCGAGCTGGTGTGGCGGCCCGAGTATCAGTCGCACGCCCTCGGCGCGACCGGTTTGGCGGCGCTGGCGGTGGTCGCCGAGGATCCGGTCACTGCGGCGGCCGGGTACGCCAAGTTGTTCCGCGCATCGCCGCAGAAGATCGACGAAGGACTGCTGGTTCAGACCGGAACCGCGCCCATCGCGGTGGGATCACGAGGGGGAATCGGACGCAGGCTGCGCGGCGTGGGCCTTCCGCTTCGCGCGCGTCCGCTGGTGGCGGTCGCCTTCATACGGGTCGCCGACCGAGCGCATGCCGCCGAGGTGCTGCGCCGGGGCGGATTCGACCCGGTTGCGCTGCCGGACGGATCTTTCGCCGTGAGCGCGGACAAGGCGCACGGCGTGGCGCTGGTCTTCGGCTAACGGCTCAGCGTTTTGGCGACGTCGACCGCGAAATAGGTGAGGATACCGTCCGCGCCTGCGCGCTTCATCGCGAGCAGAGATTCCGCGATGCACGACTCCGGCAGCCAGCCTCTGTCGATTGCCCCTCGCAGCATCGAGTATTCGCCGCTCACCTGATAAACGAATGTCGGCGCCTTGAATTCGTCCTTCACGCGCCGCACGATATCGAGATAAGGCATGCCCGGCTTCACCATCACCATGTCGGCGCCTTCGGCGAGGTCGAGGCCGACCTCCCATAGCGCCTCGTCCGTGTTCGCCGGGTCCATCTGGTAAGTCTTCTTGTCGCCCTTGCCCAGACTCTTCGCCGAGCCTACGGCGTCCCGGAACGGGCCGTAGAAGCCCGACGCGTACTTGGCCGAGTAGGCCATGATCTTGGTATGGATGTGCCCCGCCTTCTCGAGGGCCGTGCGAATGCGCCCGATGCGTCCGTCCATCATGTCCGACGGCGCGACCATGTCTACGCCGGCCGCGGCCTGCGCCAGCGCCTGCTTGACCAGGATTTCCAGCGTGACGTCGTTGATGATGTAGCCGCTGGCGTCGACCACACCGTCCTGTCCATGAGAGGTGTACGGATCGAGCGCGACGTCGGTCATGATGCCCAGCTCCGGGAAGCGCTTCTTGAGCTGGGCGACCGCTCTGGGGACCAGGCCCTTCGGGTTGTAGGCTTCGCGGCCGTCGCGCGTCTTGAGCTTCTGGTCGATGACGGGAAACAGCGCCAGCGCGGGTATCCGGAGCTTGAGGCAGGTCTCGGCGACCCGAAGCAGCCGGTCGATCGTCATGCGTTCGACTCCCGGCATCGACGGCACCTTTTCAGTGCGGTTCTTGCCGTCGAGCACGAACACGGGATAAATCAGGTCGTCCGCGGTGAGGGCGGTCTCGCGCATCAGCCGGCGGGAGAAGTCGTCGCGCCGCATGCGGCGCATGCGCACCGCGGGAAAGCTGCCGTATACGTTCATTGTTACGTCACCTCGCGGGATTATCCTCACTGGGCTTCAGGTTTTTGGGTGTGAGGCATTGATTCGCCGAAGAGAATTCCGATGGGAACTTTCCCCAACAGGAGGAATCTTACTCGCAGACGGTGCTTATCGTCTCCCGCTTCTCCTCCCTGAGCGGGTGCCTTAATCCCAAGTTAAGGCGTTTCGCCCCCGGTTTACATCCCCTTTACCGGGGGCCTTTTCTTTCCGGCCGCGGGGGTTGTCCCCGCGGCCAGCTGCGCCGGCAGCCACCCCTCGAGCCGCTCGCGCGCCTCTTCTACGCCTTCGCCCGAGACGCTCGAGAACAGCAGCGCCTCGCCGCCCGGGGCGGCCTCGGAAATCCGGTGCCGCGCCGACTCGAGCGTCGCCTTGCGCGCGGCGCGCGATAGCTTGTCGGCTTTCGACAGCAGGATCAGCAGCGGAAGGCGGCGTGGCGCGACCCATTCGAGCATGCCCAGATCGTGCGGCATGAATGGATGCCGTGCATCCATGATGACCACCAGCCCGGCGAGCGAGGCTCGTGTCCTGAGGTAGCCGCCGACCAGCGCGTCCCACTGGGCACGAACCGCCTGCGGCACCTTCGCATAGCCGTAACCGGGCAGGTCGACCAGGCGCGCCCGGCCTCCGAGGTCGAAGACATTGATCGTCTGCGTGCGGCCGGGCGTCTTGCTGAAATACGCGAGCCGCTTGCGCCCGGTGAGCGCGTTGATCGCGCTCGACTTGCCCACGTTTGACCGCCCCGCGAACACCAACTCGGGCACGCCTTCCGGCGGCAGTTGCGAAAGCTTGCCGACAGAGGCGACGAAGGCGGCGTGCGAAAAGATGCTCATGCGGCGGCGTCGATGACGGAAACTGTAATAAAATTACCGGCTTTGACCCGGTACCCAGGGAGCAGCCGAATGATTCGAGTCCTGGCGTTCAGTGCCAGCCTTGCACTGTTGTGGGCAGGTGGCGCCCTCGCCCAAGATACAGCGAAACCGGATCCCGCAAAGGGGAAGCAGATCGCAACGCAGGTTTGCGCGGCCTGCCATGGCGCCGACGGAAACAGCGTCGCGCCGGCGAATCCCAAGCTCGCGGGCCAATTCTACGATTACCTGTACAAGCAGTTGAGGAATTTCAAGGCTCACGGCGGCAAGGCGGCGGAACGCCAGAACCCGATTATGGCCGGAATGGTGGCCAACCTTTCGGATGCCGATATGAAGAACGTTGCCGCGTATTTCTCCGAGCAGAGGCTTCGGCCCGACGTGGCGCAGGACAAGGCGCTGGCCGCGGCCGGCCAGAAGCTCTACCGTGGCGGTAACGCCGCGAGCGGCGTGGCGGCCTGCGCCGGGTGCCACGGACCTTCCGGAGCCGGGATTCCGGTCGAGTTTCCCCACATTGCCGGGCAGTTCGCCGCGTACATCGAGACCCAGCTCAAGGCGTTCCGGTCGGGGGCGCGCGCGAACGACCCGAACGGCATGATGCGCGGCGTGGCGGCGCACATGACCGATGACGAAATCAAGGCGGTGGCCCAGTACGTCGCCGGCCTGCGCTAGCCGGCTGAAGACGGCGCGGCGCGCCGGTCGCCGCGCGCGATGTTCGATCTTCTCGTCATAGGCTCTGGCCCGGGCGGCTACCGTGCCGCCGTGCTGGCCGCGCAGCGGGGTCTGTCGGTTGCGATCGCGGAGAAGGACACCTGGGGCGGCGCCTGCCTCAATCGAGGCTGCGTGCCGAAAAAGGTCTGGTACGGCACTGCGCGGCTGGCGGCCGCGGCGCCGACGCTGGCCGCTCGCGGACTGCGAGGCAGCCTGGCCCCGGATCTCGGGGCGGCGTGGCACTACCAGCGCAAGGTCGTCGAGACCGTGCGCGCAAGTTACGTCGACTATCTGGCGCGGCTCAAGATCACTCGTTTGCACGGTACGGCACGCTTCGTCGACGGCGCTCGAGTGAAGATTGGCAACGAGACGATCGCGGCCCGACACTTCGTCGTCGCTACCGGGTCGCGCCCCGTTCTGCCGGACTCCGTACGCGGGGTTCCGCGCGTTCTCACTACCGACGAGCTTTTCGAGCAGCCGTTACCGGCGGGTTCGCGCGTCGCCCTGCTCGGCAGCGGCTCGGTGGGCGCGGAAATGGCGTTTATCCTTCCATGCCTCGGTCTCGAGGTGGTCTGGCTGACCGGCGGCGAGCCACTCGGGCGGTCGCGCTTCAGCGCAAGCGCGCGTAAGCGCCTGAACGAAGCGCTCATCGAGCAGGGCGTCGCGGCGCGTACCGGCAGCCGGCCTCTGCGCGCGGCCGCCGACGGCGACAACGTCTTGCTCGAGTTGCCGGGTGGCAAGACCGAGCGCGTGGACTGGGTGCTCGCCGGCACGGGGCGCAAACCCAACACGGACGATCTAAACCTGCAGGCCGCCGGGATTCGCGTGGACGCAGCAGAATACATCGCGGTCGACTCGGAGCAGCGCACTTCGGCGCAGCACGTGTTCGCGATCGGTGATTGCGCCAACCCTGCCATGACCGCCAATCACGCCTTGGCGGAGGCGACCGTCGCCGTGACGAACATCGTGACGCCCGCTTCGGCACAAGAGCGGGGCGACTGGGTTCCGGAAATCGTGTATTCGGCGCTCGAGCTCGCGCGCGCAGGGGCGACGGAAGACGAGCTCGAGGACGCGGACACCGAGTACGCGGTTGGCTTTTCCGCGTTCGCCGCCAATCCGGCGGCGCTCGCAGACGGCTCGACCGAGGGCTACGTCAGGCTGCTCGTGGATCGGGAGCAGGGGACTCTGCTCGGGTGCGAGATCGCGGGCGCCGACGCCGGCGAGCTCATCCACCTGGCGCGGCCCGGCGGCGCAGAGGGGTCTTTGCTCGCGCGGCTGGCGCAGGCCCGTTTCGCTCACCCGAGCCGCAGTGAAGAGTTCCTCAACGCCGCCGAAGCCCTTGTCGCCTCATGGGGTGTTGCGCCTGGTCCGTAGCTCCGGGCGGAATAATGCGCTGCCCCGACGTGTTGGCGAGGTGTTCGTCGAACCCGGGGAGCCCCCGATAGAATCGCCCGTATGGACGAGCGGCAAGCGATTGTCGGCCTGATCCCCCGGCTGCGACGTTACGCGCGTGCGCTGGTGGGCGACCGCGCCACGGCGGACGATCTGGTGCAGGACACGCTCGAGCGCGCCTGGACCAAATTTCACCTCTATCGCGGCGGCACGGACTTGCGCGCCTGGATGTTCACGGTCATGCACAACGTGCATGTGAATCGCGTTCGCGCGCACCGCCCGACCGACGTCTTGACCGAGGACATGCCGGAAACGGTGCAGCGCGCCGCGCAGGGGGATTCGCTCATGGTTCGGGACCTGGAGCGAGCGCTTGCCAGCCTGCCGGAAGAGCAGCGCGAAGTGCTGCTCCTGGTCGCGCTGGAGGACATGAGCTACGACGAAGCCGCGCGCACGCTCGGCATCCCGATCGGAACGGTGATGTCCCGGCTTTCGCGCGCGCGCGAGAGGCTGCGCGCTACCATGCTGGAGCTTCCGGTGCCCGCCAAGTTGACCGTCGTAAAGTGAAGACTCGATGAGCGCTGATGTGCCGATAACCGAAGTGGACCTGCAGGCCTACGTCGACGGCCGGCTGGCCGAGGGCCGGCGCGGCGAGGTCGAGACGTGGCTCGCCTCACGGCCGGACGAGGCGCAGCGCGTCGCCCAACTGCGAAGCCAGCGTGATGCGCTGCGCGCCTTGTACGATCCGGTGCTCGACGAGCCCGTCCCGGAGCGGCTGATCCGGCTCGCGCCACGTGGCTGGCGCACCCGTGAACTCGCGCTGGTGGCCGGATGGGTTGCGATCGGCGCGGTCGCAGGCGTATTGGCGGGCTGGCAATTGCACGCCTGGCAGGCGGGCCGTTCGCCCGCAATGAGCGAGGGCGCTTCGATCGCGCGCAGCGCGGCAGTTGCGCACGCGACGTATTCTCCCGAGGTGCGTCACCCCGTGGAAGTCGGCGCGGACCAGGAGAAGCATCTGGTCGCCTGGCTTTCGAAGCGCCTGGGTGCGCGGGTGCGCGCACCGACTCTCGAGGCAGCCGGGTTGTCGCTGATGGGCGGACGCCTGCTTCCGGGCGAGGGCGACCCCGCGAGCGGCGCGGAACCGGCTCCGGTCGCCCAGTTCATGTATCAGGGCGCCAGGGGCCAGCGCGTCACTTTGTACGTGCGCACCGAAGTACATGGCCACAGCGAGACCGCTTTCCGTTTTGCACGAGAAGGCGGGGTGCGGGTGTTCTACTGGATAGACCGCGATTTTGGCTACGCGCTGTCCTCCAGCGACCTCGATCGCACGCATCTGGAGCGCGTGGCGGAACTCGTCTATCGGCAGCTCGAACCCTGACGGCGGCTTTCATGCCGCATCCGATCGCGGCCAGCCCACGTACTATCGCCCTGTAAGGAATGCGCTGCATGCGCGACTAAGCAGAGCGAGGAAAAATGCCCATGTTGATCCGTAAACCCTCTGATCTTGCGCCCTCGGAAATCACGTCGAAGTCCGTCTACCTGCGTCGCCGCGCATTCCTCGGGCAGGCTGTCGCGCTAGGGCTGGTGGCCCCGCTGCTGCCTGCCAGCGCGCGCTCGGCCGAGGCGCGCAAGCTGAGCGGCCGGAAGAGCCCATTCAGCACCAGCGAGAAACTGACGCCGTACAAGGACGTCACCACCTATAACAACTTTTACGAATTCGGAACCGGCAAGGACGAGCCGGCGGTTTACGCGCCGAAAATGAAGACGCGGCCTTGGACCGTCGTCGTCGACGGAGAGGTCAGGCACAAGGGCGAGTTCGGCATCGAGGACCTGCTCAAGCTCGCGCCGATGGAGGACCGCATCTATCGCCACCGTTGCGTGGAGGCCTGGTCGATGGTGATCCCCTGGGTCGGCTATCCGCTTTCGGCGCTGATCAAACGGGTCGAGCCGACAAGCCGGGCGAAGTACGTCGCGTTCACCACCAGGCTGGACCGCGAAACGATGGTGGGTACGCGTCTGCCGTTGCTGGAATGGCCCTATGTCGAAGGTCTGCGGCTCGACGAGGCGATGCACCCGCTCGCCCTGCTCACGTTCGGGCTCTACGGAGAGGTTCTGCCGAACCAGAACGGCGCGCCCGTGCGTATCGTGGTGCCGTGGAAGTACGGCTTCAAGAGCGCAAAATCGATCGTCCGCATCACGTTCACCGAGCAACAGCCGAAGACGGCCTGGAACGAAGCGGCCCCTAACGAATACGGGTTCTATTCGAACGTGAACCCGCACGTCGACCATCCGCGCTGGAGTCAGGCGCGCGAGCGGCGGATCGGGGAGGACGGCTTTTTCACGCCCAAGCGCAAGACCCTGATGTTCAACGGCTACGCCGAGCAGGTGGCGGGCCTGTATGCGGGCATGGACCTGAGAAAGTTCTTCTAAGCCTCCAATGTGGCATCCCAGACAGCGTCAGCTCCTGGCGATCAAGGCCGCGCTGTTCGCCCTGTGCCTCGCGCCCTTCGCGCACCTCGTCTGGGGCGTCGCCTACGACGCGCTCGGCGCCAACCCGGTCGAGGCGGTCACGCACTCGACCGGCTGGTGGACCCTGTTCATGCTGTGCGCGACGCTTGCGGTGACGCCGATGAGGCGCGCCACCGGCGCGAACTGGTTGCAGAAGCTCCGCCGCATGCTCGGTCTGTACGCGTTCTTTTACGCCACCTTGCACTTCATCACGTACGTCTGGCTGGATCAGTGGTTCGATCTCTCGGCGATCGCCAAAGACGTGCTCAAGCGCCCCTACATTACGATCGGCTTCACCGCTTTTCTTCTGCTCATGCCGCTTGCGGCCACCTCGACCAATGCCATGCAGCGCCGGCTCGGGCGAAACTGGCAGCGGGTGCACCGCTTCATCTACCTCATTGGGGTGTTCGGCGTGCTGCATTTCTGGTGGCTCGTGAAGCGCGACATCACCGAGCCTGCGATCTTCGCGCTGGTGCTGGCCGGCTTGCTCGGCGTGCGCCTTTTCTGGTCCCTCCAGCGGCGCGCCCGCGTGACGCGCCCGGCAGTCGCTACGTCGAGCGGATGAGGTAGCCGCCCGACTTTTCGTCGCGTTCCAGCGTCAGGAGCTTCCGTTTCTGCGCCTCTTCGAGCAGATCGGAAAAGGCGCGAAAGCCGTAGTAGGACTCGTTGAAGCCGGGATTGCGGCGCTTGAGCGCCTGCTTGACCATCGATCCCCAGATGCGCTCGTCCTCGCCGCGCTCGGCGATCAGGGCTTCGACCGTCCCGAGCACCAGATCCATGGCTTCCTGGCGCTTGTCTTCGCCGGCTGTGGGCCCCTTGCCGGCACTGGCGGGGCGCGCTTCCCTGCGCTTGCGCGCCGCGCGCCTCTTTGCCTCTTCCTCGCGAACCAGGTCATCGTAGTAGATGAACTCGTCGCAATTCGCAATCAGCAGGTCCGAAGTCGAGTTCTTCACGCCGACGCCGATCACCACCTTTGCGTTCTCGCGCAGCTTCGAGACCAGCGGCGAGAAGTCGGAGTCACCGCTGATGATCACGAAGGTATCGACGTGCGACTTCGTGTAGCACAGGTCCAGGGCGTCAACGACCATGCGGATGTCGGCGGAGTTTTTGCCCGACTGGCGCACGTGCGGGATTTCGATCAGCTCGAACGACGCCCCGTGCATTACGGCCTTGAACTCCTTGTAGCGCTCCCAGTCGCAGTAGGCCTTCTTTACCACGATGCTGCCCTTGAGCAGGAGGCGCTCGAGCACCCGGTTGATGTCGAACTGAGCGTATTTCGCGTCGCGCACGCCGAGCGCGATGTTCTCGAAATCGCAGAACAGCGCCATGTTGCGTGTTTCTTGTTGAGCGGCCATCCGGCTAGTCTATCGCTTTCGGCGCCTGCGGTCCCGTGGCGACGGCGGCGCCGCCCACCGCGACGGCGCCGCCGCCTGCTCGTCGGCTTTGCAGCCAATCGGAGAACCGCTCGAAGTAGATGTAAATCACGGGGGTGATGTAGAGGGTGAGAACCTGCGACAGCAGCAATCCTCCCACCACCGCCAGGCCCAGCGGCTGACGGGCGTCGCCGCCGACGCCGAAGGCAAACGCGATCGGCAGGCTGCCCATGAGGGCGGCCATGGTCGTCATCATGATCGGCCGGAAGCGGATCATGCAGGCCTCATAGATCGCGTCATGAGGCGCCTTTCCTTCCTTGCGCCGGGCCTCGATCGCAAAGTCGATCATCATGATCGCATTCTTCTTCACGATGCCGACGAGCATGATGATGCCGACGAAGGCATACATATTCAGGTCGAGGCCGAACAGCTTGAGCGTCAACAGCGCGCCCAGGCCCGCCGTCGGCAGTCCCGAGAGGATCGTAAGCGGATGGATGAAGCTCTCGTACAGGATGCCGAGGACCAGATAAATGACGACGATCGCGAGCACGAGCAGGATGCCCATGCCCTGCAGCGAGTCTTCGAACGCCTGAGCGGTGCCGGAGAAGCTGGCGGTGAGCGTGGCGGGCACCTGAAGCTCGCGCATCGTGTCGCGAATCGTGTCGATCGCCTGCGACAGGGAGACGCCCGGCTTGAGATCGAACGAGAACGTCACCGACGGCAGCTGGCCCTGGTGGCTGACAGTCAGCGGGCCGAGGCCGTACGAGAGCTTTGCCAGCGCATCCAACGGAACCAAGGCGCCGCTGGAGGAGCGGATGTACAGCGACGCAAGCGCCGCCGGGCCGCGCTGGAAGCGCGGCTCGACCTCGAGAATCACCGCGTACTGGTTCGTCGCGGTGTAGATCGTCGATACCTGCTGCGAGCCGTAGGCGGCGCCCAGCGCGCTCTCGATCTGGCTCACGCTGATGCCGAGCGTGGCCGCCTTGGCGCGGTCGATCTCCACCTGAACCAGCGGCTGGTGTATCTGCAGGTCGCTTCCCACGTCCACGAGCGTCGGAATGGACTTCAGCTTGTCTTCGATGATCGGCACCCAGTGGTAAAGCTCCTCGGTGCTCGCGCCGCGGAGGGTGTACTGGTACGGGCTCTTGGTCAGCAGGCCGATACGGATGGTCGGAATGTTCTGCATGAAGGCCTTGATGCCCACTAGGTTGCCCAGCTTCGGCCGCAACTGCCGTATGACCTCGTCCGCGGAGACCCTTTCAGAGCGCGGCTTCAGCGTGATGAACATGC
>CAZLUX010000032.1:0-3583 GCA_964562815.1 uncultured Enterobacteriaceae bacterium
TGGCTCGGCGCGCAACGCGACGCGCTGATCCTGCTGCGCGTACAACAGGCGCAAGGACCCGCTTACCTCACGCTGACGGAGGCGGGGATGCTGGCCAAGATCGGCTTCAACGCGCATGGCTTCGGCGTGTGCCTGAACATCCTGCGCTCGAGCGCCGACGGCAGAACGATCGGGACGCCGGTGCATCCGCTTCTGCGCGCCATGCTGGATTGCCGCGATGTCGACGAGGCGACTGAGATGGCGGGCAAGCTCGCCTTCGGGGCCTCGTCGAACGTGCTCTGCGCCGACGCCGGGGGTGACGCCGCGAACCTGGAGTTCTCGCCGACCGGTCTGCACGTCCTGCGCGGCGCGGGCGGGACCCTGTGCCATACCAACCACTTTCTGTCCCCCACCGGCGAGCAGGGCCAGAGCGCGCTCGCGCCCAGCCTTTCCTCGGTTCCGCGACTGGCACGCGCCCGGGCACTGGCGGAATCCCGCGCCGGGATCGGCGTCGCCGAGCTGCAGCAGATCCTGCGCGACGAGAGCGACGGACCGCTGTCGATTTGTCGCCACCCGGACCGATCGCTGCCCGAAGAGGCACGGGTCGAATCGGTCGCGTCCGTGATCATGGAGCTTTCGGCTCGCCGGATGCACGTCGCTCCGGACGTACCTTCTTTGGCCGCCTTTGAAGCGGTCGAACTGGCGGCGGAGGTGGCAGCCTAGCGGTCGAGTTCCATGTCGTCGTAGGAGCGCGGGTCGGATATCGGCTCGATGTGGCTGAACATGGAGGCGTTCGGCACCATGGCTCCGATCCGTGCTTCGACCTCTTCGGCGATCTCGTGCGCGTGCTTGACGGTCCATTCGTCCGGCACCAGCAGATGGAAGGAGACGAACCGCCGTGTTCCGGCGTGGCGCGTGCGCACGGCGTGAAAGGCCACGCCGTACCGCTTCGTGTACTCCTTCAGGATCTTGGAGACCTCTTCGCGTTCGGCGACCGGGATCGCCGCATCGAGCAGCCCGGCGACCGATCTCTGCATCAGCCGCATCCCGGTCCACAGGATGTTGGCCGCCACCGCCAGAGCGATCACAGGATCGAGCCGCAACCAACCGGTGAGCGCCACCAGCGCCACGGCCAACAGAACGCCGGCGGATGTCCAGACGTCGGTCAGAAGATGCCGGGCGTCCGCCTCGAGCGTGATGCTGTGATAGCGGGCGCCGGCTCTGAGAAGGACGCGCGCGGTCCAGAAATTGATGGCGGAAGCAGCGATCGAGATGGCGATGCCGAGCGCCGGCGTCTCGAGGGGCCGCGGCTCGAGCAGTCGGGGCCACGCCGCGTAGCAGATCCCCGCCGCGGCGAGAACGATCATCGCGCCCTCGAATCCACTCGCGAAGTATTCGGCCTTCGAGCGCCCGAACGGGTGCTCGCTGTCCGGCGGCGCCGCAGCAATGCGAAGCATCCACAACGCGAGCATCGCGGCGACCAGATTGACCACGGACTCGAGCGCGTCCGACAGCATGCCGACGGATCCCGTCACCAGCCAGGCCACGGTCTTGAGAAGAATCGTGGCCAGTGCGGCGCTGACGGAAAGCCAGGCGTAGCGGGTCAGGGATCCGTCGTTGGCGCCGGTGGTCATGGACAGAAGAAGGGCGGGACAGGCCTTCGGAAACGCATTATCGCAGAACGATCACGCGAAGCTTCGCCTCACACCGAAAGATAGCGGTCCCTGATATCGACATCGGCCGCGAGGTTCTGCATCGTGCCCGCATGGCGCAGATGCCCCCTCTCGATGACGAGGGCTCGGTCCGCCACTCGCTGCGCAAAGTAGAGGCTCTGTTCGCACAGCAGCACCGTCAGACCCTCCCGCTTGAGCTCGAGCACCGTGTCTGCCAGTTGCTCGGCGATCAGCGGCGCCAGGCCCTCCGAGGGCTCGTCCAGGAGGATCGCCTTGGGGTTGCCCATCAGGGTGCGCGCGATCGCGAGCATTTGCTGCTCTCCGCCGGACATTCGCGCCCCTTGCCGGTCCTGCATGCGGCCGAGAATCGGGAACAGCTCGAACACCCGCTTCAGCGTCCACCGTGCGGGCGCTCCGCTCCTCGCCTGCCTGCCGACCTCGAGATTCTGCATCACGGTGAGATCGGAGAAGATGCGGCGGTCTTCGGGCACATATCCGAGTCCCAGGCGCGCGATACGGTATGGCTCGAGCCGCTCGATGCGGTGGCCGTCGAAGCGGATTTCGCCGCTCGACGGCGGAACGAGTCCCATGATTGCCTTCAGGCAAGTGGATTTGCCCGCGCCGTTGCGCCCCAGCAGCACGGCCACTTCGCCGGCGCGCACCTCGAGCTCGAGATCGAACAGCACCCTCGCCAGGCCGTACGCGACGTTCAGCCGTTTGACTTCAAGCATCGTCGAAGCGATCGCCCAGATAGACCTCGCGCACCCGGGGGTCGGCACGCACCTCCGCCGGGCGGCCTTCCGCGATCAGGCTCCCCTGATTCAGGACCAGGATGCGTTCGGCATGATTGAATACCACGTCCATGTCGTGCTCGGTGAACAGGACAGCGATGCGGTCACGCTGCGCGAGGCTTCTGATCAACCCCATCAGCTCCCCCCGCTCCCGGGGCGCCATGCCTGCCGTCGGCTCGTCCATCAACAGCAGTCGGGGACGATTGGCGAGCGCAACCGCGAGCTCGACGCGCTTCAGGTCACCGTAGGCCAGCACTGCGCAGGGCCGGGCGGCCTGATCCAGGATCCCGACGCGCTGCAGCAGCGCGTCGGCCTCTTCTACGTAGGCCTTCGTCGCCAACGACAGCATCGAGCGCAGGCGACGATGCTGCGACAGCAGCGCCATCTGCACGTTCTCGCGTACCGTCATCGAGCCAAAGGTCTCGGTGATCTGGAACGTGCGACCGATCCCGAGCCGCCAGACCTGTCGCGGCTTCATGCCGGCGAGGTTGCGTCCTTCGAGCTCGATGGCTCCGGCGTCGGGAGCGAGCTGGCCGTTGAGCATGTTGAAGCAGGTCGTCTTGCCGGCGCCGTTTGGACCGATCAACGCCAGCCTTTCGCCCGTAGCGATCTCGAAACTGACATCGGACACCGCGCGCACGTTGCCGTAGGACTTCGAAACGTGGTCGACCTTGAGGACGGGAGGGCTCATGGCTAGCCTGCGCTCGGGGAAAGGCGTTGGCGCAGGAAGCCGGCGAGTCCCTGTGGAAACGCGAGCACCAGCGCGAGGATGACGAGTCCGATGACGGCTCGCCAGTACTCGACGTTGCGCGACGCCGTATCCTGCAGCCACGTGAACAGGGCAGCGCCCCATACCGGCCCGGTGAGAGTCTGGATCCCCCCCAGCAGGACCATGACCAGGCCGTCTACCGAGCGCGGCACCGCGAGCGCATCCGGGGAAATGGAGCCCTTGGAAAACACGTAAAGGGCGCCCGCGACAGCCGCGAAAATCCCCGCGACGACGAATGCGGCCCATTGCTGGCGGCGTACGTCGATGCCGATTGCATCGGCACGCAGCGGCGAATCGCGCCCGGCCCTCAGCGCGTAGCCGAAAGGCGAATGGAGCATGCGCCACAGCATCACGATGCAGCCTGCGCTCAC
>CAZLUX010000032.1:3683-20773 GCA_964562815.1 uncultured Enterobacteriaceae bacterium
GCCGATGCAGAACGCCTTGATCTCGGCGATCAGCAGGGCGGCCAGGAAGGCGCCGGGAATCGACCCGAGGCCACCGACCACGACGACGACAAAGGCGTCCGCGATGACGGACAGGTCTAGAAACAGGTTCGCCGGCTCGCGCGGTATCTGCAGCGCGCCGCCTCCGCCGGCGAGCAGAGCGCCAAGGGCGAACACTGCGGTGAACAGCCATTTCTGATTGACGCCGAGCGCACCCGCCATCTCCCGGTCCTCGGTCGCGGCGCGCACCAGCGTTCCCCAGCGTGTGCGCGTCAGAAGGAGGTGGAGGGCGACGAGAATAAGAGGGCCGAGCACGATCAGAAGCAGGTCGTACTGAGGGAATCGGTGCCCGACGATCGTCACCGCCGCGTCGAGGCCGGGGACGCGAGGGCCGAGCAGGTCCTCGGGGCCCCAGACCCAGAGCGTGAAGTCCTGGATGACGAGCACGAGCGCGAAGGTGGCGAGCAGCTGCAGCAATTCGGGGGAGGCGTAGAGGCGGCGCAGCACAAACACCTCGACCAACAGGCCCAGGAATGCGACGGCGACCGCCGCGACCAGGATGGCGGCCCAGAAACCGGCAGCACCGTGGCCGAACCGCTCGATCAGGCTGTACGCCAGATACAGCCCCAGCATGTAAAAGGATCCGTGGGCGAAATTGACGATCCGAGTGACGCCGAAAATGAGGGATAGGCCCGCCGCAACCAGAAACAGCGAGCTGGCGCCCGCCAGCCCGTTCATGAACTGAATGAGAATCGCGGATCCGGTCATGAAAACAAAATCGCCGGGACATGCCCGGCGAGTCTCATCCGACGGTTCGCAGGCATTACTGCCCGCGCAGCGCCCTGGCTTCGGCCGGTGGCGGCAGGAAGGAATTTCCGTCGGCGTAATGCCAGTTGACCATCACCCCTTTGCCGTTCTTCTTTGCAAGCTGACCGACGTAGGCGCCCATCGTCGACTGGTGGTCCACCGCCCGGTAGACAATGGGGCCGAACGGGGTCTGCACCTCGAGCCCTTCGAGCGCCGCGATCAGTGCGTCGCTGTCGGTGGAGCGGGCCTTCTTCAGCGCGTCGGCGACGCTGTACATCGTCGCATAGCCGACCACGGAGCCCATGCGGGGGTAGTCGTGCCAGCGCTTTTCGTAGGCGGCGAGAAACTTCTTGTGCGCCGGCGTCTCGATCTGTCGCCAGGGGTAGCCCGTGACCCACCAGCCCTCTGGCGTCTCGTCCTTCAGTGGATCGAGGTACTCGGGCTCTCCTCCCAGCAGATTGAACACCGGGCGCCCCTTGAACAGGCCGCGCAGGCTGCCCTCTCTCACGAATTTCTGCAGGTCTGCGGCGAACAACGCGCTGAAAATCGCATCGGGCTTCGCGTCCTGAAGCGCCTGGACCACCGCGCCGGCGTCGATTTTGCCCAGCGGCGGCGCCTGCTCGGCGACGATGCGGATTCCCGGCTGTGCCGCCGTCATCAGCTTCTTGAACGAGGCGGCGGCCGACTGGCCGTATTCGTAGTTCGGATAGACGAGCGCCCAGCGCATCTTCTTCAGCTTGACGGCTTCGGGCACCAGCATCGCGACCTGCATATAGGTGGACGGGCGCAGGCGGAAGGTATAGCGGTTGCCGTCGCCCCAGACCAGCTTGTCGGTCAGAGGCTCGGCCGCGACGAACACGATCTTGCGCTGCTTGGCGAGGCTGGACACCGCGAGCCCGATATTCGAGGCGAACTCGCCCATCAGCATGCTGACCTTGTCGCGCGCGATGAGCTCATCCGCGACGCGCACCGCGTCCCCGGGGTTGCCTCCGTCGTCGCGCGAGACCACCTCCAGCTTGCGTCCGTCAACGCCGCCGGCGGTATTGATTTCTTCCAGGGCAAGCTGCCAGCCCTTCTTGTACGGCTCGAGGAATGCGGGAAACCGCTTGTAGCTGTTCAGCTCGCCGACCTTGATGGGCTGGGCAACGGCGTTGCCGCCGACCGCAGCCGCGAGCGAAAGCGCGAGCAACGCGCGCTTGATCTTCATACTCTTCTCCGAATTGCGCTGCCAAAAGGAAATCTTAGCGCAATACACGGTCATGTCGGGGCCGGCGCTGCAGCTGGCGCAGGCAGCGATCGATCCATTGTGCGGTCAACTTCTCCTGGACCCCGTTCTGGCGCAGCCGCTGGTCGAGCGTCCGGAAATCGACCAGATCGAGCGGCTGGTCCTGATTGAAGCAGGAGAAGACGTAGCTCCGGTCGCCGGTGACCGGGTCGACGTGGGGTTGCAGGCATTGCGCGCACACTTCCTTCATCATGCATTGCATGGGGGAATTGATCGAGCCTATGCCGAGGTGGGAGGCCTTGAGGTGGTCTTTGAGGACGCCGTGCCGGGCACGCGCAACGGCCGCCATCATGCGGTCCGAGCCGATGGCGATCAGCCGGTCGCAATCGTGGAAGGAGATCGCCTGCTCGCCCAACTCGCCGTGCGCATAGGCGACCATGGCCTCGACGATATTGCCGACGAAGCTGCGGTCCTGAGGCCTATTCGCCTCGAACCCCGGCGCCTCGTCGCAGCACCAGACCACGGCGTCGGCGGCCTTCTCGATCTCGTCGATCTTGTAGCGATCGCCAGCATGCTTGTAACCGGCGAAGTAGAGCACCTTCGACCCCGCCTCGCGCAAGGCCTGACCGATCGAAAACAGCACTGCGTTGCCAAGGCCGCCGCCTGCCAGGATCACCGTCTCGTCCGAGGGAATCTCCGTGGGCGTGCCGGTGGGGCCCATCAGGACGACCGGCTCGTTCGGTGCGAGTTCGGCGCACAGGTCGGACGATCCGCCCATCTCGAGGATGATGGTCGAGAGGAGTCCCTGCGACTTGTCCACCCAGGCGCCGGTGAGCGCAAGCCCCTCCATCGCGAGCGTCGTGTCGCCCGTCCGCGGCGCGAGGGCCTCGAAATTCTGCAAGCGGTAGAACTGGCCGGGACGGAAGCGCCGCGCCGCAATCGGCGCACGGACCACGACCTCGACGATGGTCGGCGTCAGACGCCTGACCTCGTGCACGACCGGGCGCAGGTCGCGGTTCAGCTGCGCGAGGAACGCGCTGTCGTCGAGTGCGGAGGCCGGAGGCACGCGCGCGAGCATCGCACTGATGGTCGGGTAACCCTGCTTGGCGCCGCCCATGGCCTTGACCACGTTGCCGAAGTACGAGGGGTGCAAGTCGCCGAAGTAGCTCACAAAGCGGCCGTCGCGCGTGCGCCACATGAGGACGTTCGGCTGTTGCGGCTTCGAGATGGCACGCTCGGGCTTGACCGGATTGCCCTCGGGGTCGCATGACTCGAAGTACTTGCCGTCGAGCTTGAAATGCGACGGATCCTCCCGGCCGAGCACGGTGTTCGGCTGCGTTCCGGCCGCGACGAGCACCGCGCGCGCGGGCAGCTCGACCTCGCTGCCGCCCTGTTGCGCAAAGCGCACGGCGCGGGCATGGCCGAATTCGTCGACTTCGATGCGAGACGGCGACAGGCCTTCCGCAAAGCTGATGCCTTCCTCGAGAGCCTTTTCGATCTCTTCGTGGTTCAAGGTGTAGGAGGGCGAGTCGACCAGCCGCCTGCGATAGGCGATCGTCACTCCGCCCCAGGACTGAAGCAGCTCGAGCAGCCTGGGTTCGCGTCCTTGCGCCTTTGCGGCGTCGCGCTCGGCTCGGAGCGCGCGGGCATGAGCCACGAACTCGTCGGCGATGCCGGCTTCCTCCGGGTTCCAGGCGGCGCGAACAGCAGGCTCCCCGCGCTCGGCGCAGAGACGCTCGTAGCGGGCGAGGAATTTCTCCACCTGCACGGCGTAGTAGGCAAGCGACTCGGTCGCGGTGTCGATCGCGGTCAGGCCGCCGCCGATGACCACGACGGGCAGGCGTATCTGCAGATTGGCGATCGAGTCGCGCCGCGCGGCGCCGGTGAGCTGCAGGGCCATCAGGAAATCCGACGCGGCCCGGACTCCGCGCGCGAGGCCGTTGGGAACGTCGAGCAGGGTCGGGCGTCCCGCTCCCGCAGCGAGCACGATGTGATCGAACCCAAGCGCGAACGCATCCTCGGCGCTCAAGGTGCCGCCGAAGCGCACGCCGCCGAACATGGCGAATTCGCGCCGCCGCTCGAGGAGCAGGCGGATAATCTTGAGGAAGTTCTTGTCCCAGCGCACTGTGATGCCGTATTCGGCCACGCCGCCGAACCCCGCCATCTGACGCTCGTCGAGCGGCTCTTGCAGCTCGGCCAGTGCGCGCACCGGCCGAAAGGTCGTGCGCGTGCCGAAGGCGTCGACGCCGGAGAGCAACGCCTCGAGCGGCTCGATCTTCAAGCCGTCTATGCCGACCACGGTGTGGCCGTCGTTCATCAGGTGGTGCGCGACCGTGAAGCCCGCCGGCCCGAGACCGACCACCAGCACCCGCTTGCCGCTCGCGGGCCTGGGATACGGGCGGCGCAGGTTCAGCGGGTTCCAGCGCGTCAGCAGGGAATAGATTTCGAATCCCCAGGGCAGCTCGAGCACGTCCTTGAGGGTCCGTGTCTCAGCCTGCGGAATGTCGACCGGATCCTGCTTCTGGTAGATGCACGACTTCATGCAGTCGTTGCAGATTCTGTGGCCGGTGCCCGCGACCATCGCGTTGTCGACCGTGATCATGGCCAGCGCCGCCAGCACCTGGCCGCGCGTCTTCACCAGATGGAATTCGGAGATCTTCTCCTCGAGCGGACAGCCCGCGAGCGTGACGCCGAACACCGTCTTCTTGAAGCCCTGCGCCGGCGCCTTCTCCTTCAAACCCTTGGAGCAGGAATCCTTGCCCTGCTCATGGCACCAGATGCAATAGTTGGCCTGGTCGAGGGCGCCGACCAGGTCCGTGCCGCGGTCGGTGAGCGCGAAGCCTTCCCGGCGGCGCAGGTCCTCGGGCGGCAGAGTGTGGCGCGGGAAGCCCCGCGAAGAGTCGGTGTGGACCGGCACCAGGCGCATGAAGTCGAGCTTCCTCGGCGCCTTGAACAGGACGCCGGTGCGATGTCTCTCCTTTCCCTGCGGGGTCAGGACGGCCCAGGCTGCGTAGCGGGCGGCGAGCTCCAGCGCCTCCGCGTTCGCCGCCTCGTCCTTCTGCCACGCGGTGACGTGGCGCGCGAAGGCGAGCTCGCTGAACGGTTCGCCGAACTTGGCGCTGAGCTCCCGCTCCGCGGCAGGGCCGTCGACGCCTTGCGCTTCATCGGGCTTGACCTTGTGCAGGGCGCGGCGCTGCACGAACAGCCGCTTGACCGCGTACAGAGGCGCCAGCTCGTGGTGGCGTCCGGCGAGAGCCTGCGCTTCGGTTTCGATGCCGAACAGGCGCGCGAGAAAGTCCTCCAGGTGCGGCGCCAGCGCGATGAGCAGCTCGGACTCCTCCTTCGCGGCGAGGCGCTCGGGCGCCTCGCGTGCCGCCGCGAGCCGGCCTCGAAGGGCGGCATCCGCCTCGCCGAGGAAGGTCAGAAAGGCGGCGTCCAGGGCGCGCAGCGACTCAGGGTCGTAGAGGCCGGCAAGCGTCTGGCCGAAGCCGAGGCTCAGCGGGGAAGGGTCCTTGGGAATCGCGCTCACAAAATTTGAACGGCTGTTCAAAAAGAGTGAATTGTCCACGATTGGCGCCGTTGCCTCAAGAACATTCCGTAATATGCTTGAAGCCGGTCACTGTCCTAGCCTCTCACAAGGAAGCCCTATGCAAATCAAGAACAGCGTTTTTCTCGTCACCGGCGGCGCATCGGGACTGGGGGCGGCCACCGCCCGGATGGCGGTCGAGGCCGGCGGCAAGGTCGTGCTGGCCGACATGCAGGCCGAGGCGGGCGAGGCGCTCGCGAAGTCGCTCGGCGCAGCCGCGCGCTTCGTGCGCACCGACGTCGCGTCGGAGGCCGACGCCAAGGCCGCGGTCGGGCTCGCCCTGAGTGCCTTCGAGGGCCTGCACGTTCTGGTCAACTGCGCCGGGATCGCGATCGCGGAGAAGACCATCGGCAAGGAGGGGCCGCACCGGCTCGACAGCTTCGCACGCGTGGTCGGGGTGAACCTTATCGGCACCTTCAACATGATCCGCGTCGCCGCGGACGCAATGGCGAAGGCGGGCCCGAATGCATCGGGCGAGCGCGGGGTGATCGTGAACACGGCGTCCGTGGCCGCGTTCGACGGCCAGATCGGACAGGCGGCCTATTCGGCCTCGAAAGGCGGCGTGGTCGGCATGACTCTGCCGATCGCGCGCGACCTCGCGCGCAACGGTATCCGCGTGTGCACGATCGCGCCCGGTATCTTCGAGACGCCGATGCTGATGGGGCTGCCCAAGGAGGCGCAGGACTCCCTCGGCAAGATGGTCCCCTTTCCTCCGCGCCTCGGGCGTCCGGCGGAATACGCCCAGCTGGTGAAGAGCATTGTGGAGAACGAGATGCTCAACGGCGAGGTGATCCGGCTCGATGGCGCGATCCGCATGGCGCCGAAATGAGGATCTAGGCGGCGGACGGCGGCGGCGGGAGAGCGCGCAGCTCCTTGCTGTACCGCTTGCCGCGCTCGATGTAACCGTGCGCGATCTCTATCAAATTGTCCCGCTCCTCCTGCTTGAGCTCGCGCACGATCTTTCCCGGCGAGCCCAGCACCAGCACGCCGTCGGGAATTTCCTTGCCCTCCGGGATCAGCGTATTGGCGCCGACCAGTGAGCCCTTGCCGATTCGCGCGCCGTTCATCACGACGCTATTGATGCCGACCAGCGAGCCTTCCCCCACGGTGCAGCCGTGCAGCATCACTTTGTGGCCGATGGTTACCATCCTTTCCAGCGTCAGCGGGAACCCTGGATCGACGTGAAGCACGGAGCCGTCCTGCACGTTGCAGCCTTCGCCGATGTGAACGTGGTCGTTTTCGGCGCGGATGACCACGTTGAACCAGACGCTTGCGTCGTTGTCGAGGGAGATGGAGCCGACCAGCGTCGCGTCGGGGGCAATGAAGTGCCGCGCGCCGCGAAAGACCGGACTGCGGTCACCGATCGAGAAGATGGGCATCGTGTCGTTCGTCTCTAGGTGGATGTCAGCGGCTATCATAGCGTGCGCGGAGTGCGGAGAGATCGCTTGAGAGTGGTCGTGCTGGGTGCCGGCGTCGTCGGCGTGACGTCAGCGTGGTATCTCGCCGAGTCGGGGCACGAGGTCACCGTCGTCGATCGCCAAGCGCAGCCGGGCATGGAGACCTCGTTCGCCAACGGCGGGCAGATCTCGGCGGGGCACGCCGAACCCTGGGCGAAACCGTCGGTGCTGCCCAAGATGCTGTACTGGCTTGGGCGCCGCGACGCGCCCATGCTGTTCCGTCCGCGTCTGAGCTGGGCTCAATGGCGGTGGGGGCTTCGGTTCCTGATGGAATGCTTTCCGGGACGCTTCGAGCGCCATGCGCACGAGCTGGCGGCGATCGCGCTCTACAGTCGGGATTGCCTGAACGAGCTGCGCGAGCACACAGGCATCGAGTACGAGCGATCGGGCAGGGGGATCCTGCATTTCTGCACCGACGAGCGCGATTTCGAGGCGCTTGCGCGGCACGCCGAGTCGATGCGCCGGGTCGGTGTCGTCCGAGAAACCAAGTCCGCGGCCGAGTGCGTGGCCCTCGAGCCCGCGTTGAGAGAGGCGCGCACGCCGATCGTGGGAGGCGTTTACTCGCCCAAGGACGAGTCCGGCGACGCGCACGTGTTCACGCAGAAGCTCGCCGAGCTGGCCCGTGGACGGGGCGTGCAATTCCGCCTGGGCGCGGGCATCGAGGCAATCGAAGCTGAAGGGGACCGCGCCGTCCGGGTGCGCATCCACGGCACACAGGCGATAGAGGCGGACGCCTACGTTGTATCGCTGGGCGCCTACAGCCCGATGCTTCTCGCGCCGCTCGGCATTCGCATTCCCGTCTATCCGCTCAAAGGCTACTCGGTCACGATTCCGCTCGACGCGGAACAGATCCCGGCCGCCCCCGCAGTGAGCCTGACCGACGAAGCGGCCAAGATCGTGGTATCGCGCCTCGGCAACCGGCTGCGCGCCGCCGGAACCGCCGAGCTCGACGGTTACGACACGAGCATCGATCCGGTGCGCTGCGGCGCCATCATCGAACGACTGCGGAACCTCTTTCCGCGCCTCGAGCCGACGGCGCCGCCGGAACTCTGGGCCGGATTGCGCCCCGCCACACCCGACAACGTTCCGCTCATCGGTCGCACGCGGCTGCGCAACCTGTATCTCAATACCGGGCACGGGACGCTCGGCTGGACGCTTGCCTGCGGCTCCGGGCGCGCGCTGGCCGACCTCGTCTCAGGGCGCCGTCCGGAGGTCGGATTCAAGTTCCAGTAACATCGCGGCTTTTCGCGAATGCCATGCGTCAGAGCGAGTCCTTGGTCTTCGATGTCCGCCGATTGCGCTATCACGTGCGCCATTGGCCGGGCGATCCTGCGCGCCGCATCGTCCTGCTTCACGGCTGGATGGACGTGTCGGCTTCGTTCCAATTCCTCGTCGACGCCATGTCCCCGGATTGGGATGTCTACGCGCCGGACTGGCGCGGATACGGCCTGACCGACTGGGGCAGGTCGGATTGCTACTGGTTTCCCGACTATCTCGGCGACCTCGATGCGCTGCTCGAGCGAATCCAGGCCGACGGGGCGGTCAATCTCGTCGGCCACAGCCTGGGCGGCAACGTCGCGATGCTGTACGCCGGCGTTCGTCCCGCGCGGGTGGCGCGGCTGGTCAATCTCGAGGGCTTCGGCATGTCGGCGACGCGCCCCGAGCAAGCGCCGGGCCGGTATGCCCGCTGGCTGGAAGAGCTGCGCGGCCCGCCGCGCCTGCGCGATTACAGGGACTTTTCGGCGCTCGCCGACCGGCTGCAGAAGAACAACCCGCGCTTGACGCGCGAACGGGCGGAATTCCTCGCCCGGCACTGGGGCCGCGAGGTGGACGGCAGCGTCGAGCTGCGCGGAGATCCGGCGCACAAAATCGTCAATCCGATCCTCTACCGCTACGAAGAAGCGCGCGCGATCTGGCAGGAAATCGCCGCGCCCGTGTTGTGGGTCGACGCCAGCGAGTCGGAGACCCTGAAGCGGATCGGCATCGGCAGCGAACAGTACGCCGAGCGCCGCTCCGCCATCGCGAACATCCGCTACGTCACGGTGGCCGAGGCGGGGCACATGCTTCACCACGATCAGCCCGAGGCCCTCGCGCGCCTGATCGAGGACTTTCTCGCGATTCGCGCGTGAACGTCGATCTGCACTGCCATTCGACCGCTTCCGACGGCGCGCTGTCGCCGCGGGAAGTGGTGCGGCGAGCCGCGGCAGGAGGGGTCGAACTGCTTGCGCTGACCGACCATGACCAGCTGAGTGGGCTCGAGGAAGCGCGCCAGGCGGCGCACGAGGCGGGAATCGGTTTCGTCGACGGGGTCGAAATATCGGTCAGTTGGCGGGGCATGACGGTGCACGTCGTCGGCCTGGGCGTCGATGCGCGGCATCATGCGCTGAATGAAGGGCTCGAGCGCGTGCGCTCGGGGCGCATCGAGCGCGCGCGCGAAATGGCACGCCAGCTCGAGGATGCCGGAATCACGGGCAGCTTCGAAGGCGCGGTGGCGCTGGCGGACAATCCCGCGATGGTGAGCAGAACCCACTTCGCGCGCTATCTCGCGCAGTGCGGGCGGGTGGCCACCACGAAGGAAGCGTTTCGCCACTACCTGGTCCCCGGCAAGCCGGGCTACGTGCCGCACGGCTGGGCCCTGCTTGCGGACGCATTGCGCTGGATCGTCGATGCCGGAGGGCGGGCCGTCCTCGCGCATCCCGGGCGCTATCGGCTCTCTGGCGGTGCGATGGCCGATCTGCTGGGCGAGTTCCGCGCGGCGGGCGGCGGCGCGATCGAGGTCGTGACCGGCAGCCACGCACCGGACCAGTACGCGCTCTTCGGTGCGCTCGCGCTGCAATACGGATTGGCGGCCTCGCGCGGATCGGACTTTCACGGACCGGAAGAAGGCGCGGAACTGGGCGGCCTGCCGGAGCTGGATACGCGCTTGCGGCCGGTTTGGGCGGACTGGAGCCCCTGAAGCCGTGGCCCAGTACTTCCAGGTTTACGCCACTCATCCGCAACCGCGCCTGATCCGTCAGGCGGCCGAGATCCTGCGCCATGGCGGCCTCATCGCGTATCCGACGGATTCCTGCTACGCCCTGGGTTGCCGGATCGGGGACGCCAAGGCGCTGGAGCGCCTGCGCCGGGTGCGCAGGATCGACGAGCGGCACCATCTCACTCTGATGTGCCGCGATCTGTCGGAGATCGCCGCCTATGCGATCGTCGATAACGCGCAGTACCGGATGCTGAAGGCGGCCACTCCCGGCTGCTACACCTTCATTCTGCGCGCGACCCGCGAGCTGCCGCGGCGGCTGCTGCATCCGAAGCGCAAGACCATCGGCGTGCGCGTGCCGTCGCATGCGGTCGCGCACGGCTTGCTCGCGGAGCTGAACGAGCCGATGCTCTCGGCGACGCTGCTGCTGCCAGGCGATGCACAGCCGGTCGCCGACGTCGCCGAGGTGCGCAAACGACTCGAGCACGAGGTCGACCTGCTGATCGACGCGGGATCATGCGGCGTCGAGCCGACGACCGTGATCGACTTGACCGGCGTCGAGCCTGTGCTGGTGCGAAAGGGCCGCGGCGCCCTCGACACGCTCGGGTTGGGCACCTAGCGAGTGTCGGCGACCGCTAATCTGCTAGAATTCAACGTTTTAGAAATTCCTCGATGGACGTCAACCACCTCGTACAGACGATCGCCATTTTCGCCCTTCCGGTGATCCTGGCGATTACCCTGCACGAAGCGGCCCATGGCTACGTCGCGCGGCATTTCGGCGACATGACGGCGTACGCGCAGGGCCGAGTCAGCCTCAACCCGGTGCGCCATATCGATATCGTGGGCACCATCGTCGTTCCCTTGCTGATCCTACTGTTCTCGGGCGGTGTCTTTCTGTTCGGCTGGGCGAAGCCCGTGCCCGTCAACTACTCCGCCCTGCGCAGCCCCAAGCAGGACATGGCGTGGGTGGCGGCAGCCGGACCCGCCGCGAATCTGGCGATGTCGCTCGTCTGGGCCATGCTGCTCAAGCTCGCGCTGGTGCTGCCGCCGAACTTCTTCACCGTGCCGATGGCGACGATGGCGAAAGCCGGCATCGTGGTCAACCTGGTGTTCATGTTCCTCAACCTGCTTCCCATCCTTCCACTCGACGGAGGGCGGATCTTGACCAGCCTTCTGCCCGGACGCGCGTCCTGGCAATTCGCCAAGCTCGAGCCCTGGGGCCTGCCGATCCTGCTGGTCCTGCTGGTGACGCATGTCCTCGACTTCGTTCTCGGACCCCTCGTCAACGCGGGCGTCTCGCTCATACACGCCGTCGTGATGCTCTAGGGGACGACGCCTCATGTACGAAACACGGGTGCTCTCGGGGATGCGGCCGACCGGCGCGCTTCACCTCGGCCACTACCACGGGGTGCTGAAGAACTGGGTCAGGCTGCAGGCGGAGTACCCCTGCCTGTACTTCGTCGCCGATTGGCACGCGCTGACGACGGACTACGAGGCGCCCGGCCAGGTGCAGAAGAATGCCTGGGACATGGTGATCGACTGGCTCGCCGCGGGCGTGGACCCGAACCAGGCCACGCTGTTCGTCCAGTCGCTGGTACCCGAACACGCGGAGCTGCATCTGCTGCTGTCGATGATGACGCCCCTCGGCTGGCTCGAGCGGGTGCCGACGTACAAGGACCAGCAGGAGAAGCTTTCGGATCGCGACCTGTCGACCTATGGATTTCTCGGCTATCCGCTGTTGCAGTCGGCGGACATCCTCATCTATCGGGCGAAGTACGTTCCGGTCGGAGAGGATCAGGTCCCGCACGTGGAGTTCACCCGCGAGGCAGCGCGCCGCTTCAACCATCTCTACGGCCGAGAGGCGGGTTTCGAGGACAAGGCGAAGGCGGCAGTAAAGAAGATGGGCTCGAAGAAAGCGCGGCTTTTCAACGATCTGCGGACGAGATTCCTGGAGCAGGGCGACGTCGAGGCGTTGCAGCGCGCGCAAGCGCTGCTGGACGAGCAGCAGAATCTGCCGCGGGGGGATCGCGAACGGCTGTTCGGGTGGCTGGAGGGCAGCGGCAAGAAGATTCTGGTCGAGCCCGATGCGCTGCTGACCGAGTCGGCGCGCCTGCCCGGCCTGGATGGTCAGAAGATGTCCAAGTCCTACGGCAATGCGATCGAGCTGCGCGACGAGCCGGAGATGGTCGCGAAGAAGATCCGCACCATGCCGACCGACCCGGCACGCGTGAAGAGAAGCGATCCGGGCAATCCGGATCTCTGCCCGGTCTGGCAGTTGCACCTGGTCTATTCGGACCAGGAGAGAAAGGACTGGGTGCGCCAAGGCTGCACGACGGCCGGGATCGGATGCCTCGATTGCAAGCAGCCGGTGATCGACGCGGTTCAGGCCGAGCTGACTCCGATGCGTGAGCGCGCCCAGACCTATCTCGATGACCCGACCCTGGTGAAGAACATCATTGCCGACGGATGCGATCGGGCGCGCAAGCTCGCGGGCGAGACCATGCGCGACGTACGCGAGGCGATGGGGTTGAGCTACAGCTGATGACCGAGCCGGTTCAGCAGACCATCCCGACGCCGGTCGCCCGCCTCTACGGCGAGCCGTTGATCGAGCTGCCGCAGGACCTCTACATCCCGCCGGACGCTCTGGAAGTCATTCTCGAGGCCTTCGAGGGGCCGCTCGATCTGCTCTTGTATCTCATCCGCAAGCAGAATCTCGACATTCTCGATATCCCGATGGCGCCGTTGACGCGCCAGTACCTCGAGTACGTGGAGGTGATGCGGTCGAAGAATCTCGAGCTGGCCGCCGAGTATCTGGTCATGGCGGCGATGCTGATGGCCATCAAGTCGCGCATGCTGCTGCCCAAGCCGCCCACCTCGGCCGACGAGGAGGAGGACCCGCGTGCCGAGTTGGTGCGGCGGCTGCTCGAGTACGAACAGATCAAGCAGGCGGCGCAGAGGCTCGATGCCCTGCCGCAGGTGGGGCGCGACGTGGTCGCCATCTCCGTGTGGATCGAAAAGACGGTGGAGGAGCGACTGCCGGATGTCGACCCGCGCGATCTGGCGGAGGCGTGGCGCAACCTTCTCACGCGTGCTCGCCTCGCGACGCACCATCGCGTGTCGCGGGAGGAGCTGTCGGTGCGCGCGCACATGAGCGCCATTTTGAGAAGGCTGCGCGAGCATCGCGTTGTCGAGTTTGCGGAGCTTTTCGACCCCACCCGGGGCATCGCCGTGCTGGTCGTGAACTTCCTCGCGGTGCTGGAGCTGGCGCGCGAGTTGCTGGTCGAGATTACCCAGTCGGAATGTTTCGCCCCGATTTACGTAAAATTGGCAGATGCTGAACCCCACTGAAGCCAAACGGGTGATCGAAGCGGCCCTGCTCGCGTCGAGGGAGCCCCTGTCGCTCGCCGAGCTCAAACGTCTGTTCGAAGACGGTATCGGCGCGGACACGCTGCGCCGTCTTCTGGGCGAGCTGCGTGAGGAATGGAGCGATCGCGCGGTGGAGCTGGTGAACCTCGCGAGTGGCTGGCGATTCCAGACCAAGCCCGAATTCCAGTCCTACGTCGACCGCTTGAACCCGGAAAGGCCGCCGCGGTACTCGCGCGCCGTGATGGAGACGCTCGCGATCATTGCGTACCGGCAGCCGGTCACGCGAGGGGATATCGAGGACATTCGCGGAGTCACGGTCTCGGCGCAGATCATTCAGACGCTCGAGAGCCGCGGCTGGATCGACGCCGTCGGGCATCGAGAAACGCCCGGCCGCCCGGCGCTCTACGCGACCACCAAGGCGTTTCTGGACGACCTCGGATTGCGCTCGCTTGAAGAGCTGCCCCCGCTGGAGGAAATTGCCAGGACGCTCCAAGTTGAGTCCGAACCGGTCCAGACCGCCCCAAACGACGCGCAAGCCCCGGCAGTTTCCGCAGAGCACGCCGAGTCCGCGACGGACGCCTGAGGGGGGCGAGCCGGAGCGGCTGCAAAAGCTGCTCGCCGCGGCCGGGCTCGGCTCGCGCCGGGAGATCGAAGGCTGGATCAGCGCCGGACGCGTTTCCATCGACGGCCGCATCGCGCGCTTGGGCGAGCGTGCAGGTCCCGCCAACCGGGTATGCGTCGACGGCCGGCAGGTCGCCCTGCGTGCGGCCGCCACCCCTGTTCGCGTCATCCTCTATCACAAGCCAGTCGGCGAGCTTGTGACCCGGAGGGACCCGGGTGGCCGCCCCACGGTATTCGAGCGCCTGCCCCGGCTGCCCGGCGGCAAATGGGCCGCCGTCGGTCGCCTGGACCTCAACACCTCGGGGCTGCTGTTGTTCACGGACTCGGGCGAATTGGCCAACCGGCTCATGCATCCGCGGTACGAAGTTCTGCGCGAGTACGCCGTGCGGGCGCTTGGACGCCTCGGACCTGAGCAGCGGCGGCGGCTGCTGAGCGGCGTCGAGCTGGAGGACGGCATGGCGGCGTTGGAGCGCATCGACGCGCAAGGAGAGGACGCAGGAGCCAACCGCTGGTACCGCGTCGCGCTGCGCGAAGGGCGCAATCGCGAGGTCAGGCGCCTGTTCGAGGCGGTCGGGTTGCGCGTCAATCGGCTGGTCCGGACCGGCTACGGTCCGGTGTACCTGCCGCGCGACCTCGAGCCCGGGCAGTGGCGCGAGCTGGAGCCGCGCCGAGTGCGCGAGCTGCTGTCGGCCGCGGCCGTCTGACCCGGAAAGCCCCAAGCAGGATTGTCTCCCGCTAGAAAAGCTGTTAAACTTCAAAAGCTTTAGGGTCCGAAGCGATTGATTCGGGCCGAGAAAACACGATGGGCTTCGGCCCATTTTTTGTTTGCGCAGCCGAACGGGAAGATGGGGGCGATCGCCAGCGTAGTGGAGCCCGCCGTAACGGGCCTCGGATTCGAGCTGGTCGACACCCAGGTGTCGAGCAGGGGGCGCATGGTGCGCGTCTTCATCGACAAACCCGGTGGGGTGTCTGTCGACGACTGTGCCGATGTCAGCCACCACCTGACGCGCCTGTTCGCGGTGGAAGGGATCGACTTCGACCGACTCGAGGTCTCGTCACCGGGGCTGGACCGGCCGCTGCGCAGGGCCGCGGACTTCAAGCGATTCGCGGGCCAGCGGGTGGATGTGCGGATGCGCGCGCCCGATACGAACGGCAGGCGCCGCTTCGTCGGCACGTTGCAGGGAATGAATGGAGAGGTTGCGACGGTTGTCGTCGACGGCCAGGCAGTGGAGTTGAATCTCTCAGGGATGGAGCGAGCGCGACTTGTTCCCGACCTGTGAGAATTTTGGAGAATAGTCAATGAGTCGTGAAATTCTGCTTCTTGTGGACGCTCTGGCGCGAGAGAAGAACGTCAATCGGGACGTTGTCTTCGCGGCGCTGGAAATGGCGCTCGCCTCGGCTACGAAGAAGCGCTTCAGCGAAGACGTGGACGTGCGCGTCGCGATCGATCGCAACACGGGCAACTACGAGTCGTTCCGGCGATGGAAAGTGGTGCCGGACGACGCCGTCGAATTGCCGGCGGCGCAGATCCCGCTCAGCGAGGCGCAGACGCGCAAGGCCGACATTCAGCTCGAGGACTATATCGAGGAGCCGCTCGAGCCGATCGAGTTCGGGCGTATCGGCGCGCAGACCGCGAAGCAAGTCATCCTGCAGCGCATCCGGGATGCCGAGCGCGAGCAGATTCTCAATGACTTCCTGTCGCGGGGCGACGAGCTCGTCACGGGCACCGTGAAGCGCATGGAGCGCGGCAGCGCAATCGTCGAGTCGGGCCGGCTCGAGGCGCTGCTTCCGCGCGACCAGATGATTCCGAAGGAAAACCTGCGCATCGGCGACCGCGTGCGGGCTTGGGTGATGAAGATCGATCGTGGCGCGCGCGGCCCGCAGCTCATTCTTTCGCGCACCGCGCCTCAGTTCATCATGAAGCTGTTCGAGCTGGAGGTGCCCGAGATCGAGGAAGGGCTGCTGGAGATCAAGTCCGCAGCCCGCGATCCCGGAATCCGGGCCAAGATCGGGGTCCACTCGAACGACAAGCGGATCGATCCCATCGGCACCTGCGTGGGCATGCGCGGCTCGCGCGTTCAGGCCGTCACGCAGGAACTGGCGGGCGAACGGGTCGACATCGTGCTGTGGTCGCCGGACCCGGCGCAGTTCGTGATCGGCGCGCTGGCGCCGGCGGAAGTGACCTCGATCGTGGTCGACGAGGAAAAGCACGCGATGGACGTGGTGGTGGACGAGGAAAACCTCGCGATCGCGATCGGCCGCAGCGGGCAGAACGTGCGCCTCGCATCGGAGCTGACGGGCTGGCAGATCAACCTGATGACCGAGGAGGAGTCGGCCAACAAGCAGGCCGAGGAGAGCGGGCGCACGCGAAGTCTCTTCATCGAACGGCTGGACGTGGACGAAGAGGTCGCCGACATCCTGATTCAGGAAGGCTTCTCGACGCTGGAAGAGATCGCGTACGTGCCGATCAACGAGTTGCTCGAAATCGATGCGTTCGACGAGGATACGGTAAACGAGCTTCGCAATCGTGCGCGCAACGCGCTCCTCGTCGCGGCGATCGCGAACGAGGAGAAGGTGGAGGGCGTCGCCGCCGATCTGCTCCAGCTGGAAGGCATGGATACCCAGCTCGCCGCCAAGCTCGCGGAGGGCGGCGTGAAGACGCGCGACGACCTCGCCGACCTCGCGGTCGACGAGCTCGCGGAGCTCAGCGGGATCGAGGAGGAGCGCGCAAAAACCCTGATCATGGCCGCGCGGGCGCATTGGTTCGAAAGCGAAGCCGCCCCGGATCAGGCAGAGCACAAGGAGGTCCAGTAACGTGGCTCAGACCAGCGTCGCACAATTCGCCAGCGAACTTAAGGTACCGCCGTCGGTACTGCTCGAGCAGCTGCGCGCCGCAGGCGTGGAGAAGCGCGTTCCCGAGGACTCGCTGACGGAACAGGACAAGTCCCGGCTTCTCGAGTATCTGCGCAAGTCACACGGCTCGGCGGAGGCGAAGAACAAGATCACCCTCACGCGCAAGCAAACGAGCGAGATCAAGAA
>CAZLUX010000033.1:0-20564 GCA_964562815.1 uncultured Enterobacteriaceae bacterium
TCGTTCTCGCTCGCCTGGGAGCCCGACCCGGCCGAGATCCCGGCGCGCGCCTGCGGCTGCTCGTTCTGCGTCAAGCACGGCGGCGTGTGGACGTCGAATCCGGCGGGCGCGCTCAGGGTGAGGATAGAGGATCCCGCGCTCGTCTCCCGGTACGCGTTCGGCACGCGGACCGCGGAGTTCCACATCTGCGCCCGATGTGGCATCGTCCCGGTCGTCACCAGCCGGATCGACGGCCGCCTCTACGCCGTCGTCAGCGTCAACGCATTCGAGGGCGTCGAGCCGTCTTCGATCCGTCGCGCGTCGGCGGACTTCGAGGGCGAAGGGAAGGAATCCCGGCTTGCACGCAGAAAGCGAAACTGGATCGCGGACGTCGAATTCGCCGAAGGCGGGGGCTGACCCGGTCTTCGCGGTCGAGCGCCTCTCGCTCGCCTACCCCGCGCGGCGGGGGCAGCCCGCGGCGCGGATCCTGAAGGAAGTCTCGTTCGGCCTCGAGCGCGGCCGGGCGCTGACGCTGCTGGGGCCGTCGGGATCGGGCAAGTCGAGCCTGCTGCGCTGCCTCAACCGGCTCGAGGAGCCGACCGCGGGCGTGGTGCGCTTCGAGGGACGCGACATCCGCACGCTCGATCCGCGCCGACTCCGGCGCGAGGCGGCGCTGGTGACGCAGAGTCCGGTCCTGTTCGAAGGGACGGTGCGCGACAACCTGCTGCTGCGCCCGGCGGGCGTGGGCGGGGACTTCTCCGACGCGCGCCTTCGGCGCACGCTGGTCGAGGTCGGTCTCGACGAGCAGACGCTCGATCGCGACGCGGGCACGCTCTCCGGCGGCGAGAAGCAGCGGGTGACGATCGCGCGCGCGCTGCTCGGCGACCCGCGCGTGCTGCTGCTCGACGAGCCGACCTCCGCGCTCGATCCGCCCAACGCGGCGCTGGTGGTGGAGACCGTGTCGCGGCTGCGCGAGGCGCGCGGGATGACGATCGTCGCCTCGACTCATCAGCCCGAGCTGGTGCGCCGGCTCGGGGGCGAGCTGATGTTCCTCGTCAAGGGCGAGGTGCGCACCGACCAGAAGCTCGACGCCTTCCTCGCCGGCGAGCGCGCGGAACAGGGGCTCGCGACATGAGTTCCGGCGTGATCGATCTGTCCGTCTGGCAGCTCGGCCTCGCGCTCCTGCTCGTCGCCGCGGTCGTGGCCGTCTCGCTGCGGCAGGCGCTGGGGCTCGAGCGCGACCTCGCGATCGGCGCGGTGCGCACCGTCGTCCAGCTCTACGGGGTGGGGCTCATCCTCGCCGCCGTCTTCGCCGCGGCGCGCTGGTACTGGGTCGTCCTGATCCTCGTCGCGATGACTGCCGTGGCGACGCACGCGGCGGTGTCGCGGCTGACCCGGCCCCTGCCGCGCGGCTACTCGATCGCCGCGGCCGCGCTCACCGTCTCGACCGCGGCGACGCTCGCCTACGTGATTTTCGTCGTCGTCCAGGTGCGTCCCTGGTACGACCCGCAGTACGTCATCCCGATCGCCGGCATGATCCTCGGCAACTCGATGACCAGCGCCGCGCTCGCCGGCGAGCGGCTGCAGGGCGAGCTGCGCGCCCGCGCCGCCGAGGTGGAGACGCGCCTCGTGCTCGGCTTCTCGGGACGCGAGGCGGTGCAGCCGCTGGTGCGCTCGGCGCTGCGCGCGGCGATGATTCCCACGGTGAACGGCCTGATGACCGTCGGGCTGGTGCAGCTCCCCGGAATGATGACCGGCCAGATCCTCGCGGGATCGACGCCGCTGGTGGCGATCCGCTACCAGATCGTGGTCATGTTCATGCTCGCCGCCGCCACCGCGGTCGGCGCGCTGATCTTCGTGCGGCTCGCCGTCCACAGCTACCTCACCCCGGCGCACCAGTTGCGGCGCTACCTGCTGTAGCCCGATTGCGCTCAGGCGGGCGGCTTCCTGCGCGGCGGCTCGGAGATGATGCGGGCGCTGCGCTCGAAGGTCCAGTAGGCCCAGGCCCAGTCGATCAGCACCACGATCCGGTTGCGAAAGCCGATGAGGAAGAAGATGTGCGCGGTGAGCCACATCACCCAGGCGGGGTAGCCGGAGAGCTTCATGCGGCCGAGCAAAGCGACGGCCTTGCTGCGGCCGATGGTCGCGAGCGAGCCGTAGTCGCGGTAGCGGAATGCCTTCGTCGGCTTGCCGCGCAGGCGAAGGAGGATGTTCTTCGCGGCGCGGCGGCCCATCTGCTTCGCGGGCGGGGCGGTGCCGGGCACCGGCGGCGAATGCCAGGGCAGGGCGGCGAGGTCGCCGATCAGCGAGATCTCGGGGTGGCCGGCGAGCGACAGGTCGGGCTCGACGATGACGCGGCCGGCGCGGTCGAGCGGCGCGCCAAGCGTCGCGCCGAGCGGAGAGGCGGCGACGCCCGCGGCCCAGACGACGGTCTTCGCGGCGAGGCGCTCGTCGCCCACCTGCACGCCGTCGGCGTCGACGCCGCTCACGAGGTGGCCGAGCCAGACGCTGACGCCCAGCCGCTCGAGCTGGAGCCTGGCCTTCTCCGACAGGTCGGCCGGATAGCCCGGCAGCACGCGCTCGCCGCCTTCGATCAGGACCACGCGCGCGTTGCGCGGATCATAGTGCCGGAACTCGCCCCTGAGGGTGTGGCGCGCGATCTCGGCGAGCGTTCCCGCCATCTCGACGCCGGTCGCGCCGGCGCCGACGACGACGAAGGTGAGCCAGGCGTTGCGCCGCGCGCGGTCGGCCTCGCGCTCGGCCTGCTCGAACGCGATGAGGATGCGGCGCCGCAGCTCGAAGGCGTCGTCGAGGGTCTTCAGCCCCGGCGCGTAAGCGGCCCAGTCGTCGTGGCCGAAGTAGCTGTGGGTCGAGCCAGTGGCGACGATCAGGTGATCGTACCGGATCTCGCCGCCGTCCTCGAGCACCACCGCGCGGCGCGCGGCGTCGATGCGCGCGGCCTCGGCGTAGAGCACGGTGGCGTTCTTCTGCGCGGCGAGGATCTCGCGGATCGGCGCGGCGATCGCCGGCGCGGCGAGGCCGGCGGTCGCGACCTGGTAGAGCAGCGGCTGGAACAGGTGGTGATTGGTGCGGTCCAACACGGTGACGCGCACCGGCGCACGGGCGAGGGCGCGCGCCGCGAACAGGCCGCCGAAGCCGCAGCCGAGGATGAGCACGTGGGGGCGATCGGCCGTCATGCCGATATTTTGCGTCACAATGCGTCATCATGGACCTCGCGCAGCTGGTGCAGACTTGGGGCTACCCCGTGGTGTTCCTGGGCACGCTGCTCGAGGGCGAGACGGTGCTGCTGCTCGCGGGCCTCGCCGCGCATGCGGGCTATCTCGAGCTGCCGTGGGTGATCGCGACCGCCTGGGCCGGCGCGGTGAGCGGCGAGCAGGTCTGGTTCCTCGTCGGGCGGCGCTACGGGGCGCGGCTGTTGCGGCGCTTTCCGCGCCTGCGGCCCAGGGCGAGGCGCATGCGCGCGCTGCTGAAGCGCTATCACCAGCCCGTGATCCTGTCGCTGCGCTTTCTCTACGGCCTGCGCACGGTCGGACCGATTGCCCTCGGCATGAGCCGGGTGCGATGGGCGCGCTTCACTGCGCTAGACTTTGCCGCCGCCGTAGTGTGGGCCGTCGCGGTTGCGTCGGCCGGCTACGCGTTCGGCCACGTGCTCGACCTGTGGCTCGGCGACCTGAGGCGCTTCGAGCTGGTGCTCGCGCTGGTCGTGATCGTCGCCGGTTTCGCGCTGTGGTGGTTCAGGATCCGCACATCGAAGAAAGAAGGAAAATGAAGCATGGCACTTCCCGCTGAGTTGAAACCGGGCCTGGTCGGATACGCCGAGTTGACCGTGGGCGAAGAGCACACTGCGCCGCGGGTCGGCAGCGGCAAGGTGCACGTCCTCGCCACGCCGGTGATGATCAACCTCATCGAGGCCGCGGCGCTCGAAGCCTGCGAGCGCCTGCTGCCCGAGGGGCACCAGTCGCTCGGCACGGTGCTCAACGTGCGCCACATCGCCGCCACGCCCGTGGGCATGAAGGTGCGCGCGAGCGCCGAGGTCACCAAGGTCGAGGGCCGCACCATCTTCTTCCGCGTCGAGGCGCGCGACGAGCGCGACCTGATCGGCGACGGCGCGCACGAGCGGGTGGTGGTCAACGTGGCGAAGTTCGACCAGCGCGTGCAGGCGAAGCTCGCGCCGGGATCCTGAGCGCGGTCAGCCCGCCGCCGCGCGGCGCCACTTGGCGGGCGGCGCGCCGAACTCGCGCTTGAAGGCGCGGTTGAAGGCGGCCTCCGAGTCGTAGCCGACGCGCTCGGCGATGCGCGCGACCGCCTCGCTGCCCGCGCGCAGCGCCTGCGCCGCGAGCGCGAGGCGCCAGCGCGTGAGGTACTGCATCGGCGGCTCGCCGACCAGGGCGGCAAAGCGCTCGCCGAGCGCCGAGCGCGACAGCGCGACTTCGCGCGCGAGCTCGTCGACGGTCCAGGCGCGCGCGGGATCGACGTGCATCAGCGCGAGCGCCCGCCCGAGCTGCGGGTCGCGCAGCGCCGCCAGCCAGCTGCTGCGGCCGGCCGGCAGCGACTCGGCGTAGCGGCGCGTCGCCTCGACGAACAGCAGCTCGGAGAGCTTGGCGAGCATGCTCGCGCCGCCGGGGCGCGCGGCCGCAGTCTCGCGCACCCCGGCGCGCACCAGCTCGGTGATCCAGGCCGCGCCCGCGGCGGCGCCGAGCGGGATGCGCAGCAGCGGCGGCAGCGAGTCGAACAGGGGCCGCGACATGCGCCGGTCGCAGAACAGGTAGCCGCAGACGAAGCGTGTCGCCTCGCCGCCGCCGCCGATTCGCACCTGCATCATTTCGCCCGGCGCCGGGATCGAGACCAGCCGGGTCGAGTCGTGCGGCGTGAGCTGCAGGTCGCTGCCGAGGATGTGCGTGTCGTCGTGCGGCAGCAGGATCATGTCGCCCGGCCCGGCCTCGAGCGTCTCGCCGCCGCTCTCGAGCCGCACCTTGCAGCGGCCCTCGAGCATGAAGTGGAAGAACGCCGCGGGGCTTTCCTGGCCGGGCAGCCCGGCGGCCGCCATCAGCCCGAAGCGGGTGCGGGCGCACCACGGCGCGGTGCCTTCGGCGTCGAGGAAGACGGCGCCTTCCAGGCGCACCGTGCTGAGCACGTCGGACAGGGGATCCATGGCGTTTGGCGCAAGAAATGCGGCGCTTCGGTCAATTCTTCCGGGGAGGCGGTGGGGATACTAGCACCCGTCATTCACCCGGAGGGATTGGCCATGAAACAGGACGTCGGCTGGAGGGAAATCCTGGCGCCGCTGGCGGCGGGCTTCGCCGCGCGCGCCGACGAGGCGGACGAGAACGACGCCTACGTCGAGGAGAACTTCGCGGAATTGAGGCAGAGCGGGCTGCTCGCGGCGGGCGTGCCGGCCGAGCTCGGCGGCATGGGGCTCGGCATCGACGAGCTGTGCGCCCTGCTCATGGAGGTCGCGCGCGCCTGCCCGAGCACCGGGCTCGCGCTGTCGATGCACACCCACCAGGTGGCGGTCAACGCCTGGCGCTTCCGCAACGCCAAGGCGCCGGTCGGGCCGCTGCTCGAGCGCGTCGCGCGCGAGCGGTTGCAGCTGCTGTCCACCGGCGCGGGCGACTGGCTGTACGGCAACGGCGAGGCGCGCAAGGTCGAAGGCGGCTGGCGCCTGCGCGGCAGGAAGAGCTTTGTCAGCGGCGTGCTGAGCGGCGACCTGCTGCTCACTTCGGCGGTCGACGGCGACAGCGTGCTGCACTTCGCGCTGCCGGTGAAGAGCGAGGGGATCCGCATCGAGCAGACCTGGCGCACGCTCGGCATGCGCGCCACCGGCTCGCACGACGCGATCCTCGAGGACGTCTTCCTGTCCGAGCAGGCGGTCAGCCTGCGCCGGCCGCAGGGCGCGTGGCATCCGCTGTTCCACCTCATCGTGCTGCTCGCGCTGCCGCTCATCTACTCGGTTTACGCCGGCGTCGCCGAAAGCGCGCGCGGGATCGCCCTGACGCTCGCGCGCAAGCGCCCGCAGCTCGAGCCGATGCTGCAGCAGGTGGGCGAGCTCGAGAATGCCCACGCCAAGGTCAGGATCGCGCACGCCGACATGGTGCGCACCGCGCTCACCGCAGCACCTGGAATGGAGACGACGAACCGCATGCTCGCGGCGCGCACGCTGGTCGCCGAAGGCGTGTTGCAGACGGTCTCGGCCGCGCTCGAGACCGCGGGCGGCGCGGCGTTCTACCGCTCGAACCGGTTGGAGCGACTGTTCCGCGACGCCCAGGCCGCGCGCTACCACCCGCTCGCGCAGGTGCCGCAGAAGGACCTCGCCGCGCGCCTCGCGCTCGGGCTGGAGGTGAAGCAGGCGGCCTAGTACGGCCGCACGCCGAACAGCCAGGGGTGGGCGACCAGGAAGCCGCCGTAGAGCAGCAGGCCGAAGGCGACCCGCACCAGACCGATCTCGCCGGCGGCGAAGCGGTTGCGCCCCCGGGCGATGGCGGCGAATGGCAGGTTCGAGGTGAGCGCGGCGAATCGCTTCCAGTCCTCGCCGTGCACCTTGGCCTTGCGCGCGTCCTGCAGCAGCGTGCCGGCGGCGGCGAGCAAAAGGAATGTTCCGAAGAAGACCGTCGCCTTGAGCTCGCCGCGCGCGAGGATGTGCGCGCCGGCCCACAGCATGATGCCCCACATCACCGGGTGGCGCGTGACGCGGATGATGCCGCGCGCCGGCTCGGGCTTGGCGAGCAGCTTGCCCGCGCCCACCGCGGTGGGGTTGGGTGTGAGCACGCCGCAGGCGATCAGGATGAACGAGAAGGGCATGACCGCCGGCGGCAGGTGGCGCAGCCCCGGCCACAGCGGCGTGTAGGGCGCGGCGCGGTAGGCGAGCGCCATCCAGACGATCGCGGCGAGCGTCGCGAGCGAGAACAGGCCGGTGTAGGGTCCTTCGCCGAGCCGCGCCACCAGCGCGCCGCGCAGCGGCGTGCTCGGCAGCACGTGCAGCAGGAGAAACGCGATGCAGGCGACGACCAGGTTGAGCATGGGGTCCATTTTCGTTCTCCCTCAGATCTTGCGCTCGCGCCCGGCCCAGAACGGAGCGCGCAGCTCGCGCTTGAGCGTCTTGCCGGCGGCGCTGCGCGGGAAGTCGTCCAGCACCACGACCTGCGCGACGCGCTGGTACCTGGCCGAGACGCGCGCGTTGATCCACTCGCGCAGCGCCTCGGCCTCGATCGCGCCCGGTGAGGCGAGGATCACCGCGGCGACCGGCGTCTCGCCCCACTTGTCGTGCGGGATGCCGAACACGGCGACGTCGCGCACCGCGGGATGGCGCGCCGCCACCTCCTCGATGTCGCGAGGGTAGACCTTGACGCCGCCCGAGTCGATCATGTCCTTCTTGCGGTCGACGAGGTAGAGAAAGCCCTCGTCGTCGACGTAGCCCATGTCGCCCGAATACAGCCAGCCGTCGCGCAGCGCCTGCGCCGTGAGGTCCGGGCGGTTGTAGTAGCCCTGCATCAGGATCGGGCTGCGGCCGACGATCTCGCCCACCTCGCCGGGCGCCGCGTCGCTGCCGTCCTCGCGCACGATGCGCATCGCCGAGTACTGCGTCGGGCGGCCGACCGAGCCGCTCTTCTTCACCGCCTCGTCGCGGTCGAGGATCGTGACGAAGCCCTCGGTCAGCCCGTAGAGCTCATAGAAGCGGTTCGGCAGCAGGGCGTTGAGGCGGTCCTTGTGCTCCTGCAGCAGCGGCGCGCCGAGCGACAGGATCATCTCGAGCGATTCGAGCTTCTCCGGCGCGAAGTTCGGCGCGTTCAGCATGGCGATGATCTGCGAGGGCACGACCATGATGTGGGTCGCCTTCTCGCGCGCGATCGCCTCGATCATCTGCGCGGCGTCGAACTGGCGCAGCAGGACGTAGCGCGCGCCGTGGTAGAAAGCCGCCATCAGCGTGATGAAGGCGCCGTTGAACACGATCGCGCCGGCGTGCAGCGCGACCGACTCGGGCGTCATGCGCCAGGCGGCGCCGAGCCAGAGACAGTACATGCTGCGCGTGAAGTGGGTGTGCATGATGCCCTTGGGCAGGCCGGTGGTGCCGCTGGTGTACATGATGTTGAACAGGTCGTCCTGCGAGGTGCGCGTCGCGGGTGGCGTATCGGGCGCCGCCGCGGCGAGCGCGTGGTAGTCGAGGCAGCCGGGCTCGGCACCGTCGACAACCAGGATGCGCTCGCGCAGCGCCTGCGGCAGGTCGGCTTCCGCGAGCAGCGGCAGCAGCGCGCGCTGGGTGACGAGCGCCCTGGCGCCGGCGTCTTCGAGCAGGCTCGCCAGGCCCGAGGCGAGAAGCAGCGGCGAGAGCGGCACCAGTACCGCGCCCGCGGTCGGCACCGCCCAGTAGGTCTCGAGCAGCTCGAGGCAGTTGCTGCAGACGGTGGCGACGCGATCGCCCGGCGCGACGCCGAGCGCACGCAGCGCGTTCGCGACGCGGTTGACGCGCGCGCCGAAGGCGCCCCAGTCGAGCCTGACGTCCTCGAAGCCGACCGCGGGCCTTCCGGGGAAGTAGCGCGCGTGGTGCGCGATCAGTGTCGAGAGCTGCAGCATGCCCGATCCCAAAAGCGCTCAGGATATGCGATGCTTTCGGCTGCCGACAAGCAAGAACGACCGATGAGGTTGCCGCAGGATCACCCGCAGCGTTTCCAGCTCGCCAACGAGGTCCACGCGCGCCCGCACGAGCCGCTCAAGGCGCCCGAGCGGGCCTTCTACCTCGCGGTGCTGGTCGATCCCGGCGAGCGCGCGCGCGAGCACGGCCACGTCGCCGCGCTGTGCGAGCGCTACGGCAGGCACCCTCCGCCGGAGGAGGCGATCCACTTCTCGGCCGACCTCGGGCCGCTGCGCCTGCGCTGGGAGCGCCACACGGAGTTCTCGAGCTACACTTTCTTCGTCCGCGGCGCGGGCGCGAGCCCCTTCGCCGAGCCGGCGGCGCGCGCCGTGCCGCCGGAGTGGCTGGCGGAAGTTCCGGGACGCAGCATCGTCGCGCTGCACGCCGAGCTGATCGAGCGCGACAAGCCGGTGCCGTCCGGATCCGGAATCGCCGCGGCGTTCGGCGGCAACTACGTGGTCGGCGCCGGCGTCGGCGACGGCGCGGGCGCGGCGTTCACCGACTTCAGGGTCCACGCCGACGGCTGCGGCCGCGTGCTGGTCTACGACCGCGAGCTGTCGCGCTTCCAGGCCGGCCGCAGCCTGCAGCGCCTGTTCGAGATCGAGACCTACCGCATGATGGCGCTGCTCGCGCTGCCGGTGGCGCGCGGGCTCGCGCCGCGCGTGGCGGCGATGGAGCGCGAGCTGGCACAGGTCGCCGCGGCCCTGGCGCAGGGCGGCGGGCGAGACGACGCGCTGCTCGACCAGCTCACGCGGCTCGCGGCCGAGGTGGAGAGCGCGGTGGGCGAGTCGCGCTACCGCTTCGGCGCGACGCGCGCCTACCACGACCTGGTCAACGGCCGCATTCACGAGCTGCGCGAGCGCAGGCTGCCCGGGACGCAGACGATCCGCGAGTTCATGCAGCGCCGGCTCGACCCGGCGATGGCGACCTGCGACTCCAGCTCGCGGCGGCTGCTCGAGCTCTCCGAGCGCGTCGCGCGCGCAAGCAGCCTGCTTTCGACCCGCGTCGGCGTCGCGCGCGAGCGCCAGAACCAGGAGGTGCTGGCGCAGATGAACCGCCGCGCGCGGCTGCAGCTGCGCCTGCAGGAGACCGTCGAGGGCCTCTCGATCGTTGCTATCACCTACTACGCGGTCGGCCTCGTCGGCCACGCCGCCGAGGCCTTCGAGGCGGCCGGCTGGCACGTCAATCCGCCGCTCGTGATGGGCCTGTCGATCCTCCCGGTCGCGGCGCTCGCCGCGCTCGGCGCGCGCTACGTCCGCCGCAACATCACCCGCGCCGAGAGGAGATGAGCGTCGGCGGCGGGCCGCGGGTCCTGATCACGCACTGGGTGCACCCCGAGGCGATCGAGCGCCTGTCGCAGTCGTGCGAGGTGATCGCCAACCCGGCGCGCGAGACCTGGCCCGCAGAGCGCGTGCGCGCGGAGGCGGCGCAGTGCGAGGCCATGATCGCGTTCATGCCCGACCGCGTCGACGCGGGCTTCCTCGAGGCCTGTCCGAGGCTGAGGGTGATCGCGGCGGCGCTGAAAGGCGCGGACAACTTCGACCTCGAGGCCTGCACCCGGCGCGGGGTGTGGCTGGCGGTGGTGCCCGAGAAGCTCGCCGAGCCGACCGCCGAGCTCGCGATGGCGCTCTTGCTTGCGCTCGCGCGCAAGATGCTCCCCGGCGACGATCACGTACGCAGCGGCAGCTTTCGCGGCTGGCGGCCGCAGCTCTACGGCACGGGCCTCGCCGGCGCGACGCTCGGCCTCATCGGCATGGGCTCGGTCGGGCGCGCGCTCGCGCCTCGCGCCGCGGCGATGGGAATGAAGGTCGTCTATGCCGACCCGCAGCCCGGTCCGGCGGGCTACGAAAGAGTTTCGCTCGAGAGCCTGCTCGCACAGAGCGACTTCGTCATGCCGCTCGTACACCTGACGCCCGACACCTATCGCATGATCGATGCCGCGGCGCTCACGCGCATGAAGGCGGGCGCGTGCCTGGTCAACGTGGGACGCGGCTCGCTGGTCGACGAGGCCGCGGTCGCGGCGAGCCTCGGCGCGGGCCGGCTCGGGGGCTACGCCGCCGACGTGTTCGAGATGGAGGACTGGGCGCTCGAGGCGCGTCCGCGGGCGATCCATCCCGCGCTGCTCGCCGACCGCGCGCGAACCTTCTTCACGCCGCACCTCGGCTCGGCGGTCGACGCGGCGCGGCGCGAGATCGCGCTCGAGGCGGCCGAGAACGTTCTCGACGCGCTCGGCGGGCGCCGGCCGCGAGGAGCGCTGAACGATCCGCGCTAGGCGCGGCTCAGATCAGCAGTTCCCGATCCCAGTAGCGGGCGTAGTCGGCGGGCGCCGAGTGGGCGACCCACAGCAGCGCCGGGGCGTCGTCCTCGAGCCAGAGCTTCTGCGCGAGCAGGAAGTCGCCCATCGGCACGCCCGCCGGGCCGGCGCAATAGCGGATGCCGCCGGCCAGGTCGTGGATGTTGTAGACGCGCGTCGCCGCGTTCAGGCGGTAGCAGCGCCCGTCCGAGCCGGTCACGTCGAAATACTGGCGGCGCCAGAGGTCCGCGCGCTGCGGGTTGGAGAGGAAGCGCCACAGCAGCGCCAGCGCGCGCTGGCGCGGCGAGGCCCCGGCGTCGAATTTCCTCGACGTCGCGCGGTCCGCGAAGCCGCGCCAGCGGCGCAGCCGCCAGTCGAGCAGCTGGCCGATCGGCGCCGGGGTCATCCCGCGACGTTGCGCGGCACGAGGATGGTTTCGGGTCCCGCCTGATCGAGCCGGTCGATGCGGCGCATCGGCTCGCCGGACTGCCCGCTGAAGGCGCTCGCGCCCGCCCGCGTCAGCCTCTCGAAGAGCGCGTTGGCCTCCTCGAGGGCGGCCTTGTCGGCCTCGGAAAACTCGATCGCCGTGTCGCCGCGCGGCCCGAGCGCGCGAATCACCTTCTTCTCGGAACGGGATTCGGAGCGCAGCAATCTGGTCACTCGCATGTTCGCCTCCTTCGATCCTCATCGCCGGAGTACGGCCTATGTGCGAGAGACCGCGCGCGCGGCCCTTGGTTCAATTCCTTGCGTTCAGGCGAGCGCCTTGCTGACGATCTCGGCGACGTCGCGCGAAAGGCCCTGGGCGTCGCGAATGCGCGCGAGCTGGGCGCCGGCGAGCGCCTGGCGCGCGGGATCGAAGCGCTTCCAGCGGTCGAAGCTGCGCGCCATGCGCGCCGCGACCTGCGGGTTGAGCCTGTCGAGCGCGAGCACCTGGTCGGCGAGGAACTCGTAGCCCGCGCCGTCGGCGGCGTGGAAGCGCACGTGGTTGGCGGCGAAGGCGCGGATCAGCGCGTACACCTTGTTCGGCACCCGGATGTCGAACGAGGGGTGGGCGAGCAGCTCGCGCACCCTGGCGAGCGTGCCGGGCAGGCGCGAGGTCGCCTGCACCGCGAGCCACTTGTCGATCACCAGCGATTCGTCGCGCCACTTCTCGTAGAAGCGCGCGAGCGCGGGCTCGCGCTCGGGGCAGTCGCAGTTGGCGAGCAGGCCCAGCGCGGCGAAGGTCTCGGTCATGTTGTCGGAGCCCTCGTACTGCGCGAGGCACAGCGCGCGGACCTCGTCGTCGGCGAGCTCCATGAGGAATCCCAGGCACAGGCTCCTCAGCGCGCGCCGGCCGGCCGAAGCCGCGTCGGGCGAGTAGGGCCCCTTGGTCTCGTTGGCGCGGTAGGCCTGGAGCAGCGGCGCGCGCAGCGCCTCGGCGATGCGCCGGCGAAGCGCGTTGCGCGCCGCGTGCAGCGCGTCCGGGTCGACCACGTGCATCTGCTCGGCGAGGAAGGACTCCGCCGGCAGCGACAGCGCCTCGGCGGCGAAGGCCGGGTCGGCGGCGCTCGCCTCGAGCACCCGCGCGCAGGCTTCGATGAACGCGGGCGAGGGCTCGCCGGCGCGCTCGAGGATGATGGTCGCCATCAGCCGCTGCCCCGCTTCCCAGCGGTTGAAGGCGTCGTCGTCCTCGGCCATGAGCCGGATCAGCTCGGCCTCGGTGTAAGGGTAGTTCAGGATCACCGGCGCCGAGAAGCCGCGAAGGAGAGACGGGACCGGTTTGGATTTCAGGTTCGTGAATTTGAATTCTTCTTCGAGCTTCCTAACCGACAGCACCGCTTCCTGCGTTCCCACTTTTACGGCAAGTGGAAGGTGAAAGGGCGGGTTCATCGACTGCTTCACGTGCAGCGTGAAGGTGCCGTCGGCGTACTCGCCGCGGCAGTCGAGGATCGGGGTGCCGGCGACGTCGTACCAGCGCTTGAACTGGGCGAGGTCGACGCCGCTCGCGTCCTGCATCGCCTGGACGAAGTCGTCGCAGGTGACCGCCTGGCCGTCGTGGCGCTCGAAGTAGAGCTTCATGCCCTTCTGGAAGCGCTCCTCGCCGAGCAGCGTGTGCTGCATGCGCACCACCTCCGCGCCTTTCTCGTACACCGTCATGGTGTAGAAGTTGCGGATCTCCATGTACGACTGCGGCCGCACCGGGTGCGCCATGGGGCCGGCGTCCTCGGCGAACTGCGCCGCGCGCAGCATCCTCACCTCGCCGATGCGGGTCACCGCGCGCGAGTAGGTGTCGGCGCCGTATTCCTGGTCGCGGAACACGGTCAGGCCCTCTTTCAGCGAGAGCTGGAACCAGTCGCGGCAGGTGACCCGGTCACCGGTCCAGTTGTGGAAGTACTCGTGCGCCACCACGCGGTCGATGTGCAGGTAGTCGGTGTCGGTCGCGGTGTCGGCGCGCGCCAGCACGTACTTGGTATTGAAGATGTTGAGGCCCTTGTTCTCCATCGCCCCGGAGTTGAAGTCGCCCACGGCCACGATCTTGTACTCGTCGAGATCGAGCTCGAGGCCGAAGCGGCGCTCGTCCCAGGCGATCGCGCGCTTGAGGCAGTCCATCGCCCAGCCGGCCTGGTCGAGCTTGCCGGGCTCGACGTAGACGAACAGCCTCTTGTCCTTGTAACGGTCCTCGAGCAGATCGAGCTTCGCCGCCACCAGCGCGAACAGGTAGGACGGCTTGGGGAAGGGGTCCTCGAAGCTCGCGCTGTGGCGCCCGGCGGGCTCGTCGGCGGAGGCGACCAGGTTGCCGTTCGACAGCAGCACCGGGTAGGCCGCCTTGTCGGCGTGGACCGTGACGCGGTAGCGCGCCATCACGTCGGGGCGGTCGATGAACCAGGTGATGCGGCGGAAGCCCTGCGCCTCGCACTGGGTGACGAAGCCGTGCTTGGTCGCGTACAGCCCCTCGAGCTTGGTGTTCTGCTGCGGCACGATGCGCGACACGGTCTCGAGCGTGAAGGCGTCGGGCACGTCCGGGATCACGAGCCGCTCGGGGTCGAGCGAGTAGGTGTTGTCGCGCAGCAGGGTGCCGCCGATCGAAACCGAGATCAGCTCGAGCTCCTCGCCGTCGAGCGCGAGCGGCGCCTTCGGGTCAAAAGCCGGCTGGTCGGCAGCCTTCGGGTTGCGCCGAAGCTGCAGCTTCGCCGCCACCAGCGCGTGATCGGCGCGGATGTCGACGTCGAGCTCCACGTGCTCGACCAGGAAGGCCGGCGGCGCGTAGTCCTTGAGGTAGATCGTCTGCGGCTGCGGTTCGCGCATGCGGAAAGTCTAGTCCTGCTTGGGATTGCCGAGCAGGAACGCGCGCGGCTTCTTGTGCGTCACGACGGGCCGGCGCGGCTCGCGCTTCGCCTGAGGCTCGGGCTCGCGCGGCGCCTCGACGAATTCCTCGCGCGGCTCCGCGCGGGCGCGGCGGCGGGCTTCCTCGATCTGGGCCTGGTACTCGTCGTTGGGGTAGGGGATTCCGCCTCTGCCGCCCCTGCGCCCCTGCCGCTCGTCGCGGCGGGGCTTGTGGCGCGGCGGTTCCTGGCGCGGCTGGGGACGGGATTCGCGGCGGGGCTGCTGGCGCTGGCCGCCGCGGCGCGGCTGGCCCTGGCGCGGGCGGCGCTCGGGCTCGCTCGGGCGGCTCGGCGCCGTCCCCGGCTCGAAGCCTTCAATGACCCTTTTTTCGACCTGGCGGTTCATCAGCCTCTCGATCGCCGCGAGCAGCGGCCGGTCGTCTGCTCCGATCAGCGACACCGCCTCGCCGGCGGCTCCGGCGCGGCCGGTGCGGCCGATGCGGTGCACATAGTCTTCAGGCACGTGCGGCAGGTCGAAGTTCACCACGTGCGGCAGCTGCTCGATATCCAGGCCGCGCGCGGCGATGTCGGTCGCCACCAGCACGCGCAGCTCGTTGTCCTTGAAGCGCTTGAGCGCGCGCGTGCGCGCGTTCTGGCTCTTGTTGCCGTGGATGGCGTCGGCCTCGACGCCGTCGCGCTGGAGCTGCTCGGCCAGGCGGTTCGCGCCGTGCTTGGTGCGCGTGAACACCAGCACCTGGCGCCAGTCGTTCGATTTCACCAGGTGCGACAGCAGCTCGCGCTTGCGGGTGGCGTCGACCGGGTGCGCGACCTGCGCCACCAGCTCGGCCGGCGTGTTGCGGCGCGCGACCTCGACCGTTGCCGGGTCGTGCATGAAGCCCGCCGCGAGCTTGCGGATCTCGTCCGGGAAGGTGGCCGAGAAGAGCAGGTTCTGCCGCTTCGCCGGGAGCAGCGCGAGGATGCGCCGGATGTCGGGGATGAAGCCCATGTCGAGCATGCGGTCGGCCTCGTCCAGGACGAGGATCTCGACCTGGCGCAGGTCGATGGTCTTCTGCTGGACGTGGTCGAGCAGCCGGCCGGGAGTGGCGACGACGATGTCGATGCCGCGCTTGAGCGTGTCGATCTGCGGGTTGATGCCGACCCCGCCGAAGATCACGGTCGAGCGAAGATGCTGGTGCTTGCCGTAGGTGCGCACGCTTTCCTGCACCTGGGCGGCGAGCTCGCGCGTCGGCACGAGGATCAGCGCCCGTACCGCGGGATGGCTCCCGCCGCTCGCGCCGAGCCGCTGCAGCATCGGCAGCGTGAAGCCGGCGGTCTTGCCGGTGCCGGTCTGCGCGGCGGCGAGCAGGTCGCGCCCCGCGAGCACGACCGGGATGGCCTGCGCCTGGATGGGGGTGGGTTCGGTGTAGCCCTGGTCGGCGACTGCGCGCACGAGCCCGGCGTCAAGGCCGAGGCCTTCGAATGTCGTAGTAATGACTTTCTCCTGACGATCGGCCTGCAAAAAACCGGTTCAGGCCAATCTGGTTTCAGGTTCTTTTGATTCGCCGCCCAGGACGGGCGGGGAAACTACTGAGACGCTAACCGGAAGACGCGCAACAGAAACCCTGGAACGGATTATACGACATCTTCGCCGTCACGCCTTCTTCAGCAGGTCGGGATCGATCGGGAGCGTGCGGATGCGCTTGCCGGTGGCGGCGAAGATCGCGCCGGTGACCGCGGGCGCGAGCGCCGGCAGGCCGGGCTCGCCGATGCCGCCCGGCATCTCGGCGCTCGGCACGATGTACACCTCGACCTTGGGCATCTCGTCGATGCGCAGCACCGGGTAGCTGTCGAAGTTGCCCTGCTCGACCTTGCCGTCCTTGAAGCTGATCCGCCCGTACAGCGCCGCGCTCAGGCCGAAGACGATCGCGCTCTCGATCTGGCGCCGGATGATCTCCGGGTTGACCGTCATGCCGCAATCGACCGCGGCCACCACGCGGTGCACCCTGACCTGCCCGTCCTTGCCCACCGAGATCTCGGCGACTTCCGCGACGTAGCTGCCGAAGGACTCCGCCACCGCGATGCCGCGGTGCAGGCCGGCGGGCGGCGGCGTGCCCCAGCCCGCCCTGGCGGCCGCCAGCTCGAGCACGCCCTTGTGGCGCGGCTGCTTGGCGAGCAGCGCCCGGCGGAACTCGAAGGGATCCTTGCCCGCGGCGTGCGCCATCTCGTCGATCAGGCTCTCGCTGAAGAAGGTGTTCTGCGAGTGTCCGACCGAGCGCCAGAACCAGACCTGCACGCCCGGCTCCTGCCGCGAGTACTCGACCCGCAGATTGGGAATGTCGTAGGGGAGGTCGGCGATGCCTTCGACCGCGAACTTGTCGACGCCGCTCGGCGGGATCTTCATCGAGCCGCTCGCCTCCATGATCGAGGGCGACGCGACTCTCGCGCGGAAGCTCAGCGGGTTGCCCGCCGCGTCCAGCCCCGCGGTGAAGCGCGTCACCGAGGCCGGCCGGTAGTAGTACGCGCGCATGTCGTCCTCGCGCGCGTAGATGAGCTTCACCGGCTTGCCCGAGAGCTTGGAAAGGATCGTCGCGTCGATCGTGAAGTCCGGCGCAAAGCGCCGGCCGAAGCCGCCGCCGAGGTACATCGTGTGCACCGTCACCTTTTCCGGGGCGACGCCCGCGATGTTCGCGACGATGGCCTGGGTCGGCCCGGGCGCCTGCGTGCCGGCCCAGATCTCGACCGAGCCCGGCTTGACCCAGGCGGTGCAGTTCATCGGCTCCATGCAGGCGTGCGCGAGGTAGGGCGCTTCGTAGATGACGTCGAGCGTCCGCGCCGGCTTCGCCGCGGCGAAGTCGCCGTCGTCGCGCGCGACCTTGCCTTCCTGCGTTGTCGCGTCGGTGAGCGTTCTCGACACCACGTCCGAGGACAGTTCCGCGTTCGGGCCGTCGTCCCACTTGATCTCGAGCGCGTCGCGGCCCTTCTTCGCCGCCCAGTACCCTTGCGCGAGCACGGCCACGCCATGCGGGGTCTGGGCCACCTGCACGACGCCGCGGACCGCGCGCGCCTTGCTGGCGTCGAAGGATAGCGCCTTACCGCCGGGCACCGGCGGGCGGCTGAGCACCGCGGTCAGCATCCCGCGCAGGCTCACGTCGATGCCGAACTTCGCGCTGCCGTCGACCTTGGGCGGCGTGTCGAGGCGCTTCAGGTCCTGTCCCAGGAGGCGGAAGTCCTTCGGTTCCTTGAGCCGCGGGTTCGCCGGCAGCGGAAGCTTCGCGGCTCTTGTGACGAGCACACCGTAGGACGCCCGCCTGCGTCCGTGGATGACGTAGCCCTTGTGCGTGCGGCAGTCCTGCGGCTTCACCCGCCAGGCCGCGGCGGCGGCCGCGACCAGCATCTCGCGCGCGGCCGCGCCGGCCTTGCGCATCGGCTCCCAGCTGGCGCGGACAGTGGTGGAGCCGCCCGTGGCCTGGATGCCCAACAACGGGTTGGCGTAGGCCTTGGCGGCCGGCGCCTGCTCGACGCTCACCTTCTTCCAGTCGGCGTCCAGTTCCTCGGCCACGAGCATCGGGATCGCGGTCAGCACGCCCTGGCCCATTTCGGAAAATCCGCAGACAACGGTCACGTGGCCGTTGGAGGCGACGCGCAGGAAGGCGTTCGGCTTGAACTGCGTCGCCGCCTCGGCCACGCGGCCGGCCGCGGGCAGCACGAATCCGATCACCAGTCCGCCGCCGCTGACGGCGGACGCTTTGAGGAAGCTGCGCCGCGATGACCTGAATTGCGCGCTCATCGCCGGCGGCCTCCCAGCAACACCGAGGCATCCTTGATCGCGGCCCGGATCTGGTTGTAGGTGCCGCAGCGGCAGATGTTGCCGCTCATCGCGGCGTCGATCTCGTCGTCGCTCGGCGACCGGTTCTGCGTCAGCAGCGCGGTCGCGCTCATCATCTGTCCGCTCTGGCAGTAGCCGCACTGCGGCACGTCGTTGTCGAGCCAGGCTTTCTTCACTCTCCTGCCGACATGAGTGAAACGCAGCGCCTCGACCGTCAGCACGTGCTTGCCGGCGGCTTCCGACACGGGCGTGCCGCAGGCGCGCACCGGCTTGCCGTCGATGTGCACCGTGCACGCGCCGCAGAGCTGCACGCCGCAGCCGAATTTGGGCCCGGTGATTCCGAGCGTGTCGCGCAGCACCCACAGCAGCGGGGTGTCCGGGTCGACGTCGAGTCTTTTCTTCTTGCCGTTGACGGTCAGGGAGATCATTCAGGTTCCCGAAGCGATATGGGGTTGCAAAAACCCGATTTTGCTCACGCCTGCGGGAGGATGTCGAGATCCGCGCTCGATTTCGCGAGCGTCAATCTCGAGTAAGGGCGAGGACCTGTCGGGCGGCGCCGACAGTCTATTTCGCGCCGCCGCCCCCCGTCATCTGGTCGAGGCGCGCGATCAGGCCATCGATGCCGCCGTCGCGCACCTGCTGCGCGAACTGGCTGCGATAGGTGGCAACCAGGCTGACGCCGTCGATCACGACGTCGTAGATCTTCCAGCCGTCCGGGGTCTTCTCCATGCTGTAGTCGACCTCGACCGGCGGCCGCCCGGGGCTGATGAAGCTGTTGCGCACCGTGGCGTCGGTGTCGCCGGGCGCGATGCGCGTCGGCCTGACCTCCATACGTTGCCCGCGGTAGGAGCCGATCTGGTTGGCGTAGGTCTGGACCAGCATGTGGCGGAACGCCTCGACCAGCTGATCCTGCTGCGCGGGGGTGGCCTTGCGCCAGTTGCGGCCGAGCGCGTAGCGGGTCATGGTGCGGAAGTCGATGTGCGGCAGGATTTTCTGCTCGGCCAGCGCGAGCGCCTTCTTCTTGTCGCCTTCCTGCAGCGCCTTGTCCTGGTGGATCGCATCCATCACGTCGCGGGTGACCTGGCGCACCAGCGCCTCGGGGCCGAGCTCGGCGGCGCCGGCGAGCTGCACCGAGACGAAGAGGGCGAGCAGAAAAGCTTGGACGAGTTTCATGCCGGCACCTTACACCGGGTTCGACCGTTCGGCGAGGAAGGCGGACAGGACTTGTGCAGTATGCGACCCGGCGGATGTGGAAAAGTTCTCGGGCGCGCCCTGCAGCACCACGCGGCCGCCGCCTTCGCCGCCCTCGGGCCCGAGGTCGACGATCCAGTCCGCTTCCGCCATGACGTCGAGGTTGTGCTCGATCACCAGCACCGTGTTGCCGGCGTCGACCAGCCGATGGAGAACGCGGATCAGCTTTTCGACGTCGGCCATGTGCAGGCCGACGGTCGGCTCGTCGAGGACGTAGAGCGTGTGCGTCTCGGGACGCACCTTGGCGAGCTCGGTGACGAGCTTGATGCGCTGCGCCTCGCCACCGGAGAGCGTCGGGCTCTGCTGGCCGAGCGTGAGGTAGCCGAGGCCGACGTCCTGCAGCAGCCGCAACGAGCGGTGGATCGACGGCTGCGCGGCGAAGAACTCGACCGCCTCGTCGACGCTCATCGCCAGCACCTCGCCGACGTTCCTGCCGCGCCAGCGCGGCGCGAGGGTCTCCGGGTTGAAGCGCTGCCCGCCGCAGGCTTCGCAGGTGACCTTCACGTCGGGCAGGAAGGACATCTCGATCTTCTTCTGGCCCTGGCCCTCGCATGCCTCGCAGCGCCCGCCCTTGGTGTTGAAGGAGAAGCGGCTCGGCGTCCAGCCGCGCATGCGCGCTTCCGCGGTGTCGGCGAACAGGCGCCGGATCGCGTCCCAGAAGCCGACATAGGTGGCGGGGCAGGAGCGCGGCGTCTTGCCGATCGGCGCCTGGTCGACCTCGAGCACGCGCCCGGGCTCGCCCCTGACCTCGCGGCAACCGACCGGCGCGCCTTCCTGCAGGCTCGCGAGCAGCACGTCGCGCGCGAGCGTCGACTTGCCCGAGCCCGAGACGCCGGTGACCACCGTCAGGCGCGCGAGCGGCAGGCGCAGGTCGACGTTCTTCAGGTTGTGCAGGGACGCGCCTTTCACCACCACCGCCTTGCCGCGCGGCGACACCGGGCGGCGCGGTTGCAGCGGGTGCCTGAGCGGCGCGGCGAGGAAGCGGCCGGTGAGCGATTCCGGGATGCGCGTGAGATCCTCCGCCGTGCCGGCGCCGATCACGCGGCCGCCGAGCTTGCCGGCGCCGGGGCCGAGGTCGATCACGTGGTGCGCGCGGCGGATCGTCTCCTCGTCGTGCTCGACGACGACGAGCGTGTTGCCCTTGGCCTCGAGCTTCTCGAGCACCCCGAGCAGGATCCGGTTGTCGCGCGGGTGCAGGCCGATGGTCGGCTCGTCGAGGATGTAGCACACGCCGCGCAGGTTCGAGCCGAGCTGCGCCGCCAGGCG
>CAZLUX010000034.1:0-12026 GCA_964562815.1 uncultured Enterobacteriaceae bacterium
CGGTCGCGCCGCCGCCGATCGACTGAACGCGCGCATCGCGCGCCATGCGCTCGATGTCGCTGCCGCGCATGTATCCCGCGCCGCCGTGGAACTGCAGGCAATCGTACATCACCTCGTTGACCAGCTCGCCGCAGTAGGCCTTCGCCATCGACACCTCCTTCACGCAATCGCGCCCCTGGGCATCGAGCCAGGCCGCGCGGTACACGAGCTCCCGCCCGGCCTCCACCCGCGCCGACAGCGCCGCGATGCGCTGGCGCAGCGCCTGCTTGTCCCACAGCGGCGCGCCGAAGGCTTTCCGGGCCCTGACGTAATCGAGCGTCAGCTCGAGCGCGCGCCCGCTCTCGCCCATCGCCATCGCCGCGAGCGCGATGCGCTCGTTCTGGAAGTTGCCCATGATGGCGTAGAAGCCCCGCCCCTCCTCGCCCAGCAGCTCCGCGCGCGCGTCCTCGAAGACCAGCTCGGCGGTGTCGGAGCAGCGCCAGCCCATCTTGTCCAGCCGCCGCCCGAGCGTGAACCCGGGCGCGCCCTTCTCCAGCGCGAACATCGAGATGCCCTTCGCTCCCGCCGCCGCGTCGGTCTTGGCAGCGACGAAGTAGAGGTCGGCGAGCGCGCCGTTGGTGATGAACATCTTGCTGCCGTTGAGGCGCCAGCCGCCGCCCTCGCGCCGCGCGACGGTGCGGATCGACTTCACGTCCGAGCCGGCGTCCGGCTCGGTCACCGCCACCGCGGTGATCAGGTCGCCCGCGACGATGCCCGGCATCCAGCGCTCGAGCTGCGCGGGCGAGCCCGCGCGCGCGAGGTGCGGCGAGGCCATGTCGGTGTGCACCAGCACCGTCGCGGCGAAGCCGCCGAAGCCCGAGCGCCCCAGCTCCTCGGCGAGCAGCGCGGTGGCGAGCGCGTCCATTCCTCCGCCGTGGTAGCGCTCCGGATGGCGCAGGCCGAGAAAGCCGCAGCGCCCCATCTCGCGCAGCACCTCGCGCGGCACGAAGCCCTGCTCTTCCCAGGCGCCCGCCTGCGGCACCACCTCCTTCGCCACGAAGCGGCGCAGCGTCTCGCGCAGCAGGCGGTGGGTCTCGTCGAAATAGGGCGAATGCATAGTGACTCTGACCCCGATTATCGCCCGGCGAGCCGGCGTCTGAACTCCAGCGCGAGCAGCGGCAGGCCGAGCGCGGCGACGGCGAACACGGGGCGGGTGCCGAGGTGGTCGACGATGCGCGCCGAGATCCACACGCCCGCCGACTGGCCGGTGAACAGCGACAGCGCGAACAGCGACACCGCGGCGCCGCGCGCCTCGGGCGCCATCTGGGTGGCGTGGACCTGCAGCGTGTTGTGCAGCATGTAAAGGCCCGTGCCCGCCGCCATCAGGCAGGGCACGGCGAAGGCCGCGCTCGGCGCGGCGATCATGCCGAGCCAGGCGAGCCCGAGCAGCGTGCCGCCCGCGAGCACCAGGCCGCGCTCGCCCAGGCGCGGCACGACGCGGCCGGCGAGCGCGGCGTAGAGCAGGCCGCCGGCGGCGAACGAGATCAGCAGCGCGCCGCTCGCGCCGAGGCTCACCCCGAGCCGCTCGTGCAGGTGCAGCGCGACGAACGACAGCGCGCCGTAGAACAGCAGCGCCTCGGTGAACACGGTGGCGAGCATCACCCGCACCCAGGGCAGGCCGAGCAGACCGCGCATGCGCCGGAACGCGTCGGGCACCGAGGCCGCGGCGGCGCCGCGCCTGCGCGTGAGCGGATTGCCGCGCAGCTCGAGCGCGAGCAGCGCCGCGATCGCGAGGTAGAGCACGCCCAGCGCGACGAACACCGAACGCCAGCCGAAGGCCTCGCCGAGGACGCCGCCGGCGGTGGTGCCGAGCGCGACCCCCGCGATCTGGCCGATCAGGAAGCGCGCCAGCACCGGCTGGCGCCGCTCGTAGGGCACGACGTCGCCGATCCACGCCATCGAGACCGGGATCAGCGCGCCCACCGTCGCGCCCGAGACGAAGCGCGCCGCGACCAGCCAGCCGAGCGAAGGCGCCGCGGCGCAGGCGAAGGCGCCGAGCGCCGAGAGCGCGGTCGCCGCGGTGACCACCCGGTACTTGCCGACGCGGTCGCCGATCGGGCCGTGCACCACCTGCAGCAGCCCGTAGGCGACCGAGAAGCCGGTGATCACCGCCGAAGCCGAGCCGGGCGTGACGCGGTACTCGGACGAGATCAGCGCGAGCAGCGGGTCGGTCACGCGCAGCCCCGCCGCGCTGGCGAGCGCGGCGAGCGAGAGCAGGACGATGGCGCGGCCGGTCATGAGGCCGGCAAGTATCCGCGATTCCCGCGCACCGATCGAGACTTAAGTCAGTCTTAATGTTCCGCGCTGCAGAATCGGTCCGCCGTCAAGGACCGGAATCCCGTTGAAAAACGCCCTTCGCATCGCCCTCGCCGTCCTGTGCTCGCTCGCCGCCGGCTGCGCGACCTACCGCCCCGAGCCGCTCGACACCGCGCCGGCCAGGCCGCAAGACGTCGCGCATATCGAGGTCGACGCTGCGAGCATGCCGCTGCCCGCGCTGCGATCGCACCGCTACGACCCGTCGGACGGCCTGGACATCGACGAGGTGGCGATGCTCGCGGTGGCCAACAACCCGCGGCTCAAGGTCGCGCGCGACCGGCTCGGCGTCGCGCGCGCACAGGCCTTCGCCGCGGGCCTTCTGCCCGACCCGCAGCTCGCCCTGACGCGCGACGATCCGACCCACGGCGGGCCCGGCAACACGAGCGCGTTCAGCGCCGGGCTGTCATACGACGTCAACGCGCTGCTGACGCGCTCGGCACGCTCCGCCGCCGCGACCGCGTCGCAGCGCCAGGTCAACCTCGAGCTGCTGTGGCAGGAATGGCAGGTCGTCGGCCGGGCGCGGCTGCTGTTCGTGCGCACCGTCGAGCAGGAGCGCTTGCTGGAAGTCTTGACTCAAACCACAAAACTACTCGAATCCCGTTATCGAGCCGTGAAGGGCGCGCTCGCCCAGGGCAACGCGACGCTCGACGCGGTGAGCGCCGACCTCGCCGCGCTTCAGGACGCGCGGCGCCAGGTGGACGAGCTCGAGCGCCGGGCGCGGCGCAACCGCGTCGAGCTCAACCGGCTGCTCGGCCTCGCGCCCGACGCCGAGCCGCGGCTCGTCGGCGGCGCCGACTTTCCCGCGCCCGACGCGGCCAAGGTCAAGGCCTCGCTCGCCCGGCTCGGACAGCGCCGGCCCGACCTGCTCGCGCTCCAGGCGGGCTACGAAAGCCAGGAGGAGCGCTTTCGCGCCGCGGTGCTGGCGCAGTTCCCGGCGCTCAACGTCGGCATCACGCGCGCGCGCGACACGAGCAACCTGTACACGCAGGGCATCGGCATCACGCTCTCGCTGCCGATCTTCGACGGCAACCGCGGCAACGTCGCCATCGAGCGCGCCACGCGCAGGCAGCTGCACGACGAGTACGAGCTGCGGCTGAACGACGCGGCGGCCGAGGTCTATGCGCTGCTCGGCGACCAGCGGCTGCTCGAGCAGCAGCTCGCCGCCGTGCGCACCGCGCGGGCCCCGCTCGAGCAGGCCGCGGCTTCCGCCGCGGCGGCGCTCGAGGCCGGCAACCTGAGCGAGCTTGCGTACGCGAACCTGCAGGCGAGCCTGCTCGCCAAGCGCGTCGAGCAAGTCACGCTCGAGCAGCGTGTCCTCGAGCAGCGCATCGCCCTCCTCACCCTCGCCGGGAGCTACGCCAAGTGAAACGCCTCCTCGTCCTTCTCGCCATGCTCGCGCCCCTTTCCGCGGCCGCAGCTGCGCCCAGCGTGCTGGTGCGGACGGCCTCGATGCAGCGTGAGGCGCTCGCCGAGACGCTCACCGGATACGGCCGCGTCAGCCCGGACATCGGCAGCACGGTCGACATCAACCTGCCGCGTCCCGGCCGGGTGGCGCGGCTCCTGGTGAGCGCGGGAGAAGTCGTGAGGGCGGGCGCGCCGCTGGCCGTATTCGACACCGCCAGCGAGGCGGGGCTCGCCTACCGGCGCGCCGAGAACGAACTGTCGCTGGCGCGCGAGAACCTCAAGCGCACCAGGCAGATGGCCTCGCAGCACCTGGCGACGCAGTCGCAGCTCGCCGCCGCGCGCAAGGCGCTCGCCGACGCCGAGGCCGCGCTCCACGCGCAGCGTGCGCTCGGCGCGGGCCGCGCGAGCGCGCGCCTGCGGGCGCCGTTCGACGGCATCGTGGCGAAAGTGCCGGTGGCGCAGGGCGATCGCCTGGCCGCCGGCGCGACGGTGCTGCAGCTCGCGCGCGAGACCGGCCTGCGGGTCGACCTCGGCATCGAGCCCGAGGACAGCGACAAGGTCAAAGCCGGGATGCCTGTGCGGCTGAGCTCGGTGTTCGACAGCCGGCGCACGCTGCAGGCGACAGTCTCGCAGGTGCACGGCATGGTGAACCCGCGCACCCAGCTCGTCGACGTCGTCGTGCGCCTGCGCGACGGCAACTTCATCCCGGGCATGCAGGTGCGCGGCGAGATCGCGCTTGCGCGCGCGAGCACCTGGGCCGTGCCGCGCTCGGCGGTGCTGCGCGACGCGCGCGGGGCGTACATCTTCCAGGTGAAGAACGGCCGCGCGCGGCGCGTGGCGGTGCAAACCGGGGTCGAGACCGACCGGGTCACGGGGATCCGCGGCGGCTTCGAGCCGTCGCTGCCGGTGGTGGTGAGCGGCAATTACGAGCTCGAGGACGGGATGTCGGTGCGGCAGGCCGCCCGATGAGCTTCGTCGAGTGGGTGCAGGCCCACCGCCGCTCGATCCTGTTCTTCCTGCTCGCCCTCGCCGCCGCGGGGATGGTCGCGGCGTTCAAGCTGCCGGTGACGCTGTTCCCGAACGTGAGCTTTCCGCGGGTGCGGGTCGATCTCGACGCGGGCGACCGCCCGGCCAGGCTGATGGCGCTGCAGGTCACGATCCCGGTCGAGGAGGCGGTGCGCCGCGTGCCGGGCGTGCGCGACGTGCGCTCCACGACCAGCCGCGGCAGCGCCGAGGTATACGTCAATTTCGGCTGGGGCGCCGACATGGCGCTCGCCACCTCGCAGGTGAACGAGGCGATCACCCAGATCCTGCCGTCGCTGCCGCACGGCACGAGGCTGCGCACCCTGCGCATGGATCCGACGGTGGATCCGATCCTGTCCTACAGCCTCACCTCGAAGACCCAGTCGCTCACCCGGCTCCACGACCTGGCGCGCTACCAGCTGCTGCCGCTCCTTTCCAGCGTCAACGGCGTGGCGCGCGTCGGCGTGACCGGGGGAACGCGCGAGGAGTACCGCGTCACGGTCGATCCGGCGCGGCTGCAGGCCTACGGCCTGACGCTGACCGACGTCGCGAACGCGCTCGGCGCGGCGAACGTGGTGACCGCGGTCGGCCGGCTCGAGGATCACTACAAGCTCTACCTCGCGGTCTCGGATACGCGCCTGAAGACCCCGGCGCAGATCCGCTCGACGATCCTGCGCACGGGCGCGAACGGGGTCGTGCGCCTGAGCGACGTCGCGACGGTGGCCGACTCGACCGTGCCGCAGTGGATCCGCGTCACCGCCGACGGGCGCGACGCGGTGCTGCTGGACATCTACCAGCAGCCCGGCGGCAATAGCGTGCGCATCTCGGCCGACGTCAAGGCGAAGCTCGCCGCGTACCGCCCGCAGCTGCCGCCCGGCGTACGCATCGCCAAGTGGTACGACCAGAGCCAGCTCGTGGTGGCGGCGGCCAAGAGCGTTCGCGACGCGATCCTGATCGGTGCCGGGCTCGCGGCGCTGGTGCTGCTCGCGTTCCTGCGCAACCTCAAGACCACGCTGATCGCGGTCATCGTCCTGCCTACCGTGCTCGCCGCGACCGTGGTGCTGCTCTACGCCCTCGGCATGAGCTTCAACATCATGACGCTCGGCGGCATGGCCGCCGCGGTCGGGCTGATCATCGACGACGCGATCGTCATGATCGAGCACATCGTGCGGCGGCTGCGCGGCGCGCCGCGCGAGCACCACGGGCGCGTGATGGCGGCAGCGCTGGAGTTCGCGCGGCCGCTCGCCGGGTCGTCGGCCTCGACGATCGTCATCTTCGTGCCGCTCGCCTTCCTCACCGGCGTGACGGGAGCGTTCTTCAAGGCGCTCGCGCTCACCATGGCCGCGGGGCTTGCGATCTCCTACCTCGTCACCTGGCTCGCCGTGCCGATCCTCGCCGACCACCTGCTCGGAGAGAGAGACGCCAACCAGAAGGAGGGCGGCGCGCTCACCGACTGGTTCCACCGCCGCTACGAGGCGGTGATGCGCCGCGTGCTCGCGCGCCCGGCCTGGGTGCTCGCCGGCGTCCTGCCGCTGCTCGCCGCGGGCTGGCTCGCCTACCAGCACGTCGGCTCCGGGTTCATGCCGCACATGGACGAGGGCGGCTTCATCCTCGACTACGTCTCGCCGCCCGGCACCTCGCTCACCGAGACCGACCGCCTGCTGCGCCAGGTGGAGGGCATCATCGAGCGCAACCCCTGGGTCGCGACCTACTCGCGGCGCACGGGAACCCAGCTCGGCGGCGGCGTGACCGAGGCGAACGAGGGCGACTTCTTCATCCGCCTCAAGCCCTTTCCGCGCCCGCCGATCGAGCGCGTCATGGACGACATCCGCACCCAGGTCGAGCGGCAGGTGCCCGGGCTGGATATCGAGCTCGCGCAGCTGATGGAGGACCTGATCGGCGACCTCACCGCCGTGCCGCAGCCGATCGAGATCAAGATCTACTCGGACGACGCGACGCAGCTGCGTGCGCTCGCGCACAAGGTCAAGCACGCGATCGACCGGGTCCCCGGGGTCGTCGACACGAACAACGGCATCCACCCGGCGGGCGATGCGCTCGAGGTTCACGTCGACCGGGTCAAGGCGGCGCTCGAAGGCGTCGACCCCGAGGCGGTAACTCGACTTCTCGAGAGCTACCTGGGCGGCACGGTGACCACCCGGATCCAGCGCGGACCGAAGCTGGTCGGCGTGCGGGTCTGGATCCCGAAGGCGCTGCGCACGACCACGCGCGACATCGGCGCGCTGCCGCTGCGCGCGCCGGACGGGCACCTGTTCCCGCTGTCGCGGGTCGCGCGCGTGGTGGCCGTGACCGGCCAGCCGCAGATCACGCGCGAAAACCTGAAACGCATGGTGGCGGTGACCGGGCGCATCAGCGGGCGCGACCTGGGCTCGGTGATCCGCGACGTGAAACGCATCATGGCCCGGCCCGGGATGTTGCCCAAAGGCGTCTACTACGAGCTCGGCGGCCTGTACAGGCAGCAGCAGATCGCGTTCCGCGGCCTCGCCGCCGTGTTCGCCGCCGCGGTCGCCCTGGTGTTCCTGCTGCTGCTGTTCCTGTACGAGAGCTTCCGCGTCGCGCTCGCCATCCTCGCGATCCCGCTGCTCGCGGTGTCCGCCGTCTTCGTCGGCCTGTGGGCGACCGGGATCGAGCTGAACATCTCGGCGATGATGGGCATGACGATGATCGTCGGCATCGTCACCGAGGTGGCGATCTTCTACTTCTCCGAGTATCACGACCTCGCCGCCGGCCCGGACCGCCGCGCGGCGCTGATCGAGGCCGGCAAGAACCGCATGCGCCCGATCGCGATGACCACCTTCGCCGCGATCCTGACGCTCTTGCCGCTCGCGTTCGCCATCGGCCAGGGCTCGGCGATGCAGCAGCCGCTCGCGGTAGCGATCATCGCCGGCCTGACGGTGCAGCTGCCGCTCGTGCTGCTCGTCATGCCGGCGCTGTTCGTCATGCTGCGCGGCGGGCGTTAAGTCACCCTTAACTGTCGGCGGCGCAAGATGTGATCTATGTTCATCAACCAGAGGATCACAACCATGACCAAGGACGGCACGAAGCCCGTCACCGCTGCGGCGCTCGGCGCGGCTCTGCTCGCCGCCGCATTCGCCGCCCAGGCTTTCACGGGCGAGAAGTACGCCAGCGAGGCCCGCATCAGCCTGAGCGAGGCCCGCGCCATCGCGCTCAAGGCCCATCCCGGCAGAATCGCCGACCAGGAGCTCGAGCGCGAGCACGGCGGCAGCGGGCTGCGCTACTCGTTCGAAATCACCGCCGGAAAATCACGCCAGGAAGTCGGCGTCGATGCAAAATCGGGCAAGCTGCTGGAGAACGCTCCGGAAGGCAAGGACGCAGACTGAGCGCATGAGACTGCTGCTGGTCGAAGACGATCCGATGATCGGCGAGAGCCTGGAGGAAGGGCTGCGCGGCGAGCGCTACGCGGTCGACTGGGCGCGCGACGGCCGCGCGGCCGAGCTCGCGCTCGGGGGCGCGCCCTACGACGTCGTGCTGCTCGACCTCGGCCTGCCGAGGAAGGAGGGCCTGGAGGTGCTCGCCGCCTACCGCAGGCGCGGCGGCGAGGCGCCGGTGCTGATCATCACCGCGCGCGACGCCACGCGCGACCGGGTCGCCGGGCTCGACGCCGGGGCCGACGACTACCTGGTCAAGCCCTTCGACCTCGACGAGCTGTACGCGCGCGTGCGGGCGCTCCTGCGCCGCGGCGCCGGGCGAACCCGTCCGGAGCTGTCGTTCGGCGACGTGACGCTCAACCCCGCGACGCACGAGGCGACGCGCGAAAGCCGGCCGCTCATCCTTTCGCCGCGCGAGTTCGCGCTGCTCGAGGCGCTGATGGACCGCCCGGGCGAGGTGGTCTCGCGCGCGGCGCTGGAGGAAAAGCTCTACGGCTGGAACGAGGAGGTCGGGAGCAACACGGTCGAGGTGCACATCCATTCCCTGCGCAAGAAGCTCGGCGCCGGGTTCATCAAGAACGTGCGCGGCGTGGGCTACAAGGTGCACAGGGCGCCGTGACGACGATCCGCCGCCAGCTGCTGCTGTGGCTGCTCGGCGGGGTGCTCGCCTGCACGCTGGCGGCCGGGCTCGCGATGTACTTCAAGGTGCGCGAGGAGACGAGCGAGCTGTTCGACTACCAGCTGCGCGAGATCGCCGCCTCGCTGCCGGCGCATTTCTCGGCCGCGACGCCGGCGCCCGGCGAGCACGATCCGGAGCAGGACGTCGTGGTGCAGGTGTGGGACGCCGCCGGCAGGCGCGTCTACGCCTCCCACCCTTCCATCGCCCTGCCCCGCCTCGCCCATGAAGGCTTTCGCACGCTGCGGGCCGGCGACGCCGACTGGCGCGTGTTCGGGGAGACGCGCGGCGGCCGCTTCGTGCAGGTGGCGCAGGACCTGGATTCGCGCGAGGAGCTGGTGTTCGGCGTCGCGGCGCGCTCGCTCGCCCCGTTTCTCGCCCTCATCCCCGTGCTCGCGCTGCTGATCGGGGTGGTGGTCGGCCGCAGCCTCGCGCCGCTGCGCCGCGTCGCGCGCGCGGTCGAGCAGCGCTCGGCCGACGCGCTGCAGCCGCTCTCGACCGAAGGCATCCCGCCCGAGATCCAGCCGATGCTGCGGGCGCTGAACGACCTGCTCGGGCGGCTCGGACAGGCGCTCGAGGCTCAGCGCGAGTTCGTCGCCGACGCGGCGCACGAGCTGCGTACGCCGCTCACCGCGCTGAAGCTGCAGCTGCAGCTCGCCGAGCGCGCCGAACCCGGCGCCGCGCAGGCCGAGGCCTTCGCGCGCCTGCACCGGCGCCTGGACCGCGCCAGCCACCTCGTCGAACAGCTGCTCGCGCTCGCGCGCCAGGAGCCCGCGCTGGAGGAGGCCGCGCGCGAGGAGGTCGACCTCGCGCAGCTCGCGCGCGAGGTGGTGGCCGAATACGACGCGCTCGCCGAGAGTCGCTCGATCGACCTCGGCGTCGAGGCCGCCTCGCAAGCGCGCGTGCGCGGCCAGCGCGACGGGCTGCGCGCCATGCTCGGCAACCTGGTGGACAACGCATTGCGCTACACGCCCGCGGGCGGGCGGGTCGACGTGGTCGTCGGCCCGGTGGACGGCCGCCCCGCGCTGCGCGTGGCCGACACCGGCCCGGGCATCCCGCCGGCGCAGCGCGAGCGCGTGTTCGACCGCTTCCACCGCGGCGGCGGCGCCGAGACCCCCGGCACCGGCCTGGGCCTGGCGATCGTCAAGCGCGTCGCCGAGCGCCACGGCGCGACGGTGAGGCTCCTGGACGGCCCCGGAGGAAGGGGCCTCGAGGCGCAGGTCATCTTCGGCGCTTAGCGGCTTGCTATCATGGCCGCCATGCCGAACATCCTCCTCATCCAGGGCCCCAACATGAGCTACCTCGGCAAGCGCCAGCCGGAGCTCTACGGCACGACGACCGCCGCCCAGCTCGACGCGATGCTGCGCGCGCATGCGAAGGCCAACAAGTACGGGCTCGACATCTTCTACACCCACAGCGAGGCGGCGGCGATCGAGCGCCTGTACCGCGGCGTGGACGAGAAGGTCGACGGCGTGGTGATGAACCCGGCGGCGTTCCTCTTCGCCGGCTACGCGCTGCGCGACTGCCTGCGCGCGGTGCCCTTCCCCTACGTCGAGGTCCACATGACCAACATCGAGCGCCGCGGCATCCACTCGATCCTGGCGGAGGCCGCGGTCGGGATGGTGGCGGGGTTCGGCGTGCGCTCCTACGTGCTGGGGCTCGAGGCTATGCTCGGCCACCTGCAAGGCGGGTCTCGACCAGGCGCACGAAGAAAGCCGCCCCGAAAGGCAGCGCGGCGTCGTTGAAGTCGTAGCCCGGGTTGTGCACCTCGCAGGAGGTCTCGCCCGAGCCGTTGCCGATGTTGAGGTAGCAGCCCGGGACCTTCTCCAGCATGAAGGAGAAGTCCTCCGAGGCCATGATCAGCGGCGGGTCGCGCTCCACGCGCTCCGCGCCCACCACCGCGGCGCACACGCCGGCGGCGAACTCGGCTTCCTTGGGGTCGTTCACGGTCGGCGCGAACTTCCAGTCGATCTCGACCTCGGCCTTCGCGCCGAAGCCCTCCGCGACGCCCTTGGCGATGCGCCGCAGCGCGGCGTCGATCCGCTCCATCACCGGGCGCGAGAACGCGCGCACGGTGCCGGCGAGCGTGGCCGACTGCGGGATCACGTTGTAGGCGTCGCCGCCCTGGATCCTGGTCACCGACACGACCGCGGTGTCGGTCGGCGCGACGTTGCGCGAGACGATGGTCTGCAGCGCGGTGGCGACGTGCGCGGCGACGATCACCGGATCGACGCCGACCTCGGGCCGCGCGCCGTGCGCGCCCTTGCCGTGGATCCGGATGTCGAAGAAGCCGCCCGCGGCCATCATCGGCCCGGCGCGCACCGCGAACCAGCCCACCGGCAGGCTGGGCCGGTTGTGCATGCCGAACACCGCCTCGCAGGGAAAGCGCTCGAACAGGCCGTCGTCGATCATCGCTCGCGCCCCGCCCAGGCCTTCTTCCGCAGGCTGGAAGATGAAGTTCACCGTGCCGTCGAAATTGCGGCTCGCGGCGAGCGCCCTGGCCGCGCCGAGCAGCATCGTCGTGTGCCCGTCGTGGCCGCAGGCGTGCATCCTGCCTTTGTTGCGCGAGCGGTAATCGAAGTCGTTCGCCTCCTCGATCGGCAGCGCGTCCATGTCGGCGCGCAAACCCAGGGTCTTCCTGCCGCTGCCCGCGCGCAGCACCCCGACCACGCCGGTGCGGCCGACGCCGCGGTGCACCTCCAGGCCGAAGGACTCGAGCCTGTCGGCGACGATGCCCGCGGTGCGCGACTCCTCGAAGCCGAGCTCGGGATGCGCGTGCAGGTCGCGCCGCCACGCGGTCATCTCGCCGTGCAGGCGCGCGATCGAGTCTTCGATTCCCATAGTCGCCGGTTCCGCCGGCAACCTTAACGCAAGGCGCGAGCGTCTACCAGCCCAGGCCGAACGGCGACTGGCGGCTCGAGACCCGGCCTTCCTCGGTGAAGAACACCGATCCGCCGCCGGTTCCGGGGTAGTAGTAGTACCAGCCCCGCCTGCCGTCGAGCACGAACTTCTTCGACGGCTCGCCGAGCAGCGCCACGACCTCGCTCTGCGCCATGTCGGGCCTGATCCTGTGCCAGGTCGCCTTCAGCGCGGCTTCGGGGGTGACGTAGCCCGCTCCCGGCGCGGGAGTCTGCGCCGCTCTGGGCGCGGGAGTCTGCGCG
>CAZLUX010000034.1:12126-20564 GCA_964562815.1 uncultured Enterobacteriaceae bacterium
AGTCTGCGCCGCTCTGGGCGCGGCGACGGGTGCAGCCTGCGCCGCGGGTGCGCGGCGGCCTTCGAGCCGGTCGACTCGCTTCTGCAGTTCGAGCACCGTCTGCCTCAACTGCCTCACCTGCTGCTGCAGGGCCGCGACGTCCGGCTCCTCGGCACGCGCCACGGACGCGCCGGCAAGCGCGAAGCAGGAGGCGAAGATCATCAGCGTGGTGCGCATGTGTCTTTTCGCCATCGAAAAAGATTCGGGGCGAAAGCGCACAGGGCCGAGCCCTGGGGAGATTGCGCTTCCGCCCCGCCGGTTGAGTGCGCCCCTACTTCGAGGCGGCGTAGGTCGCGGCGGCCTTGAGCTGCTCGGGCGTCATGGTGCGCACGACGTTCTGCATGATCGGCGCATTGCTGCGGGTGCCCGACTGGAACCCCTCCAGCTGCCCGATCAGGTAGTCGACGTGCTGCCCGGCGAGGCGCGGGAACGCGCCCGCGCCCTCGGCTTTCGGCCCATGGCAGGACTCGCAAGGCGGCACGTTCTGCTCCTTGATCCCCTGGGTGAAGATCTTCTTGCCCTCTGCCATCAGCGCGGGGTCGCCCGGATGGCCGTTGACCGGCTTCTGCTCCGAGTAGTAGGTCGCCAGCGCCTTGATCGTCGCGTCCGAGAGCTGGGACGCCATACCCCACATATAGGCCCGGGCGTTGGGGTCGCCGCGGGTATGGTTCCGGAACGCGTCGAGCTGAACGATGATGTAGCCGCGCTGCTGGCCCGCGAGCCGCGGGAAGACCGGCGAGATGCTGCGGCCCTCGGGGCCGTGGCAGGCCGAGCACACGTCCTGCGCCAGCGTCTTCGCCTCCTTGCTCTGGGCGAGCGCCACGCCCGTGCCCGAAGCGAGCAGGGCTCCAACTGCGATTGCGATGATTTTTTTCATGTCGATTGCCTAGAAGTTGATCCAGCTGAGCAGGTAGAGGGTGTTGTTGTCCTTCGCGTTCCTGCCTGCTCCGTCGTAGTTGGTGTCGCCGCCGTTGTACTTGTTGTACATCGTGTATTGCAGCGCGAACTTGGTGTTCTCGTACGGCACCCAGTCGAGCTCGCTGGTCCAGCCCTTGCTGTCGGGCTTGTTGTTGGCGTAGCCGTCGATCGGGTTGGGCGCGTACAGGCCCGCGTCCGCGGAGCCGGTGGTCGAGAAGTAGCCGAGCGCCGCGCCGTACTTGCGCTTGTAGAAGTAGCTCGCGTTGAGCCTGAGCGTCTTCAGGTCGTCCGACGGATTGGCCGAGTCGCCGTTCGCGAAGCTCGCGTCCAGCGTCTGCTTCTCGTCGATGTAGGTGCCGGTGAAGGTCAGCAGGTTCTTGTCGCCGATGAACTGGTACTGCGAATCGACCGCCCAGTCGCTGTACTTGTCGGTCGCGCCCTGCAGCGCGTTGCCGTTACCCGGATAGACCTTCGCGACCATGCCGTAGGCGCCGACCTCCCAGGACTTGCGGCCCCACTGGCGCTCGTAGGCGAGCCTCCAGTACGGCGCGAAACCGTTGATCGTAGGCTGGTCGACCGTGCTGTCGATCTGGCCGAAGCCATGCGGCGCGGAATGGTAGCCGCCGAGCTCGGCGTAGACCGAGTCGTTGAACCAGGCGTACACGCTCAGGCCGGCGGTGCTCATGTCGAAGAGACTGCCGTCGAGCATCGTCGCGGCGCCGGGCGCGGGCGCGACCGAGCTCTTCTGGTCGAACGGCGACTGCCAGGCCGGCGTCGTGTTCCACGGGTCCTGCACCGTCGGGTTGTTGTTGAAGCTGATGCCCCACAGCGTCTGGTCGTTGGCGTTCTGCGCGTAGCGCACGTCGGTGTTGTCCCAGCCGAAGGCGTCGTCGACGCCGTCGTAGGTCATCTGCACGAAGGCGCCGAAGTTGGGCGCGATCTTGCCGGCGTAGAACAGGCTCGCCTGCTGCGGCAGGATCACCTGGCCGTTTTTCGACTGTGCCCCGGCCACGGCCGAGTCGGGCAGGGCCGCCTTGGTGCTGGTGTAGGAGGCCTGCAGCATGAACGAGAGCGGCGGCAGCTGGTTGAGCGCGAGCGTCTGCTCCTTGCTCGGCGTGATCCCGCTCACCTGCGGCAGGTTGTCGATCGTGTAGCCGTTCATCTTGAAGCGGCGCCCGAAGGGCGTCAGCTCGGGAAACACCGTATGACAGGCCTCGCAGGCGAACCCCGTCTGCCGCGCGAAGCTCGGCACCGCCTGGGCGCTGCCGGGCGCGAGCAACAGACCGCTGCCCGCCATCGCGATCGCCGCGATGAACGTCTTCAACTTGCCTTGCTGCATGATCCTCTCCTATTGACTGGATTGAAGTCCGACGTGATTTTCCATGTCAGGGAGCTTTTGCGCATTAATTTAAATCAATAGAATCAAATGCTTACGTTACCCTTGCGTCAGCCTGGGTTATCTTGACGCCAGCTTCGGGGAAACGATAACGGTTCACTGCGCAAGCTCGTGCGGCCCGCGGCCGAGCGAGGAAACTCCTGCTTTCGAGCGCGCGCTTCCTCGCAACGAGCGTGGCGTGACCCTGCGGCCTGTGCGAGATGTTGACCTGCCCCTCGTTCGCGGCGCACTCGACGCTCCGCGCACGCGCCATGCGGTCGTTGTTCGTAATGAGTAAAATGCGGCGCAGAAGATCAGCCGCGTGCCGCGCATTTGACCGGCGTCAAAGCAAATGAGAGCGAATGCGCGTCTTCTAGGACTCGACAACAAGCCGGCGACGGCGCGCAAACGGAATCAGAGGAGAACTGGATGTTCGGCATTTTCAAGACACTCGCGGCGACGGTCGTGCTCGTGGCGCTGATGGCGCCCCATACGGATGCCCGCGCCTCGGGGCGAAGCGGTGCGGAGGTGGTCGACCAGGTCTGCGCCGCCTGCCACGCGACCGGCCGGAACGGCGCGCCGAAAATCGGCGACGAGAAGGCATGGAAGGCGCGCGCCGCGCAGGGCCTGAGCAGCCTCACCGAACACGCCATCAACGGCATCCGCAACATGCCGGCGCACGGCGGCAGCAAGGGCGTCACCGATTACGAGCTCGAGCTCGCGATCACCTACATGGTGAACCAATCCGGCGGCCACTGGGCCAAGCCGATCAACAAGGCCGCTCCCCCCGCCCCCGAGCGCAGCGGCGAGCAGATCGTGAACGAGACCTGCGTCAAGTGCCACGGCACCGGCGTCGGCGGCGCGCCGAAGATCGGCGACCGCGGCGCATGGATCCACCGCGCGACCTACGGCATCGACGCCCTGGTTCGCTCCGCGATCGCGGGGCACGGCGGCATGCCCTCGCGCGGCGGAGTGCCGCAGCTCACCGACGACGAGCTGCGCCGCGCCATCGTCTACATGCTGCAAAAGAGCGTCGGCCCGGAGAACGGGAAGTCAACGGGCTCGGCCGCGCCGAGCGGACCCGTGTCGCAGATCGGCTGGAACCACAAGGTGGTCGGGAGCACCGAGATCTACGTCGGGCTCCTCTCGGCGGCCGAGCTGCGGGCGAGCCATCCGAAGCCCGACGCGACGACCGCCGTGCTCGGCAAGATTCCGAGCGGCAGCGAGGACTACTACCTGAACGTATCGCTGTTCGACCGCGCCAGCAGCGCGGAGATCAAGGGCGCGAAGGTCAGGGCCTCGGTGTCCGATCCGGTCATGGGCGGCGAATCGAAGCAGCTCAAGCCCATCGTTTTCAACAGCAGCGAGAGCTACGGCAGCTTCATCCGGATTCCGAGGAGCGCGGCGAACGCCTACGTGATCACGCTGCGCATCACCAGGCCGGACATGCCCGGGACGATCGTCGCCAAGTTCTACTATCCGCACTGAGCGCCGCGCGCGGCGCGCCCGCTAGGGATTCGGGCGCGCCGTCGATTGCCAGGCGACGAATCTCCAGCCCTGGGGCGTGCGTGCCCAGACGTCGAGGTAGCACAGGCGCAGCGACTTGTGCTGGCCGTCGACGTCGACCTCGATGTCGGCATTACCGGTGACGAGCGCGCTGTCGCCGTAGGCGCGCACGCGCTCCGCGGCGCGCCGAATGCCGTGGTAGCGCGTCCTGCCGCTGCGGATGGCGCCGAGGTAGCTCGCCTTGTCGTCCACCACTCCCGACGAATGCGTATATACGAGGTCGTCGTGCAGCATCGCCGCGAGCGCGTCGACGTCGCACGCCGTCATCGCCGCGCAGCGCTTTTCCTCCAGCGCGAGGATTTCCTGTTCGACGCTCATCGTGTGCTCTGCGCGGGTTTCAGAACGAAATCGTAGCTCGCCTCGTACACGCCCTCGCCGTTCTTCCTGAAATCCACGATCAGCGAGTCCTTGACGCCGAACACCGCGTCGGAATCCAGATACTCGTCGCCGCGCACGAACAGGTGGGTGACGAGCTTTTCGTACCCCGGCGCCTGGATCATGAAGTGAAGGTGCCCGGGCCGCATCGGGTGGCGCCCGGTGGCGGCGAGCATCCTGCCCACCGGCCCGTCGTGCGGCACGGGGTAGCTCGAGGGCTTGACGCAGCGGAAATGGAATTCGCCGTCCGCGCCGGCGCGAAAGCGCGCGCGCAGGTTCGTGCCTTCCGGCTTCTGCACGTCGTAGAAACCGTCGCCGCCCGCCTCCCAGACGTCGAGCAGCGCGCCGGCGACCGGTTTGCCGTCCAGCCCCGATACCGATCCGCTGACGCTGCAGGGCTCGCCCGGCGTGCCCGGCCCGGCGATGTTGGCGCCGAGCGGCATCTCGGGCGCCCCTTCGACGAAGAAGGGTCCGAGCACGGTCGACTCGGTGGCGTTCTTCTCTTTTCCGTAATTGATGAAATCCACCAGCATCGACACGCCGAGCGTGTCCGACATCAGGATGTACTCCTGGCGCTTGTCGTCGCACCAGTGTCCGGTCTCGCTGAGGAACTTGATTCCGGTGAACCACTCCTCCGGGGTCGGCCGCACCTCGCGCACGAAGGCGTGCAGGTGCTTCACCAGGCTCGCCATCACTTCCTTCAGGCGCGCGTTCGGCGTGCCCTCGATGCGCCTGAGCACCTCGGCGGTGAGCGTGTCCTCGCTGAAATTGCGGATCGTCATGGTCGCCTCCTCCTCTGCGCTGCCCCGGCGCGATGCTACCATCGCGCGGCACAGGAGGATGGATGCAGGTCGCGTTCGTCGCGCCGGAGGAGAATCCGCAAGACTGGCTGCCGGGGCTGCGCGCGGCGCTGCCCTCGGCGCGCTTTCATCTCTGGCCGGAGGTTCCGGATCCGGCGGCGATCGACGCCGCGCTGGTGGCGAAGCCGCCCGCCGGGTCGTTGGCGCGGTTCCCCAACCTCAAGCTGATCCAGTCGCTGTGGATGGGCGTCGACGGCCTGCTCGCCGACCCGACGCTGCCTCGCGGCGTCCCGGTCGCGCGCGTGATCGACCCCGGCATGCTCGCCGCGATGAGCGAGACGGTGCTCGCGCGGGTGCTCGACTGGCATCGCGACCTCTACCGCTACCGCACGCAGCAACGCGCGCGGCTGTGGCGGCAGCTGCCGCAGCGCCTGGCCTCGGACCGCACGGTCGGCCTGCTCGGCCTGGGCGAGCTGGGACGGGGAGTCGCGCAACGCCTGCTGCAGCTCGGCTTCCGTGTCTGTGGCTGGAGCCGCCGGCAGAAGAAGATCGAGGGCATGGAATGCTTCTCGGGACCGGAGGGGCTCGACGCCCTGGCCGCGAAGAGCGGCGCGCTCGTGTGCCTGCTGCCCCTCACCGCAGAGACGCGCGGAATCCTGAACGCGCGCCTCTTCGACCGCCTGCCGGCGGGCGCGTGCGTCGTCAACGTCGCGCGCGGCGCGCACCTGGTCGAAGCGGATCTCCTCGCCGCGCTCGACTCGGGGCGCCTCGCGCACGCCTACCTCGACGTCTTCGAGACCGAGCCGCTGCCCGAGGCGCATCCGTTCTGGGGCCATCCCGGGATCTCGCTCACGCCGCACGTCGCCGCCCTCACCGAGCCGCGCACTGCGCTGCCGCTCGTCGTCCGCAACCTCGAGCGTGCGCAGCGCGGCGAGGCGCCCGAAGCCCAGGTCGACCCCGCCGCGGGCTACTAGGAGGCTTTCAGCGCGCGAGGTAGCCGCTGTCGACCGGCAGGACGACGCCGGTGACGCAGCGCGCCGCGGGGCCGGCGAGGTAGAGCACCGCCGCGGCGATGTCGTCCGGCTCGGGCAGCACGCCGAGCGGGGTGTGCTCCATCACCTTCGCCAGCAGCTCGGGGCTGGAGAACACCGGCACGGTGAGCTCGGTGCGCACGAAGGTCGGCGCGACCGCGTTGACGCGGATGCCGTCGGCGGCCCACTCGAGCGCGAGCGCGCGCGTGAGGTTCACCACCGCGCCCTTGGAGGCCTGGTAGGCGGCGTTGGGGAAGATCCCGCCCGAGAGGCCCATGATCGAGGCGAGGTTGACGATCGCGCCGCCGCCCCGGGACTTCATGTGGCGCGCGGCGATGCGCGAGCCGAGAAAAAGCCCCGTCAGGTTGAGGCCGATCACGCCGTCCCACTCCTCGCGCGTGATCTCGAGCGCCGACTTGCGCACCGCGCGCCCCGCGCTGTTGACCAGGATGTCGATCCCGCCGAGCTCGGCGGCCGCGCGCGCGAGCGCCGCCTCGAGAGCCGCCTCGTCGGTGGCGTCGCAGGCGATGCGCAGCCCCTCGCCCTCGCCCGGCTCGAGGTCGAGCACGGCGACCTTCGCGCCCGCCCCGGCCAGCCGCCGCGCGCTCGCCGCGCCGATGCCGCGCCCGCCGCCGGTGACCACCGCGACCTTGCCGTCCAGGGAAAAGAGCTCCATGCCGGCCTGAGTATACTTTGCCGCGATGCACGACCTCCTGATCCGCGACGCCCTGCTGCTCGACGGCCTGGGCGGCGAGCCGCGCCGCGGCGACCTCGCCGTGGCCGGCGGGCGCATCGCCGCGCTCGGCCGCGGCCTCGGGCCGGCGCGCGCGACGCTCGACGCCGAGGGCCTCGCGCTGATGCCGGGCATCGTCGACAACCACACCCATTACGACGCCCAGGTCACCTGGGATCCGCAGCTCTCGCCCAGCCCCGCGCTCGGCGTCACCAGCGCGGTGATCGGCAACTGCGGCTTCACCATCGCGCCCTGCCGGGCGGGCGATCGCGAGCGCGTGATGCGCAACCTCACCCAGGTCGAAGGCATGTCGCTCGAGGCGCTGCGCGCCGGCATCCGCTGGGACTTCGAGACGGTGCCCGAGTATCTCGACCTGCTCGAGCGCCGCGGCGCGGCGCCGAACGTGGCGGCCTTCGTCGGCCACTCGGCGGTGCGCAGCTACGTGATGGGCGAGGCCGCGACCGAGCGCGCCGCGAGCGACGCCGAGATCGCCGCCATGCGCGCGATCGTGCTCGAGGGCGTGCGCGCCGGCGCGGTCGGCTTCGCCACCAGCACCTCGCCCGCGCACAACGGCGAGGGCGGCGTGCCGATGCCCTCGCGCCTCGCCGACGAGCGCGAGCTGCGCGCGCTCGTGGGCTGCCTCGCCGAGGCCGGTCGCGGCGTGTTCATGCTCACCAAGGGCGGGCAGACGAAGATGGATTTCCTCGAGTCGCTCGCGGCGCAGTCGGGGCGGCCGGTGGTGGTCGCGGCGCTGCTCCACAACGGCACCAACCCGGGCGCGGTGTTCGACGACCTCGAGGCGATCCGCGCGGCGAACTCGCGCGGCCGCCGGCTGATCGGCGCGGTCTCGTGCTGCCCGCTGTCGTTCGACTTCACGATGCGCTCGCCCTATCCGATCGAGGGGCTCGACGCCTGGCGGCCCGCGCTCGGCCTGAAAGACGGCGCGCTCGAGGCGAAGCTCGCCGAGCGCGCCTTCCGCGACGCCATCCGCGCCGAGCTCGCGCGCCCGGCGCACTTCCGCCTCTTCAACGGCGAATGGGACAAGCTTACCGTGGTCGAATCGCCGCGCCGCCCCGAGCTCGAGCAGCGCGACATCGCCGCGCTCGCCGCGGAAAGCGGCAAGGACCCGCTCGATTTCTGGTTCGACCTCGCGCTCGAGGACCGCCTGGCGACGGTGTTCGTCGCGCTCACCCTCAACTCCGACGAGCGCGCGGTCGGCGAGATGCTCAAGCATCCCTCGAGCATGGTGTCGCTCTCGGACGCGGGCGCGCACCTGACCTTCTTCAACGACGCCGGCTTCGGCCTGCACCTGCTCGGGCACTGGGTGCGCGAGCTGGGGGTGCTCAGGCTCGAGGAGGCCGTGCGGAAGCTGACGTCGCAGCCGGCCGGCGTGTTCGGGATTTCTGGAAGGGGAAGCCTGAAGGAAGGAAATTTCGCCGACCTCGTGCTGTTCGACCCGGCGACGGTCGGGCGCGGACCGAAGCGGCGCGTGTTCGATCTGCCCGGCGGCGCGGCGCGCCTGACCAGCGACGCGCTGGGCGTGCACGGCGTGTGGGTCAACGGGGTGCGCGTGGCGGATGCGAAAGGCCCCTTGCCGCTCG
>CAZLUX010000035.1:0-20326 GCA_964562815.1 uncultured Enterobacteriaceae bacterium
AGACCGCCGACGGCGTGGTGCTGCACGACAAGGACCTGTGCATCGGCTGCGGCTACTGCTTCTACGCCTGCCCGTTCGGCGCGCCGCAGTTCCCGCAGGCGGGCGCGTTCGGCCTGCGCGGCAAGATGGACAAGTGCACCTTCTGCGCCGGCGGCCCCGAGCCCGACCGCAGCGAGGCCGAGTTCAAGAAGTACGGCCGCAACCGGCTCTCCGAAGGCAAGCTGCCGGCCTGCGCCGAGATGTGCTCGACCAAGGCGCTGCTGGGAGGCGACGGCGACACGATCGCCGACATCTACCGCCAGCGCGTGACGGTGCGCGGCAAGGGCGCCGAAGTCTGGGGCTGGGGCACTGCCTACGGCCCGCCGAAAGGGGGCAAGTCATGAAAGCGCGTATCGTGGTGGTCGTCCTCGCGGCGGCCGGACTGGTTGCACTCCAGGGCTGCGGCGAGAAGCCGCAGGCAACCGCTTACCAGCACGGCAAGTACCAGGGCAAGCCCGACACCCCGCCCTGGGACAACGCGCCGCTCGCCTACACGGGCAACAGCGTGAACAAGTGGACCAAGGGCGACCAGAAGAGCTGGACCGACGAGATCAAGACTCGGAACAAGTTCCAGAACGAGTACGTGCGCATCGGCGACTGACGCCCCGGGGAGGAATGAAATGAGCAAGCTATGCAAGCTGTTGGGGGCGCTGCTGGTGTTCGGCGCGCTCGCGCTGCCGGGGCCGGTCCAGGCGCAGGACAGCGGCGCCAAGGCCCAGGCGCAGCGCAGCGTCGAGCAGCCGGGCAACAATGCGCCGGTGTGGCGCGACGTGAAGTCCGGCGCGAAGAACACCACCACCCTGCCGCAGCACCAGGGCGCCGTCCTGATCCAGTCCCAGCTGCGCTTCCCGGGACAGAAAGCTTTCTCCACTGCGGGCGAGGCTTGGCGCAACTTCCGCAACGGTCCGCTCACCTTGTACGGCGGCTGGCTGATCATCATCGCCGCGGCGGCGATCCTCGTCTTCTATCTGATCAAGGGCGCGTTGAAGCTGAAGGAGGCGCCGACCGGCCGCCTGGTCGAGCGGTTCAACAGCCTCGAGCGGATCGCCCACTGGAGCACGGCGATCAGCTTCGTCATCATGGCGGCGACCGGCCTGACCATCCTGTTCGGCAAGTTCGTGCTGCTGCCGGTGCTGGGTTACACGCTGTTCGGGTGGCTGAGCGCGCTGGCGAAGAACGTGCATAATTTCGTCGGACCGTTCTTCATCCTCAGCCTGCTGCTGCTGATCGTCACGTTCATCAAGGACAACTTCTGGAGCAAGGACGACGCGGGCTGGATCGCGGCGGCGGGCGGGCTCTTCACCGGCAAGCACGTTCCCACCGGACGCTTCAACTTCGGCGAGAAGAGCTGGTTCTGGCTGGGAGTGGTGGTGCTCGGCGTGATCATGAGCATCACCGGCATCATCATGCTCTTCCCGAACTTCGACCAGCTGCGCGAGACCATGCAGCAGGCCGACGTGATCCACGTCATCGGCGCAGTGATATTCGTCGCGCTGTCGTTCGGCCACATCTACGTCGGCACGATCGGCGTCGAGGGCGCCTACCAGTCGATGCGCACGGGCTACGTCGACGAGGTCTGGGCCAAGGAGCACCACGAGCTGTGGTACAACGACGTCAAGTCGGGCAAGATCCCGGCCAAGTCGACCGGGGCCGCGGCGGGCGCACCACAGACCCAGCACTGAAGTTGCCGGCCGAAGCGGAAAGGGCGCCTGCGGGCGCCCTTTTCGTTCATGCGTAGCCGACGCTGCGCCGGTCGATCGCGACCGACTTGATCAGTGCGTACACCGGCACGCCCGGCGCGAGGCCGAGCGCGGCGACCGACTTGCGCGTCACCCTGGCGATGAGCGCGGTGCCCGAGGCGTCGATCTGCACGTCGACGCTCGCCCCCGCCGGCTCGCCCACGGCAACGACGCGGCAGGCGAGCACGTTCAGCATGCTGATCGCCTCGGGCCGAACGGTGGCGAGGGAAACGTCGCGCGCCCGGATCCGAACGCGTACTCGCTCGCCGGGCAGGGCGTCGACGTCGGGCGCCAGGAGCGCGCCGCCGGGGAAGTCGAGCCGCGCGAGGCCCATCTCGAGGTCCTGCTCGCCGACGCGGGCGTCGATCACCGCGCCGCCCTCGAAGCGGCCGAGGTAGGGGCGCAGCTCCATTCGCGCCATCGCTTCCGGTACGGGCCCCGCATAGAGCGCGCGCCCGTCGGACATCACCACGATCGTGTCGGCCAGCCGCACGACCTCGTCGAGCGAATGGCTGACGTAGACGATCGGCACCCGGACCTCGTCTCGCAGCCGCTCGACGTAGTAGAGGATCTCGCTCTTGCGCGGCGCATCGAGCGCGGCGAGCGGCTCGTCCATCAGCAGCAGGCGCGGATCGGCGAGCAGGGCGCGGCCGATCGCGACGCGCTGTTTCTCGCCGCCCGAGAGGTCGTGCGGGCGGCGCTCGAGCAGCCGCGCCAGGCCCAGCAGCTCGATCACCTTGTCCAGCGGCACCGCGCCCGCCCCGTGCAGGAAGCGGCGACCGTAGAGAAGATTCTGACGCACCGTGATGTGCGGCAGCAGGCGCCCCTCCTGGAATACGTAGCCGATCCGGCGGCGGTGCACGGCGACGTCCACGCCCGCCGCGGCGTCGAACAGCGCCTCGCCGTCGAGCGCGATGCGGCCGCGGTCCGGGCGCAAGAGGCCTGCGATCGCGTTGAGCACGCTGGTCTTGCCGGAGCCCGAGCGCCCGAACAGCGCGGTGACCCCGCCGTCGCTGGCGAAGGCGGCCTCGAGCGCGAACGCGCCGAGCGCCTTGCCGACGGAGACCTCGAGCTTCATGCGCCGTGCGCGCGCCGGCGGGCGCGCCGCAGCATGATTTCGGAGACCACCAGGGCGCTGAGCGAGAGCACGATCGACAGCAGGCAAAGCCGCATCGCCTGGGCGTCGCCGCCCGGTACCTGGGTCAGGCTGTAGATCGCGAGCGGAAGCGTCTGCGTTTCGCCCGGGATGTTCGAGACGAAGGTGATCGTGGCGCCGAACTCACCCAGGCTGCGCGCGAACGACAGCAGCATGCCGTTGAGCACGCCCGGAAGGATCAGCGGCAGGGTCACCGAGGCGAACACCGCGAGCGGCGGCGCGCCGAGCGTGGACGCGGCGGCCTCGAGCCGGCGGTCGACGGACTCGATCGCCTGGCGCATGGCGCGAACCGCGAGCGGCAGCCCCATCACCGAGGCGGCGAGGGCGGCCCCGGTCCAGCGGAACGCAAATACGATGCCCAAGTGCTCGGCTAGCCAGGCGCCGAGCAGGCCGTTGCGCCCGAGCGCCACGAGCAGCAGGTAGCCGATCACCACCGGCGGCAGCACCAGGGGCAGATGGACGATGCCGTCGAGCAGGATCTTGCCGGGGAAGTCGACGCGCGCGAGGAGATAGGCGAGCGCGAGCGCGACCGGCAGGCTTGCGACCACGCCCGTGAAGGCCACCTTGAGGCTGAGGCCGAGGACCTCGATTTCCGACGCAGACAGGAGCACGCCGTCAGTTTAACGGGGTAAAGCCGTACTTCCTGAAAACTGCGCGCGCGCGTTCCCCGCGCAGGTAGGCCTCGAAGGCCCGGGCGGCGGGCACCGCGCCCTTGACCAGCGCCATCGGGTAGACGATCGGCGGGTGCGTCGAGGCGGGGAAGCGCCCGACTATCCGCACGCCGGGCTCAACCCGTGCGTCGGTCTCGTAGACCACCCCCAGCGGCGCCTCGTTGCGTGCCACCAGTGCGAGCGCGATCCGAACGTTCTCGGTCGCGGCGATGTGCGCCTTGACCGAGTTCCACACGCCGAGCGACTCGAGCGCCGCCCTCGCGTACATCCCGGCCGGCACGTGGTAGGGGTCGCCGAGCGCCAGCCGTCCGCCGCCGAGCGCGCGCAGGAGCGGCATGCCGGGGCGAATCGGCAGCTCGATCTTGCTGTCGCGCGGCGCGATCAGCACCAGCCGGTTGCCGAGCAGGTCGTGGCGGGTCCCCGGCACCAGCAGCCCCAGCTTCTGCAGGTAATCCATCCAGTCGCGGTCGGCCGAGATGAACAGCGAAGCCGGCGCGCCGCGCTCGATCTGCTTGGCGAGCGAGGAACTTCCCGCGTAGGAGATGACGGGGCGTGGGTCCGGGTAGCCGGCCGCCGCCTCGTCGAGCGCGTTGCGCAGGCTTGCCGCCGCGAACACCACCAGCCGGTCCTGCGCGCGCGCGGCGCCGGCGCCGAGCGCGAGGCACAGAGCGGCGGCCAGCGTCGCGAGCCGGGCGCTCACGCCGCTCCCCGCCCGTCGATCGCGCAGACCTCGCCGGCACCGCTCACGTCGTAGCCGACGAAGCCGCGCGCGATGCGCTTGAAGGCGCGGCCCGCGAGGCCGGCGCGAAAGCGCTCGAGCGGGGCGTCGCCGATGCTGCGCGCCCTGGCCGCGAACCAGTAGCGCTCGCGCTGCAGCGGGATGAAATCGAGCCCGAAGCGGGCCGCGGCGGCATGCACGCCGAAGCCCGCGTCCGCGCGCCCCGCGGCGACGCTCACCGCGACCGCGAGATGGGTGAACTCCTCGTCACGGTAGCCTTCGATGTCCGCTGCATCGATATCCTGCTGCGCCAGCAGCTCGTCGAACAGAAGCCGGGTGCCCGAGCCACGCTGTCGGTTGACGAAGTGGCGTCCCTTGCGAGCGAGGTCGACCAAGCCGCGAATCCGCTTCGGGTTGCCCGGCGCGAGCATCAGTCCCTGCTCGCGCTCGGCGAAGCGGATCAGCCGGTCGCGCCGCGGGCTCAGGCGCGCGAGCAGGGGATCGGCCTCGGACCCGGCGGCGTCGCGCAGCGGAACGTGAAAGCCTGCCAGATCGGCGCGCCCCGCGGCGTATTCCGCCAGGCTGTCCGCGCTGCCCTTGAACTGAAGCTCGAGCGCGAGCTCGGCGCGCGTGGCCGGCTCGTCGACGAAGGCGGCGAGCAGCGGGTCGTGGCTGGCCGCGACGCGCAGCGCCCGACCTTTGACGCCGCGCTCGCCTGCCGCCAGAACGACCTGGAGGTTAGGTTCCAGGCGCAAGAGCTGGCTGCGCGCGGCTTCGTCGGCCGCGAGCAGCCGCTCCGCGAGCGGGGTGAGCTTTGCGCCGCGCCCCTGCTCGAGCGTCACCAGGGCCCCGCCGGCGGCCTCGGATTGCGCCAGAAGCATGTCCCAGGCAGAGCGGTAGGAGATGCCCAGCTGCGCCGCGGCGGCGCGCAGCGTGGCGCGCCGCGCGATCTCGCGCAGCAGCGGAACCAGGCGTGCGTCGAGCCGGGCTCCGTCCGGCCCCGCCCGCCGCCAGCCGATCTCCGGCACGAGTCTCATAGCCGCACCCAGCCGCGCCTCATCAGGGCGAGAACGATCCAGCCCAGCGCGAAGCCCAGCCCCACGTTCCAGACGGAGCAGCCGGCGGTGAGCAGGGTGGCGAAGCGCTCTTCCTTGCGATGACCGAGCTCGCACGAGCCGAGCGCGAGCTGCGCGCCGGCGAGAAACAGCATCACCCCGAGCACAGGAGTGGGGAAAATCCGCAGCAGCGTCGAGAGCGATTCGCTGAACAGGAGCGCGACGAGCACCAGCACGCTGCCCAGGATCACGAGTGCGCCGCCGGTGCGGGCGCCGAAGCGCACGTGCGCGGCGAGGCCGCCCGCGCCGTGGCACATCGGCACGCCGCCCACCACTGCCCCGGCCGCGTTCATCAGTCCGGTCGAGAGCGCGACCTTGCGCGCATCCACGGGCCGCCCGGCGAACTCGCGGTTGTTGGCTTCAACCACCCCCAACACCGCGTTGCCGAAAGTCAGGGGCAGCTGCGGCAGCGCGAGGAACACGAGGCCGATGAAGGCGTCGTTCCAGCTCAGGTGGGCGAGGGCGAAATGCGGCAAATGCAGGCTCACGTGGAGCTGCGCCAGCTCGCCGACCAGCGTCGGGTCCAGCATCAGCGCCGAGCCCGCGCCGAAGGCGAGCAGGGCGAACATCGCCGGCACGCGGCGGTTGTCGAGCAGGAGCAGGACCAGGGTGAGGCCGGCCGCGGCGAGCGTCCAGCCGAGCGCCATCATCTTCAGCCCTTCGAGCATGAAGGCGAAGCCGAGCCCGAGCACGATGCCGACGCTCACGGGGCGCGGGACAAGCGTGGCGAGGCGCTGGATCAGGCCGCTCGCCGCGAGCGCGAGCCAGACCAGCCCGGTGACGAGCGTCGCGGCGTACACCGCCTGCGGCGTGATCGAGACGAGCTGCGCGGCTTGCGTCGCTGCCGCCGCGCCGATCGCCTTCATGGGCTGCACCGGCACGGGCGTTCGGTAATAGAGCCCGACCGCGATCATCGAGCCGCCGAAGGCGAGCAGCATCCCGAGCGGCGGGACTCTCACCACCGCGATGTAGGCGAGTGCGAACGGCAGCAGCGTGCCGAGGTCGCCGAACGCGCCGGCCCACTCGGCGCGGTCGTAGCGGTTTCGCCGGCCCGTCCCTCCAAGATATGCAGGGAAATACATATTCCGTGTCCAGGTAGCTGTCGCTATGATCCAAAACCCGTCTTCGGGTAATTATGCACCCAAAGACATATTGATCCACGTCAGTCCCGGAGGAGGACCGCATGGGAGCACGCACCCCACTCGTCAGGATCGCATTCGCCGCCGCCGCGCTGCTTGCCGCCGGAAGCGCGTTCGCGATGAAGGACATCAAGATGGCCACCACCACCAGCACCGACAACTCGGGCCTGCTGCAATACCTGCTGCCCAAGTTCGAGGCCGATTGCGGCTGCAAGATCCACTACACCGCGGTCGGCACCGGCGCGGCGTTGAAGCTCGGGCAGAACGGCGACGTCGACGTCGTGCTGGTGCACGCGAGACCGGCGGAGAACAAGTTCGTCGCCGCGGGCTACGGCGTCAACCGGCGCGACGTGATGTACAACGACTTCGTGATCGTCGGACCCGCCTCCGATCCGGCGGGGGTGAAGGGCATGCACGATCCGCTCAAGGCGCTGAAGAAGATCTACGATTCGGGCGCGATCTTCGTCTCCCGCGGCGACGACTCGGGCACCAACAAGAAGGAGCTCGCGTACTGGAAGGCGATCGGAATCAAGCCCGGAGGCCCGCACTACCTGGCGGTCGGCCAGGGCATGGGCGCGACCTTGACGGTCGCCGGCGAGAAGGGCGCCTACACGCTCTCCGACCGCGCCACCTACACCACCTACGCTGCCAAGACCGGGCTCGAGATCATGGTCCAGGGCGACAAGAAGCTGCTCAACCCCTACGGCGTGATCGCGGTCAATCCCAAGCGCTACCCGAACATCAACTACGAAGGCGCGATGACCTTTATCAAGTGGATGACATCGCCCAGGGGGCAGAAGGCGATCGGCGATTACCGCTTCAAGGGCGCCCAGCTCTTCCACCCGGACTACGGCCACCCGCCGCAGTAAGCGTCGCCGTTTGGATCTCCTGGAGCCGACACGGCAGGCCTTCGCCCTTCTTTTCAGCGGCGACCCGCGCCTGTGGCAGGCGATCTGGCTGTCGCTCTGGGTCTCGGTCGCGGCGATCGCGCTGGTCGCCGCGCCGTCGATCGCGCTCGGCTTCCTGCTGGCCAAGAAGCGCTTTCCCGGGCAGCGTGCCGCGGTAGTGCTGGTGCAGGCGCTGCTCTCGTTCCCGACCGTGGTGATCGGGTTGGTGATCTACCTGCTGCTGTCTCGGCGCGGGCCCTTCGGCTCGTTCGAGCTGCTGTTCACGCCGTGGGCGATCATGTTCGGCTACATGGTGATCGCCTTCCCGATCCTCGTGGTGTTCACCATCTCCGCCGTGCAGGGGGCGGACCCGCGCGTATTCGAAACCGCGCGCTGCCTCGGCGCCGGCCGCCTCGCGGCTTCGCTCACCACGTTGTGGGAAGTGCGCTTCGGCGTCCTCGCGGCCGTGGTGAACGGATTCGGGCGCGCCATATCGGAAGTCGGCTGCGCGATCATGGTCGGCGGCAATATCGCCGGGCTGACGCGCAACATTCCGACCGCGATCGCGCTCGAGACCACCAAGGGAGATTTCTCGCAGGGCATCGCCCTGGGCTTCGTGCTGATGGTCGTCGCGCTCGGGGTCAACGTACTCCTCGCACTGCTGCAGGGACGAGGGGGGCTCAGGTGAGCGCGCCGCTGCTCGCGCTGCGTGGAGTTCGCAAGGTCTTCGGCCAGCGCCAGCTGTTCTCGATCGGAAGCCTCGCGATCGAGGAGGGCCGCGCCTACGTTCTGATCGGACCGAACGGGTCGGGCAAGACGACCCTGATGCGGATCATCGCCGGGCTCGACCGCGACGCCGGCGGCAGGCTGGAATTCCGGGGCGTGCCGGCGAACTTCGGGCTCTACCCGGAACGCCTGCGGCGTGCCATCGTCTACGTGCACCAGCATCCCTACCTGTTCCATACCAGCCTGCGCCACAACCTCGAGTACGGGCTCAAGCGCCGTCGCATTCCCGCTGCGGCGCGCGCGCGGCGTGTCGAGGAGGCGATCGCCTGGGCCGGGCTCATCGATCGGCACGCGATCCCGCCGGCCGAGCTATCGGGGGGAGAAAAGCAACGTGCGGCGCTTGCGCGCGCACGGGCGCTCGAGCCCGAGCTGCTGCTGCTCGACGAGCCGACCAGCAGCCTCGACCGCGAGGGCCGCGCGCAGACGCTCGCGCTGCTCGCGCAACTGCGCGACGAGCGGCGCACCGTGATCGTCGCCTGCCACGACCAGGAGATCATCGACCTGCCGGGCTTCCGCCGTCTGCGCCTCGACGACGGCCGCCTGGCTGCGCCCGCCGGCTAGGCGGCGAGCGCGGCGGCGGCTGCAGCGAGAAGCCCGCGTCGATACCGATTCATGGGTATTCCTCCCGTGCGAACTTGGATCGTACACTCGCGATCCGGCTAAAATGCGCGTTCCGCCCGCAGGGGCAGAAGGGCAGGCATGAAGGTCTTCGGATTCGCAGGCTATTCCGGCAGCGGCAAGACGACGCTCATCGAGCAGCTCATCCCGCGGCTCGTACGACACGGGCTGCGCGTGTCGCTGATCAAGCACGCGCACCATACGTTCGACGTCGACCAGCCGGGCAAGGACTCGTATCGTCATCGCCACGCCGGCGCGAGCGAGGTGCTGGTGACCTCGTCGCGGCGCTGGGTGCTGATGCACGAGCTGCGCGGCGCGGCGGAGCCGTCGTTCGAGGAGCAGGTGAAGCACATGTCGCCGTGCGACCTGCTGCTGGTCGAAGGCTTCAAGTTCGCGCCGATTCCGAAGCTCGAGGTCTGGCGTGCCGAGACCGGGGAGGCGCTGCTGCACCCCAACGATCCGCACATCGTCGCGGTGGCGAGCGACGCCAGGGTCGAGACGCGCCTGCCGCTGCTCGACCTGAACGACGCGGATGGCATCGCGTCGTTCGTACTGAAGGAGTCGAAACTCGAATGAATGGCAAGGGACTGCTGTCGGTGGACGAGGCGCTCGAGATTCTGCTTGCGGGCGCGCGTCCGGTGACCGAAATCGAGGAGGTGCCCACGCTCGAGGCGACCGGGCGGGTGCTCGCCCGCGCGCAGACATCGGCGATGGACGTGCCGCCGATGGACAACAGCGCGATGGACGGCTATGCGCTGCGGCTGGCAGACGTGAAGGCGCCCGACACGAAGCTGCGCGTCGCGCAGCGCATTCCCGCCGGCGCGGTGGGCGAGCCTCTTGAGCCCGGCACCGCGGCGCGCATCTTCACCGGCGCGCCGATTCCGCCGGGTGCGGACGCGGTGGCGATGCAGGAAAACTGCGCGGCCGACGGCGAGCAGGTCGTCGTCAGGAAAGTGCCCCAGCGCGACGAATGGATCAGGCGCCGCGGCAGCGACATCCGCGCCGGGGGCGAGGTGCTGGCGGCGGGCATCAGGCTGCGGCCGCAGGATACGGGGCTCGCCGCCTCGGTCGGCATCAAGTCGCTGCCGGTGTGCCGGCGCGTGCGCATGGCGCTGTTCTTCACCGGCGACGAGCTGGTGATGCCCGGCGACCCGCTGCCGCCGGGGCGGATCTACAACTCCAACCGCTTCACGCTCAACGGGCTGGCGAGGACCTTCGACTGCGAGGTGCGCGACTTCGGCATCGTCCCGGACAGCCTGGCGGCGACGCGCGACGTGCTGCGGCGGGCGGCGGCCGAAGCCGACATCATCGTCACCTCGGGCGGCGTCTCGGTCGGCGAGGAAGACCACGTCAGGCCCGCGGTCGAGGCCGAAGGGTCGCTGCTGATGTGGAAGATCGCGATGAAGCCGGGGCGTCCGCTCGCCTTCGGCAAGGTCGGCGAGTCCGCCTTCATCGGCCTGCCGGGCAATCCGGTGTCGAGCTTCGTCACCTTCCTCATGTTCGTGCGGCCGTTCCTGCGCAGGACGCAGGGAATCGCCGAGGTCGCGCCGCGCGTGATCGACGCCCGCGCGGACTTCGACTGGCCCAAGCCCGATTCGCGGCGCGAATTCCTGCGCGTAAAATGGAACCCGCAGGGCGGGCTCGACCTGTATCCGACGCAGGATTCGGCGGTGCTGACTTCGACCGCCTGGGCCGATGGCCTGGTCGACAATCCGCCGAATCGCGCGATCGCGAAGGGCGAGCGGGTCCGCTTCCTGCCTTTTTCGGAGCTCTACGGGTGAAGGTCAGACTGCTTTTCTTCGCCGGGCTGCGCGAGCAGCTCGGCAGCGCCGGTGAGGAGATCGAGCTTCCCGCCGGCGTCACGACGCTCGCCGGAATCCGCGAGCACCTGAGAGCGCGCGGCGGGAATTACGAAAAGGTCTTTTCCGGCAAGGCGCTGGTGCGCATGGCGCTCAACCAGGAAATGGCGCAGCCGGCCGCGCCGGTGAAGCCGGGCGACGAGGTCGCCTTCTTTCCGCCGGTGACCGGGGGTTAGCGTGAAGGTCTCGGTACAACGGGAGGACTTCGACGCCGGCGCAGAGATGCGCGCCCTGTCGCGGGACCCGAAGGTCGGCGCCGTGGCGAGCTTCGTCGGCGTGGTGCGCGAGGTGCCGATGACGCTCGAGCACTACGCCGGCATGACCGAGCGCGAGATCGGCAAGATCGTCGAGGAGGCGGGGTCCCGCTGGCAGGTCATGGACTGCACCGTGATCCACCGCTACGGCGAGCTCGAGCCCACCGACCAGATCGTGCTCGTGGCGGTCGCGAGCGCGCACCGGGCCGACGCCTTCGCCGCCTGCGAATTCATCATGGACTACCTCAAGACCCGCGCGCCGTTCTGGAAGAAGGAGCAGGCGGCCGAAGGCGCACGCTGGGTCGAAGCGCGCGCGAGCGACGACCGGGCAGCCGATCGCTGGCGCCAAGAGAAGCCTGACGCGGCCTGAGCGTGACGTTTCCCGCTTTTCTCGCGGTTGGCGCCGGGGCGGCGATCGGTGCCTGGATCCGCTGGTGGCTGGGCGTCCTGCTGAACCCCGTGTTTCCGACGCTTCCCTTGGGCACCCTGGCGGCGAACCTGATCGGCGCCCTCCTGATGGGACTCGCGATGGGGCTTATCGCCCAATTCGACGCGCTGCCGCCCGCAGCGCGCCTGTTCTTCATGACAGGTTTCCTCGGAGCGCTCACGACCTTCTCGACCTTCTCGGCGGAAGCGACTACGCTCATCCTGCGCGAACAGTACGGCTGGCTCGCGGTCGACATTTCGGTCCACGTGATCGGGTCTCTGAGCGCCACGCTGCTCGGCATTTTTCTCGTTCGATTGCTGGCAAAGGGGCTTGCATGAAGGCGAACGGCGCCTACCTGCACTTCTACGTGCACGAGAACCGGAAGCACGGCGGCATCCTGCTCTACGAATGGCTGCTCGAGCAGGCGAAGAAAGCCGGCATTCACGGCGGCTCGGCGTTTCGCGCGATCGCGGGATACGGCCGCCACGGCGTGCTGCACGAGCAGCACTTCTTCGAGCTTGCCGGCGATCTCACGATCAAGGTGGAGTTCATCGTCACGCTGGAAGAAGCGAAGTACCTGCTCGATCTGGTCAGGCGCGAAAAAGTGCACATCTTCTACTCCATGGCGCAGGGCGAATTCGGCGCCCTGAACGGGGACGGTTGACGAAAGGAGATTTCTGCCGGACCATTGGGGCGCAGCAGGGAGATGGCATACCTCCCCAACAATAACCGCCGCAAGGCTGATGATGCCTACGCGACACGCCTGAGGAAGGCGGTTTCGTAGGCATTTTTTGTGCCTTCCTCCGACGTGACGCGATTGCGCGAAAGAACGGTCGGAGGCAGACGGAAGTGAGCGAGCGGATCTTCTACAACCTGCTGCAGGTCCTCGTGGTGATGGCGTTCGCGCCGCTGGTCTCGGGCGTGACCTCGCGCCTGAAGGAGATGCTGCAGTCCAAGCGCGGCCCGAGCATCTTCCAGCCCTACCGCGACCTGTGGAAGCTGTTCCACAAGGACGAGATCGTGTCCGAGGACAGCTCGTGGATCTTCCGCTTCACGCCCTACGTGGTGTTCGTGACGCCGATCTTCGTCACGCTGCTCATCCCGGTGCTGACGGACTATCCGCTGTTCTTCGCTTTCATGGGCGACATGCTCGGAGCCGGCTTCGTGCTCGCGCTGGGGGGCTTCTTCGCCACGCTCGCGGCCGTGGACAGCGCCAATCCCTACGGCCCGATCGGCGCGAGCCGCACGCGCATGGTGGGATTTCTGGCCGAGCCGGTGTTCATGATCGTGTTCTTCACGGTCTCGTTCGTCGCCGGCTCGACGATCCCCTACATCGTGCAGCACAAGTGGGTGACGCCGCTGGCGAACTTCTTCGCGCCTTCGCACGTGCTGCTCGTGCTGGCGTTCCTCATGCTGATCCTGGCCGAGGGCGGGCGGATCCCGGTGGACAACCCGACCGGACACTTCGAGCTGGCGATGATCGACGAATCGAAGTCGCTCGAGTACTCGGGGCGCGGCTTTGCCCTGATGAAGTGGGGCGGACAGATGAAGTTCTTCGTGCTGATCTGCGTGTTCCTCAACGTCCTGGTGAGCCCGTGGGGCCTGGCGCACGGGCAGGGAGTGCTCGAGGTGCTGCTGGCGATCCCGCTCGTGCTGCTCAAGGTCTTCTGCTTCGTGCTGGTGCTGGTGTTCGTCGAGTCGTCGCTGTCCAAGCTGCGCCTGTTCCGCATCACCGAGTTCCTCGGCGCGGCGTTCGTCACCTCGGTGGTGGCAATGATCGCGCAGGTGTTCCTGGCATGAGCGAAGCCGCCAGGCAAGTGGTGGTCAACCTGAACGCGCTCGCAGCGGGCCTGTTCCTGCTCACCTCGTTCGGCATCGTCGCGATGCGCCAGGCGCGCGGCTGCCTGCATCTTTTCATCGCGCAGTCGCTGCTGCTCGCGGCCTCGGCCGCGCTGCTCGGCCTGCGCTTCGATTCCGGGCACCTTTACGGGGTGGCGCTCGTCAACCTGATCACCAAGCCGATCATCGTGCCCTGGCTGCTGCGCCGGGTGGCGCCGGCGGAGCTCTATACGCGCCGCGAGATCGACCAGGTGCTCAATATCCCGACGGCGCTGGCCATCGCGCTGGCGCTGGCGATCGGGGCCTACTTCCTCGGCGTACCGCTCGCGCGCGCGGTGGGCCCCGAGTACGTCGGGCCGAACGTGCCGATCGGGATCGCCGGGTTGCTGCTGGGCGCGTTCACGCTCGCCGTGCGGCGCGAGGCGCTGCCGCTGCTCATCGGCCTGCTGGCGATGGAAAACGGCGCCTTCATGGCCGGCATTTCGATCGCCCACGATCTTTCGATGCTGGTCGAGCTGGCGATCGCGACCGACGGCCTGATCATCGTGTTCATCGTCGGGGTCCTGGTGCGAGCGGTCGAGCGGCACGTCGGCACGACCGCCGTGGGCGAGCTCGCGAGCCTGCGCGAGGGCCCGCGCCGGGGAGGCGCGAAGTGAGCGTCGTCTGGATCCTTTTCCCGCCGCTCATCGCCGCCGCGCTCGCCGCCGTGCCGTTGCGCAAGGGCTGGTTGCCGGCCGCGACGGTGGCCGCGTGCCTGATCGTGCTGGCGGGGACGGCTCGCATGGCCTGGATCGCGGCGGCGGGCGGCTCGGTCACGGCCGGCCTCGGCGAGGGATGGCGCCACTGGGTCGCCGTCGACGGGCTGAGCGCGCTCATCCTGCTGATGATCGCGGTGGTGGCGACCACGGCGGCCGTCTATTCGATCGGCTACCTCGGGCACGCGGACCTGCCGCCGCGCAAGCTGCGCCTGTACCACGCCAACTACAACCTGTTCGTCTTCTCGATGCTCGCCATTCCGCTGCTCGCCGAGCCGACGCTCGTCTGGATCGTGGTCGAGCTGACCACGCTCTGCTCCGCGCTGCTCGTGTCGTTCGACAACACGCGCGAGGCCCTCGAGGCGGCGTGGAAGTACGTGATCCTCTCCCTCCTGGGGGCGGGCATCGCCCTGTTCGGGTTCCTCGTCCTGTTCGCCGCCATGCACGCGGGGGGCGGAGGCGTCTACACCTGGAGCGGGCTGGTCGAGGCGGCGCCGCGCATGCCGCCGCTGCTCATGCAGACGGCGTTCCTGCTGATCCTGATCGGCCTCGGCACCAAGGTCGGCCTGGTGCCGATGCACACCTGGCTGCCCGATGCGCACAGCCAGGCGCCGTCGCCCGTGTGCGCGCTGCTCTCCGGTATAGAGACCACGTCGATCCTCTACGTGATCCTGCGCCTCTTTCCGGTCATGCAGGCCGTGCCGGGCGCGCACGCCGAGCGCTGGGCGCTCGTGCTGGGGCTCGTCTCGGTGGGAACGGCGGCGTTTCTGCTCTTGCAGGTGCACGACTACAAGCGGTTGTTCGCATTCTCCACCGTCGAGCACATGGGAATCATCCTGACGGCCATCGGCCTGGGCGCTTCGGCGGACTACGGTGCCATGCAGCAGATCGTGAACCACGCCGTGACCAAGTCGTTCTGCTTCTTTTCCGCGGGAGCGGTCCTGCTCGCCGTGGGGACGCGTGAAATCGGAGCCGTGCGCGGGCTGATCCGCCGTTCGCCGATGGCGGGCGCCGCGCTGGTTTTCGGCGGCCTGGCGATCGCGGGCGCCCCGCCGCTGGCGGTCTTTTTGAGCGAGTTCGCGATTCTCAAGGCGGGTTTCGCGGGCGGGCATTACGTCGCGACCGGGCTGCTCGCACTGTTCATCGTGATCGCCTTCTTCGGCGTCATGGCGCACGTGAACCGCATGGTATTCGGCGCGGATGACGAACCGTCCGGAGAAGTCGAGTTTCGCCTGCCTTTCAGCGTCGGCCTCGTGCTGATCGTGGCCGCCGTACCGGTGCTCGTGCTCGGCGTGTACGTGCCCAAACCGCTGCACGACCTCCTACTTGCGGCAGCCGGAGCCCTGACGCGATGAACAGCCCGCAAGCGAAGGATCATGTAGAGCTGACCTGCGAGCGCAGCGGGCTCGTCGAGCTGTGCCGCGAGCTCTTTCACGACCACGGCCTGGCGTTCGCCGGCCTCATCGTCGAGGAGGGCGAGCGGGAGTGGCGCCTGCGCTACGTCTTCCACGGCGAGCGCGAGGCCGGCTGGGTCCACGTGCTGGTTTCGGCGCCGCTCGCCGAGAACGTGTTCCCGAGCATCGCCGCCCAGGCGAAGGTCTTCGCCGCGGACTGGCACGAGCGCGAGGCCGAGGACATGTTCGGCGTGCGCTTCGAGGGCCATCCGCGGCTGGGCGATTTCGTCCTCCATGACGACGCCTGGCAGGAGGGCGTCGAGCCCATGCGTCGCGCCTTCGACGCGCAGGCAGCCATGCGCGACCGGCACCCGCGTGCCGACTGGCGGCCGCGGCGCGTGGTGGAGGAGGCCGGAGCCTTCATGATGCCGGTGGGCCCCAAATTCTCGGGCGTGACCGAGTCGGTCCACTTCCAGCTCGAGACCGTCGGCGAGGACGTCATCCGCACCTGGACGCGCCTGTTCTACAAGTGGCGCGCGATCGAAAAGCTCGCCGAAGGCAAATCGGTCGAGGATGCGCTGCTGCTGGCGGAGCGCTTTGCCGCCACCACCGCGTTCGCCCACGGAATGGCATTCTGCCGGGCGGTCGAAGCAGTCGCCGGAGCGGACCTTCCATCGCGTGCGCGTGCCCTGCGCGTGTTCCTGGCCGAGCTTGAGCGCTTGCGCCACCACGCGGGGGCGATTCACGAGATCTGCGAGTCCACCGCATTGGTCGTCGCGACCAGCCAGGCGGGCATGCTCGAGGAAGAGCTGCTTCGCGTCTCGGGCGAGCTCGCAGGGCACCGCTACCTGTTCGGACTGCTCGCCCCCGGCGGCCTGAGCGCGGACCTGCCGACCGACGCCTGCCGCGCGGCGCTGGCTCGCGCCGGGGCGATCGTGAAGAGGCTCGACGAGCTCGAGCGACGGCTCGCGATCTCGAGCAGTTTTCTCGATCGGCTCGAGGAGGTGGGTGTCATCTTCGCGACGACCGCCCGCGAGTACAGCCTGGTGGGCCCCGTCGCTCGCGCCTCGGCGCTGGCCCGGGACCTGCGCCGCGCACAGCCGTATTGCGGCTACCAGGGATACGAATTCAAGGTTCCGACCGAGGAGGAAGGCGACGGCTACGCGCGGCTGCGCGTGCTGTTCGAGGAGGCGCGGCAGTCGTTGTGCATCATGGAGCAGGCCGTCTCCGGGCTGGCGGCAGGCGAGTTCCGCAGCGAGCTGAAGCCGAAGCCCGGCGCGGCGCTCGGATGGGTCGAGGCGCCGCGCGGCGCGACGTTCCACTGGGTGCGGCTCGACCCGGCGGGGCGCGTGTCGCGCTACCACATCGTCACGCCGTCTTTCACCAACTGGCACAGCTTCCACCTTGCGGCGGAGAAGTTCGCCTTCCAGGATTTCCCGATCATCCTCTCGACTTTCGACCTGTCTGCGGCGGAGAACGATCGATGAAGTGGGTCCTAAGCGGCATTCGCACCGGGATCAGGACGAGCGCGTACCCGCGCGCGGAAGAGCGCGCCGCCGGGGTGAGCCCTGGGCTGCCTGTGGGCGGCGAGCCCGCTTCTGCTGCCGACGGCCTGGTCGCGCGTTGTCCCACGCACGCGCTTAGGACCGAGAACGACGGCATATCCGTCGACTATCGTCGCTGCATCCACTGTTACCGGTGCAAGCCTGCACTCGCCTGGCGGTCGGACTACGAATGGGCGGGATCGGGCGGCGAGCGCAGCGACCTCGGCGCGGCGTTCCGCCGCTCGATCCACGTCCTCGTGGTCGACGCCGGCGATTGCGGCGCCTGCCTCAACGAGGTCAGGCAGCTCAACAACCCCTACTACAACATGCACCGGCTCGGGTTCTTCATCACGCCGACGCCGCGCCACGCGGACGTGATGCTGGTGGTCGGTCCGGTGACCGACCACATGCGCCTCGCGCTGAAGAAGATCTACGACGCGATGCCCACGCCCAAACGCGTGGTCGCAGTCGGCGCCTGCGCGCTCTCCGGGGGCGTATTCGCGGAGAGCTTCGTCTGCGGTGAAGGCGTGGGCACGCTGTTGCCGGTGGACGTGGAGGTGCCGGGCAATCCGCCGCCGCCCCTGGCGATCCTGCACGGCTTGCTCGTGGCGACGGGGCGCAGGCCGCCCGCGTCCCTCGTTTCGGAGCCGCACGGATGACCTTGAGTTTGATTGTTCTTTTCTTCGGGGCCTGCGGCGCGGGGATCCTCCTGTCGCTCACGATGCGGCCCGAGCGCCGGCCGGGCGTGCTCGGCTGGGCGGGCTGCTTCGCCGCGGTCGCGGCGGCTGCGGCGGGCGCCGCGGCGCTCCTATACGGGCGCGGGTTCGTCCAGCCCCTCTGGTCGGTGCCGGGCGTGACGACGCTCACGCTGCGGCTCGACCCGCTTTCGGCGGTGTTCCTCCTGGCGACGGGCCTGGTGTTGTTCCCGGCCTCGCTCTACGCGGCGGGAGCGCTGCGTGGACATGGACGCTCTTTCAGCGTCATGTTGCTTGCGCTCTACGCCTCCATCGTCCTCATCCTGATCGCCGGGGATGCGCTTCTGTTCCTGCTCGCGTGGGAAGTGATGTCGATCCTGTGCTACCTGCTGATCGTCGGCGGGCGGCGCCGGGAGAACGGGGCGCAGGTCGGGTCGGGCTACCTCCTGCTCGCGATGGGCGAGGCGGGCACGCTCGCGGCCGCGCTCGGCTTCCTGCTGCTCGCGCTGGGTGCCGGGTCGATGGATTTCGGCACGCTCAAGTCGGCCTCCGTGGGGCTTGGCGCGGGCGCGCGCTGGAGCGTGTTTCTGCTCACCTTCTTCGGCTTCGGCGTGAAGGCGGGCCTGGTGCCGGTCAATTCCTGGCTGCAGCGCGCCTACGCCGCGGCGCCGCGGGCCTTTGCGCCCGTGCTCGCCGGCGCCACGCTCAACCTCGGCCTGTACGGCATCCTGCGCGTCAACGCCGACCTCCTGCCGGCGGCATACGGCGGGACGGGCCTGGTCGCGCTCGTGGTCGGCGCCGCCTCGGCGCTGATCGGCATCCTCTACGCCACCATCGACAACGACCTGAAGGCGATGCTCGCGCACAGCTCGATCGAGAACGTCGGCATCGTCGTTGCCGCCGCCGGCGCCGGGATGGTTTTCTACTCCGCGCACCACCCGGCGCTCGCCGCGCTCGCCTTCGTCGCGAGCCTGTACCACATGGTCAATCATTCTCTCTACAAGACGCTGCTCTTCATCGGGGTCGGAACCGTCGAGACCCAGGCCGGCACGCGCGACATGGACCGGCTCGGCGGCCTGATCCGGGTCATGCCGCTCGCCGCCGCGGCCTTCCTGGTCGGCGCGCTGTCGATCGCCGGACTGCCGCCGTTCAACGGCTTCGTCAGCGAATGGCTCACGCTGCAGACCATGCTGCGGGCGGCCGAGCTGTCCTCGACGGGCGTGAAGATCGTGTTCGCGCTCGCCGGCGCCGCGCTCGCGCTCACCGCGGCGCTCGCGGTGACGTGCTTCGTCAAGGTGTTCGCGATGAGCTTCCTCGGCATGCGGCGGCTGGAGCCGGAGCGGCGGGCGGGCGAAGGTCCGCCCACCGCGCTCGCCGCGATGGCGATCCTGGCCGTGCTGTGCCTCGCGTTCGGCGTCCTGCCGACCTACGTCATCGGCCTGCTCGACCCGGCCACGGCGCAGGCGGCCGGAGCGTCCGCGACGCAGGCGCTGGTGCCGCCGTTCTTCGCGCCGGGAACGCAGCTGCCGGCGGGGTTCGTGGCGGAGTTCCACGCGCTGGGCGCGCAGGTCGGGCAGGGGGTGCTGCCCGGACCGGGGCTGGTGGTGCTGCACCGGGGCGGCGAGGCCAATCCGGTGGTCTTCGCGATGTCGACCTCGTACATGCTGGTGGTGCTGGCGGGGCTGCTGCTGCTCACGTATCTCGTCATTCGCCTCTGGCTGACGCGCGGCCGCAGGCTCGAGCGGCGCGAGCGCTGGGACGGAGGCCTGCGGCGGCTGCGGCCGGAGATGACGTACACGGCGACGGGCTTTTCCAATCCGGTGCGGGTGATCTTCGACGCGATCTTCCGGCCGACGACGGTGGAGGACACGCGCGAGACCGTGGCCGAGCACTTCCGCGACGCCATCCGGCGCGAGAAGGAGCGTGTGCACGTCGTCGATCGGCTGGTCTTCGGCCCGATGAAGCAGGCGACGCTCGTTTTCGCCCGTTCACTGGCCGCGATGCACCACGGGCGCATCAACGCCTACGTCACGTACGCTCTTGTCGCGTTGTTGCTGGCGCTCGTCGTTGGTCTGACATGAACGAGTCATGATTTCGCAGACGATTCCCGGCTTCGGAGCGCTGCGCCTGCAGCATCTGGTGCTCGACTACAACGGCACGCTGGCCCTGGACGGCCGTCTGCTGCCCGCGGCGAGGCCGCGGCTGCGCGCGCTCGCACGCCTCGTGAGCGTTCACGTGGTGACCGCGGACACCTTCGGGACCGTTGAGCGCGCGCTGCGGGGGCTGCCATGCAAGGTGGTGGTGCTTGCGGCGGCGCGCCAGGACGCCGCGAAGGCGCGCTACGTGCGCGCGCTCGGCGAGCGCCGCACGGCATGCATCGGCAACGGCCGGAACGACCGGCTGATGCTGCGCGCCGCGCGCCTCGGGATCGCGGTGCTCGGAAGGGAGGCGAGCGCCGCCGCGGCGCTCGCGGCCGCCGATGTGGTCGCGCCTTCGATCGAAGTCGCCCTCGATCTGCTCCTCAAGCCGATGCGCTTGACGGCGACTCTGCGCGCTTGAGCGCGCGCCTGCCTCCCGCCGTCGTGCGCCTGATGGCGACCTATCTGGTGCTCTACGTGTGGTTCTTCCGCGGCTGTGCCGCGGGCGAGTCCGAATGAACGGACGCCGGACGCAGGTTCAACGGTCGCGCCG
>CAZLUX010000036.1:0-2027 GCA_964562815.1 uncultured Enterobacteriaceae bacterium
ACCCCGAGGATCGCGACTCCGGTCAGGGCAAGCGCGACGCGACCGCGGTACGCCCGCAGGGCGTCGAAGGCATCCGACAGGACGAGCAGAAATCTCATTTTTCGGGCTCCGGCAGCAGACCGCAATGATACGGGCTGCTTACGCGGCGCGCTTGCGTTTGGCGTGTGCCATCAGCACCGCGATCGCGCACGACGCGGCCCGGGATTCGGCGCTGTCGGCGCGGCTGGTCAGCACGATGGGCACGCTCGCGCCGACGACCACCCCCGCGAGCAGCGCGCCGGCGAGGTACTCGAGCTGCTTGGCGAGCATGTTGCCCGACTCGAGGTCGGGGACCACCAGGATGTCGGCGCGCCCGGCGACCGCCGAGAGAATGCCCTTGGTTTTGGCCGCGACCAGCGACACGGCGTTGTCGAACGCGAGCGGCCCGTCGAGCACGCCGCCGGTGATCTGGCGCCGGTCCGCCATCTTGCACAGGGCGGCGGCGTCGGTGGTGGCGCGCATGGCGGGATTGACGACCTCGATCGCGGCCAGGATCGCGACCTTCGGCTCGGCGATGCCGAGCGCGTGGGCCAGGTCGATCGCGTTCTGCACGATGTCGACTTTCTCGGCCAGGGTGGGATCGATATTGATGGCCGCGTCGGTGATGAGCAGCGGCCGCGGATAAGTCTGCACGTCGGCGAGGAACACGTGGCTGATGCGGCGCTCGGTGCGCAGGCCGGAGCGGGTAGCGACCACCTCGCCCATCAGCTCGTCGGTGTGCAAGGACCCCTTCATCAACCCCTCTGCGCGCCCCGCGCGCACGAGCGACACGGCCTGGGCCGCTGCGGCATGACTGTGCGGCGCGTCGACGATTTCGATGCCGCCGAGATCGTAGCCCTGCTCTTCGGCGACCGAGCGGATCTTGGCGACCGGTCCGACCAGGATCGGAACGATCAGGTCGGCCTTGAGCGCGGTCATGGCGCCGCCGAGCGATTCTGCGTCGCAGGGGTGGACCACCGCCATCGGGATCGACTCCATGCCCTTCGCGCGCGCGAGCAGGCCCTGGTAGCGCGCCGCGCGGTCGAACAGCGTGACGCCGGGAAGCTCGATGCGCGCGCGCCGGATCTTCTCTGACGGCGCCAGCACTTCCGCGGTGCCGCCGATCACCTTCTGCCCGTCCTGATTGGTGCACGTGCAGTCGAACACGATGTGGTGGTTGTGGTCGAACTTGCGCTTGGCCGTCAGCGTCACGGTGACCGTGTCGCCGACGCCGACCGGGCGCGAGAAGTGCAGCGTCTGGTCGATGTAGATCGTCCCCGGGCCCGGGAACTGGGTTCCGAGCACGGTCGAGATCAGCGCCCCGCCCCACATGCCGTGCGCGATGACCTCGTGGAACATGCTGCTCTTGGCGTACTCAGGATCGACGTGGGCGGGATTGACGTCGCCCGACATGACCGCGAAAAGCTGAATGTCCTCCGGTTTGAGGGTGCGAGTCAGGCTCGCCGAATCGCCGACCTTGATCTCGTCGTAGGTCAGATTCTCGATGAAGTCCGTGCGTGTCATGATTGCGGCTCTGGGGCGATTCGACAGCCCGCAATGTATTCCAGCAAGCCTGCGCCTCCCTTGCGAAATGTCAAACCGCCGCGCCTGAGCTTCGACCCGGCGCTGCCGGTCAGCGCGCGCCGGGAGGAAATCCGCGGCGCGATCGAGCGTCACCAGGTCGTCATCGTTTGCGGCGAAACCGGCTCGGGCAAGACGACGCAGCTGCCCAAGATCCTGCTCGAGATGGGGCGCGGCAGCGCGGGCCTCATCGGCCACACCCAGCCGCGCCGCATCGCCGCGCGCTCGGTCGCCGCGCGAATCGCCGAGGAGCTCGGCAGCGAGCTGGGCACGATAGTGGGCTACAAGGTGCGCTTCCAGGACAGGCTGGGGTCGGATGCCGCGGTGAAGTTGATGACCGACGGGATTCTGCTGGCGGAGACGCAGGGCGACCCGCAGTTGCGCCAGTACGACACGATCGTGATCGACGAGGCGCACGAGCGCAGCCT
>CAZLUX010000036.1:2127-14506 GCA_964562815.1 uncultured Enterobacteriaceae bacterium
GGCGCGGCGGATCGTGCTCGCGACCAACGTCGCCGAGACTTCGCTCACCGTGCCGCGCATCCGCTACGTCGTCGACACGGGGCTCGCGCGCGTCAAGCGCTACAGCTACCGCAACAAGGTGGAGCAGCTCCGCGTCGAGAGCATTTCGCAGGCGGCGGCCAAACAGCGGGCCGGCCGTTGCGGGCGGGTCGCCGATGGCGTCTGCATCCGCCTCTACGCCGAGGAAGACCACGACCGGCGCGCGCCGTTCACCGACCCGGAGGTGCTGCGCTCCTCGCTCGCCTCGGTCATCCTGCGCGCGGCGAGCCTCGGGCTCGGCGCGGTGGAGGATTTTCCCTTTCTCGATCCGCCCAGCCCGCGCGCGATCGCCGACGGCTACGCGCTGCTTGCCGAGCTCGGCGCGGTGGACGACGCGAAGCAACTGACCGCCACCGGCCGCGAGCTGGCCAAGCTCCCGCTCGACCCGCGTGTCGGCCGCATGCTGATCGCCGCGCGGCGCGAGAGCTGCCTCGACCAGGTGCTGGTGATCGCCTCGGCGCTCTCGGCGCAGGACCCGCGGGTGCGCCCGCTCGACAACCCGGCGGCCGCCGACGAGCGCCACAAGCGCTTTGCCGACGAGCGCTCGGACTTCCTCGCCTTTCTCAAGCTGTGGCGGCTGTTCGAGGGCAAGTGGGAGAAGGCATGCCGCGAGAATTCGCTTTCGGTCCCTCGCATGCGCGAGTGGCGCGACGTGCACTCGCAGCTGCACGCGACCGTGGCCGAGCTCGGCTGGCGGCCGTCGCAGGCGGATCCGGCCAAGCCCGAAGGCTACCGCGCGATCCATCGCGCGCTGCTCAGCGGCCTTCTCGGCAACATCGGCCTTCGCGAAGCCGAGGGCGGAAGCTACACGGGCGCGCGCGGCATCAAGTTTTGGGTCCATCCGGGCTCCTGGGCGCGCAAGGCAGGCAGATGGCTCGTCGCGGCCGAGCTGGTCGAGACGACGCGCCTGTACGCGCGCACGGTCGCGGCGATCGAGCCCCAGTGGCTCGAGGACCTGGGCGGGCACCTGATCAAGCGCCATCGAGAGCGCCCGCACTGGGAGAAGGCGCGCGCGCAGGTCGTCGCGCTCGAGCGCGGCACCCTGTACGGGCTGCCGGTGTACGCGAACCGGCGCATCCACTACGGACCGCTCGAGCCAGAGCTCGCACGGGAGATTTTCATCCGCTCGGCGCTGGTGGAAGGCGACTTCGACACGCGCGCGCCGTTCTTCGCCCACAACCAGAAGCTGTTGCGCGAGATCGAGCGGCTCGAGCACAAGTCGCGCCGGCCGGACATTCTGGTGGACGACGACTTGATCCACGCGTTCTACGACGCGCGGATCCCGCCGGGCATTCACAACGGCGCCGATTTCGAGAAATGGCGCAAGGAAGCGGAGCGCGAAGACCCCCGGCGCCTCTTCCTGCGGCGCGAGGACCTGATGCGGCACGAGGCGGCAGGCATCACGACCGAGAATTTCCCGCCGCAGCTTCGCCTGGGTCTGAACACTTTCGAGCTCGAGTACACCTTCGAGCCGGGCTCGCCGCGCGACGGCGTGACGCTCACGGCGCCGGTCGCGCTGCTCAATCAGGTCCCGGCGGCGCGCTGCGAGTGGCTGGTGCCGGGGCTGCTCAAGGAGAAGGTGCGGTTGCTGGCCAAGTCCATGCCGCAGCGTCTGCGGCACAAGCTCGGGCCGCTCGAGGCCTTCGCGGAGGGCTTCGTCGCGGCGGTGGCGCCGTCCGATAGTCCCCTCGCAACGGCGCTCGCGCGCTATATCCGGGCCGAGCTCAATCTCGAGGTTCCGCTCGACGCGTTCCGGCCCGACTCGGTGCCGCCGCACCTGCAGATGAATTTCCGCGTCGTCGACGAGCACGGCCGCCAGCTCGGCATGGGCCGCAGCCTCGCGGACCTGAAACGCGCGCTGGGCGCCGAGACGCGGGCCGTGCTGCAGCAGGAGGCGCCGACGGACGAGGGCGAGCGCCATCGCGCCTGGACCTTCGGCGACCTCGACGAGATCATGGAGCTCGCGCGCGGCGGCCGGACGCTGGTCGGATATCCGGCACTCCATGACGCAGGCGACGGCGTCACCCTGCAGGTCTTCGACACTCCCGAGCGCGCGGCCGAGGTCCATCGCGGCGGGGTGCGCCGGCTGCTGGCGATCGCCTTTCGCGAGCGCATTCGGGAGATCGAGAAGTCGGTGGCGCGGGACAACGCCCTGAACCTGCAGTTCGGTCAGCTCGCGCGAGACGTCGAGCTCGCGCACGAGGTGGTGGGCGCCGCGCTCGAGCGCACGTTTCTCGCCGACACGCTGCCGACGCGGCAGGCGGACTTCGAGCGCCGCGTCGACGAGGGGCGCAGCCGGTTGAACCTGATCGCGCAGGAAATCGTGCGCACGGTCGCGGCGATCCTCGCCGAGCACGCCCAGCTGCAGAAGCGGCTCGCCTCGGCCGCCAAGGGCTTTCCACGGGCGGCCGAAGACGTCGCGGCGAGCGTCGCGCGGCTGCTCCACCCCCGCTTCGTTTCCCGCACGCCCTGGCAGCGCCTGCAGCATTTCCCGCGCTACCTCAAGGCGGCCGCCGTGCGGCTGGAAAAGCTGCGCAGCGACCCGGCGCGCGACGCCCGCCTGATGGCCGAGCTTGCGCCGCTGCAAGCGGCCTGGCAGCGCGAGGTCGCGGCGCGGGCGAAGGGCGCGGCGCTCACGCCCGAGATCGAGCAATTCGGCTGGTTGCTGGAGGAGCTCCGCGTATCGCTCTTCGCGCAGGCCCTCAAGACTCCGGTGCCGGTGTCGGTCAAGCGCCTGACCAAGTTGTGGCAAAGTATCAGGCACGCACAAACCTGAACAGCATGCGCGGCATCGGCTCCTCAATCTCGTTCGCCCTCGGCAACCTCCTGCATCCCAGAATGCTCTGGCTGATGCTCTGGCCGGTTCTGGTCGCAAGCGGAATTTGGGGCGCGGCCGCGATCTGGAGCTGGGCCGGACTGGTGGCGTGGCTCGCCGGCATACTGCGAGACTGGATCGAGACCGCCACTTTCTTCGTTCACTGGGATGCGAGCACGGTCGCGCTGATTGCGGCAAAGGTTCTGGTGATCATAGGCCTGGTGCCCCTGATCCAGCTGACCGCGCTGTTGATACTCGGCGTGTTCGGGATGCCGGCGATGGTCGATCACGTCGCCAAGCGTGCTTTTCCGGATCTCGTACGCCGTCACGGCGGCAGCTTTGCAGGCAGCGTGTGGAACTCGATCGTCGGCGTCGTCGGCCTGGTGCTGCTCGGCGCGCTGTCGATCCCGTTGTGGATCTTCCCGCCGCTCTGGCCGGCGATACCGGTGGCGATCATGGGTTGGGTGAACCAGCGCGTACTGCGCTACGACGCGCTCGCGGAGCACGCCGATGCGCGGGAAATGCGAGCGGTCTTTTTGCGCCGGCGCGGGGCGATGTACTTGCTCGGAGCGGTGCTCGCTCTGGTCGCCTACATTCCGGTAATAGGATTGTTCGCGCCGGTGCTGTTCGGCTTGGCGTTCATCCATTACCTGCTCGGCGAGCTGCAAGCGCTGCGCCGGGAGCCGATCGACGCGGAGATCGTGTCGCAATGAGCACGGCGATCGGCGCCCTGGTGATCGGCGACGAGATCCTGGTCGGCAAGCGCAAGGACAAGCATTTCGACTTCCTGGTCGCGGCGCTGGCGAAGCGCGGCCTGCGGCTGGCTTACTGCGAGTACCACGGAGACGATCCGCTGCGCCTCACCGCGGCGCTCGACCGCACGTTCGCCGCGGGCGACATCGTCTTCAGCTTCGGCGGCATCGGCGCGACGCCCGACGATCACACGCGCCGCTGCGCCGCCGACGCCCTGGGTGTTCCGCTCGAGGTGCATCCGGAGGGCGAGCAGGAGCTGCGGGCGCGCTTCGGCGCCGAGTTGACGCCGCAGCGTCTGTCCATGGTCGAGTTCCCGCAGGGGGCGCAGATCATCCCGAATCCGGTCAACCGTGTTCCGGGCTTTTCAGTGCGGGAGCATCATTTCGTTCCGGGCTTTCCCCAGATGGCCTGGCCGATGGTCGAGTGGGTGCTGGACGGGAGGTACCGCCACCTCGCGGATCGCGACCGCTGGGCGGAGGCGTCGATCATCGTGTTCGAGGCGGGGGAGAGCCAGCTGATCCCCGTCATGGATGCCGTGGGAGGGGGCTATCCCGGGGTCAAGGTCTTCAGTCTGCCCTCCATGGGCGAAGACGGCAGCCGGCGGCACGTCGAGCTCGGCGTGCGGGGCGACCCGGCGCAGGTGGCGCAGGCGATGGAAGGTCTGCGAAGCGGGGTTCGCGAAGCGGGGTTTCCTTTTCGCGAGGCATAAAAAAAGCCCCGCATTCAGCGGGGCTTTTTCTGTTGCCGGGGTTTGGCCCGGCTCAGGCGGCCTTTTTTGTGGTCTTGGCCATCCCTTTAACGGTCTCGGTCGCGACGTTGACGTTCGCTTCCGCGATCTCGGTCGCCTGCTTGGCGACCTTGTTGAAGTTGTCGTACGCCGAATTCGCCGCTGCGAGCATCGACTTTACCGCGGCAACCGCGACGTCCGAACCCGCCGGGGCGTTCTTGGTCGCCTTGTCGAGCATCGAGACGAAGTTCTCGTTCCAATCGGCGATGCGCTTCTCCGCCATTTTCGACATTTCCGCGTTGGCTTCGGTCGCCACTTCGTACGCGCTCTTCGAATAGGCGATGGCCTTCTCGATCGCGGGCTGGGCGAGGGTGCTCTGCAGGCTCACGAACTCCTGCACGTCCTTGGCGCCGAGCAGCGTGCGGGCGTTGGACAGCGAGTCTTCAAACGCCGTCTTGACCGCGTTGGTGTTCAGGTTCGCGAACTTCTCGAGTGCGGCGAATTGGCTCGCGGCAAGAGAAAGAATCGCTTCGACGTTGGCCTTGTTGGCCGCTTGGATCTGTTCCGGTGTGACGTACATGGAGTGGCTCCTGTAGATGGGTCGCTAAACGAAATCTGGCCTGGTTCGCCTCTGCGGCGCGCCAATTGGTGCGTCGCAACAATTCGCATTTTAGTCGGATTTCTTTGTAAGTCAAGGAGATTGTGCATAGCAGCAAAATCGATTGATGTGAAGCAACATGACAGCTTCGGAGCGTGCATCGGCCTGCCATTCCCGTTTATGTAAGTACTTGCTCACCAAATTGCGTTGACCTGCTGAGCGCGGCTCGCTACAAGCAAGCGAGCGTTTGGCTAACGAGCGATGCCCATCCACTACCGCCCGGACGATCCCGCCTTCTTGGCGGATCCGTTCCCCCTCTATGCGCAGATGCAGGACGAGGACCCCGTGCTTTGGAGCCCGCATCTGAAGGCCTGGGTGCTGACGCGCTACGACGACGTCAAGCGAGTGTGCCTCGACCGCGAATTGTCTTCCGACCGCCTGCGGCCCTTTTTCGCCTCGCTTCCCGGCGCAGAGGCGCAGCGCATCGCGGACATCGTTCGTTACTTGTCGCTCTGGATGGTGTTCCGCGACCCGCCCGATCACACGCGCCTGCGACGCCTGACCAGCAGGGTTTTCAATGTTCGCTCGATGCATGCCATGCGCGAGCGCATCGTCGCGCTCACGGCCTGGCTGCTGGGCGAGATCGGAGAGCGGGACGAGTTCGACTTCATCCGCGCCTTCGCCGGACCGCTTCCGGCACTGGTCATCATGGACATGCTTGGGGTGCCGCGCACCGAACTCGCCCGCATCAAGCGCATGTCCGACGACATGGCGCTGTTCATCGGCAGCTCCCGCAACCAGCCCGAGAAGTACGACATCGCCGAGGCTGCGACGAAGGAAATGGCGGAATTCTTCCGTAGCCTGATCGCCGTGCGGCGAGCCGAGCCGCGCGACGACCTGCTCAGCCAGCTGGTCGCGCTCGAGGATGACGGCGACCGCCTGACCGAGGACGAGCTTGTCGCGACCTGCGTCTTGCTGCTGTTCGCCGGCCACGAGACCACCACCAATCACATCGCAAACGGATTGCTGTCGTTGATCCGCTTCCCGCGTGAGATGCGCGCGCTGCGCGAGGATCCCGGACTTGCCCCGGCGGCGGTCGAGGAGCTGCTACGCTACGACGGGCCGAGCGGCGCCCAGGTTCGCATCGTGCAACGCGAGCACCGATTGCACGACAAGACGCTTCGCGCCGGCGATCGCGTATTCGTCATGCTCAATGCCGCCAACCGTGATCCGCGCGCTTATCCGGACCCGCACCGCCTGGCGCTGCGGCGCGACGGAGTGCCGCACCTGACGTTCGGCTTCGGGGCGCACATCTGTCTGGGATTTCCGCTGGCGCGGCTGGAGGGGCAGGTGAGCCTGCCCGCCGTTCTGGCGCGCTGGCGCCGGATCGAGCTCGCTGCGGAGCGGCTGGAATGGATCGACTCGATGGTGTTCCGTGGCATGAAGGCGATGCCTCTGAGAGTCGCGAGATAATCGAGCGGGGGACGAGCGCCGCATCCAGATCGCCGCCGCGTTCGCCGTTCATGGAGGCGCAGCGATCGAGCGAGCGGGCCGGATGAGCGACGCGTCCCAGCGTCCCAGCGCTTGCCGCAGGATTGCTTGAGCGGTCGCGCCATCGGGCACAGGCTGACCGAGAAACGCGAGCGCGCGCGCGAGCTCGCGCACGGGATTCGCAACGTCGACCGGCTGCGCGCCGGTCTGTTTGCTGAGCTTCTCGCCGCCCGCGGTCACTGCAATCGGCACGTGCAGGTAGCGCGGCGTCGGATAACCGAGCAGCCGCTGCAGCCAGATCTGCCGCGGAGTGGAATCGAGCAGATCGGCGCCGCGCACGACGTCGGTGATGCCCTGGTCGGCGTCGTCGATCACGACCGCAAGCTGATAAGCGATCAGTCCGTCGGCGCGGCGCAGGACGAAGTCACCGACTTCGCGCTCGACCGACTGTACGATTTTGCCCTGCACACGATCGACGAAGCGGACCGGCGTTGCAACGGTGCGTACCCGGACGGCGCGCGCCCGCCGGCCCGGGGCGAGCCCGCCGCGACAGGTGCCGGGGTAGATGCGCGCGCCGTCAATCGCCAGCGCGGAGTCGGCAATCTCGCTGCGCGTACAGCCGCAGGGGTAGGTGGCCCCGCGGCGCTCGAGCGCGTCGAGCGCCTCCGCGTAGCGTGCGCTTCGGCGGCTCTGGTACAGCACCGGTCCGTCCCATTCGAGGCCAAGCCCCTCGAGCTGACGCAGGATCTCGTCAGCCGCGCCGGGAACCTCGCGCGGCTTGTCCAGGTCTTCCATGCGTAGCAACCACATCCCGCCCGCCGCGCGCGCGTCGAGCCAGCTGGCAAGCGCGGCCACCAGCGAGCCGAAGTGCAAAGGCCCCGTTGGCGACGGGGCGAAACGGCCCGTGTAGCGCATGGTGCGGGTATAGTGCCACTTTGAATAGGAGAGTGCTGGATGGCGACAGTCGAGCTGACCAAGGAAAACTTCGAGCAGGTCGTGACGACGAATCCGATGGTGGTCGTCGATTTCTGGGCGCCCTGGTGCGGCCCCTGCAAGGGCTTCGCGCCGGTGTTCGAGGGCGCCTCGGAGCAGCACGAGGACGTGGTCTTCGCCAAGGTCAATACCGACGACGAGCAGGAAATCGCGGCGGCGTTCGGCATCCGCTCGATTCCCACGCTGATGGTGTTTCGCGAAAAGGTGCTGCTGTTCCAGCAGCCCGGCGCGCTGCCGGCATCGGCGCTCGAGCAGGTGCTCGAGCAGGCCAAGGCCCTCGACATGGCGCAGGTGCACAAGGAAATCGCGGAGCGCGAGAGCGCCGAGGGCAAGGCCGGCGCATCCGGCGACGCCTGAACGGAGCGCCGGGTGATCGAGCCGCGCCGCGCGGCGGAACGCGGGCACGCCAATCACGGCTGGCTCGACTCGTTCCATAGCTTCTCCTTCGCCGATTACCACGATCCGCGGCACATGGGATTCGGCAGCCTGCGCGTGATCAACGAGGACCGGATCCAGCCGGGCACTGGCTTCGGCACGCACGGCCATCGCGACATGGAGATCGTGAGCTACGTGCTGGAGGGCGCGCTCGCGCACCAGGACTCGATGGGCAACGGCTCGACGATCGTTCCGGGCGACGTCCAGCGCATGAGCGCGGGCACCGGGGTGCGCCACAGCGAGTTCAACCACGAGAAAGCGGGCGTCACGCATTTCCTTCAGATCTGGATCGAGCCGGCGCTGCGCGGGATCGAGCCGGGCTACGAGCAGAAGCACTTCGACGCCGCTTCGAAGCGCGGCCGCTTGCGGCTGGTCGCCTCCCCCGACGGGCGGGACGGCTCGGTGACGATCCACCAGGACGCGTACATGTACGCGGCGCTGCTGGACGGCGGCGAACGGGCGGTGCATCGCCTGCCGGCGGGGCGGCGCGCCTACGTGCACGTCGCGCGCGGCAGGCTGACCGCGAACGGCACCGAGCTCGGCGCGGGCGATGCGCTCAAGGCGAGCGACGTTCCTGAGATCGTCCTAGAACGGGGCGAACAGGCGGAAGTGCTGCTGTTCGACCTCGCATGAACGGATCGCGCACGGAGCGGTGATGGGCGCCACGCGCACCGAGCGCGATTCGCTGGGCCCGGTCGAAGTTCCCGCCGAAAGGCTGTGGGGTGCGCAGACCGAGCGGAGCCGGCGCAACTTCCGCATCTCGGGCGAGCGCATGCCGCTGGCGGTGATCTACGCTCTGGCGCTGGTGAAGCGCTGCGCGGCGAGGGTCAACCTCGAGCTCGGACTGCTCGAGGCGCGCAAGGCCGCCGCGATCGAGCAGGCGGCCGACGAGGTGCTGGCGGGCCGCCACGACGAGGAATTTCCGCTCGTGGTGTGGCAGACCGGCTCCGGCACGCAGTCCAACATGAACGTGAACGAGGTGCTCGCCAACCGCGCGTCCGAAATCCTCGGTGGCGAGCGCGGCGAGCATCGCCTGGTGCACCCGAACGACGACGTCAATCTCGGCCAGTCCTCGAACGACGTGTTTCCGACCGCGATGCACGTGGCCGCCGCGCGCGCGCTTCGCGAGCAGCTCCTGCCGGCGCTGACCCGGCTGCGCGGCACGCTCGCCGGCAAGAGCGATGCCTTCGCGGCGATCGTCAAGATCGGCCGCACTCACCTGCAGGACGCGACCCCCCTCACGCTCGGCCAGGAGTTTTCCGGCTACGCGGCGCAGCTCGGGCACGCGGAAGCGGCGTTGCAGGCGGCTCTGCCGGGCCTGTACCCGCTCGCGATCGGCGGGACCGCGGTCGGCACCGGTCTGAACGCGCACCCCGAATTCGGCGCCAGGGTATCCGAGGCGCTGGCGCGCTCGACCGGGTTGCCGTTCGCGACCGCGGAGAACAAGTTCGCCGCGCTCGCGGGGCACGAGCCGATGCTGTTCGCGCACGGCGCCCTCAAGACGCTCGCGGCGGCGCTGATGAAGATCGCGAACGACGTGCGCTGGCTCGCCTCCGGTCCGCGCTCGGGGCTGGGCGAGCTGTCGATTCCGGAAAACGAGCCCGGCAGCTCGATCATGCCCGGCAAGGTGAATCCGACCCAGGCCGAGGCGATGACCATGCTGTGCGCGCAGGTGCTGGGCAACGACGTCGCGCTCAACATCGGCGGCGCGTCGGGCAACTTCGAGCTGAACGTGTTCAAGCCCCTCTTGATCCAGAATTTCCTGCAGAGCGCGCGCCTGCTCGCCGACGGCTGCGCATCTTTCGACTTGCACTGCGCGCGCGGGATCAAGCCGAACGCGGCACGCATCGCCGAGCTGGTCGAGCGCTCGCTGATGCTGGTGACCGCGCTCTCGCCGAAGATCGGCTACGACCGGGCGGCCGAGATCGCCAAGAAGGCTCATCGAGACGGCACCACCCTGCGCGAGGCGGCGCTCGCGCTGGGCTATGTCAGCGCCGAAGACCTCGACCGCTGGCTGCGCGCGCAGGACATGGTCGGGCCGCGCAAATGATCTAGGCTGATAAACTTCGCCCCGCCATGTCAGTCGTCGTCCTCATCTCCGGCCGGGGCAGCAACATGCAGGCCCTGATGGAGGCCGGGCTGCCGGTCTCGGCGGTGATCAGCAATCGCGGAAATGCGGCGGGACTGGAAATCGCCGCGAAGCGCGGCGTCGCGACCAAAACGGTCTCCCACAAGGACTACCCCACGCGCGAGGCGTTCGATGCCGCGCTTGCGGCGGAGATCGACCGTCATTCGCCCAAGCTGGTCGCCCTGGCGGGATTCATGCGCATCCTGACTCCGGCCTTCGTTTCGCGCCACGCGGGCAGGCTGATGAACATCCACCCATCGCTTCTGCCCGCGTTTCCGGGGCTCGACACGCACGAGCGCGCGCTCGCCGCGGGCGTCAAGGTGCACGGCTGCAGCGTGCATTTCGTGGGCGAGCAGCTCGATCACGGCCCGATCATCATCCAGGCCGCGGTGCCGGTACGCCCGGGGGATACCCCGGACAGGCTTGCGGCGCGGGTGCTGCGCCAGGAGCATGTCGTGTACCCGCGCGCAGTGCGCTGGTTCCTGGAGGGCAGGCTGGTCATCCGCGACGGTGTTGTGAACGTTAAGGGAAATGATGCGCAACTGGTTTATTCCGATCGCGATTAGCGCGTGGGTCTGCGCCAGCGCGTACGCCGCGCCTCCGGCCAAGGTGGAGATCGATTACGACGTGCTGCGCAACGGGAGCGCGATGGCCGAGGTGGTCGACCGGTTCCAGCATGATGGCAAGGCCTACCGCGTGGTCGAGGAGGTGCACGGCAAGGGAATCCTCGCGCTGCTCGGCGGAATCACGCGTACCAGCAGCGGTACGCTCGGCAGCGGCGCGTTGCGGCCGCTCGAGTACTCCGACGTCCGGACCGGCCGCGACCCGGCGCGTGCGCAGTTCGACTGGGCCGACAGGCGGCTGAAGCTGGAATCGAACGGCAAGACCCGGATTCAGCCGATGCCCGCGCATGCGCAGGACAAGCTTTCGATGCTCTACGCCTTCGCTTTCGACGTTCCGGGCAAACAGCCCGTGACGGTCAACGCCACCGACGGCAAGGGAGTGTCGAAGTACGTGTTCGACGCCGAGGGCGAGCAGACGATCGAAACGCCAGCAGGCAAGTTCGACGCGCTCAAGCTGGTCAAGCGCAAGGAGGGGCCCGACGACCACGGCACGGAGATCTGGCTCGCGTCGAGTAGGGGCTACCTTCCGATCAGGATCCTGGTCACGGACAAGGACGGCACGCGCATCGACCAGATCGTCACGCGCATCGGCGAGCCGTGAGGCTGCGCCGGGCGCTCGTCGCTCACGCCGAAACCCTCGTCGGTGAGCTGCTGCGGTTTGCGGGACCCGCCGACCAGGCGGTATCGCGTTATTTCCGCGCGCACCGCGAGCTCGGCCAGAACGATCGGGCGTTCGTGGCAGAGGCGGTCTACGCGGTACTGCGCCGCAGGCGCTCGCTCGAGGCCGCGGCGGCGAGCGCCGCGCCGCGCGCGCTGCTGCTGGCGGCGCTGTCGCGGGTCCAGGGATATTCGGTGCGCGCGCTGGAGGAAGCGCTGCGCCCCGGCGAGGCTGCCACCGTTGCCGGCGACCGCGCCGCAAGGGACGACGCCTGGCCTGCCGCGGTGCGGGCCGATCTGCCCGACTGGTTGTGGCGGCGGCTGGAGGCGGAGCAGGGGTCCGCGGAAGCGATGCGAATTGCCCAAGGCATGCTCAACCCCGCGCCGCTCGATTTGCGCGTCAACTTGGCGCGCACCGATCGGGATGCGGTGCTTGGCGCTCTCGCGGCGAGCGGAATCGAGGCTGCGCCGACGCCCTACTCGCCGGCCGGCATCCGGCTCGCGGGAAAGCCCGCGATCAACCGCCATCCGCTGTTCGAGCAGGGCCTGGTGGAAGTGCAGGACGAGGGCAGTCAGCTGCTTGCCTACCTGCTCGCGCCGCGGCGCGGGGAGATGGTGGCCGACTTTTGCGCCGGGGCGGGTGGCAAGACGCTGGCGCTGGCAATGATGATGCGCGGCGCTGGGCGCCTGTATGCGATGGACGTTTCGGCCAAGCGACTGCAGGCGCTGGCGCCGCGCGCGGCGCGGGCGGGAATATCGAACGTGCACCCGCTCGTCCTCGCGGGCGAGAGCGATGTGCGCGCGAAACGCCTCGCGGGAAAACTTGACCGCGTACTGGTCGATGCGCCTTGCAGCGGCTTCGGCACGCTGCGGCGCAACCCGGATCTCAAATGGCGCCACGATGAAGCGGCGGTCGTAGAGCTCGCCGAAAAGCAACTCAGCATCCTGCGCGCAGCGGCGCGCCTGGTGAAGCCGGGGGGCAGGCTGGTGTACGCCACGTGCAGCATCCTGCGGGCCGAGAACGAGATGGTGGTCGAGCGATTCGCCGACATGCATCCCGAATTCACCTCGCTGTCGTGCG
>CAZLUX010000036.1:14606-17211 GCA_964562815.1 uncultured Enterobacteriaceae bacterium
GCGAACGCCATCGCGAAGTAGACGTAGCCCTTGGGCACCTCGTGGTCGAATCCCTGTGCCACCAGCAGCACGCCGATCACTACCAGGAACGCCAGGGCGAGCATCTTGATGGTCGGGTGCGCCGAGATGAAGCGCCCGATCGCGCCGGCGAAAGCCATCATGAGCGCGACCGACACCACGATCGCCGCAACCATCACCGGGATGTCCTTCACCATCCCGACCGCGGTAATGATCGAATCGAGGGAGAATACGAGGTCGACCAGCATGATCTGCATGATCAGCGCGCCGAAGGACGCGCGCACCGCCACCGCCGCGGGGCTCTCTTCCGCGCCTTCGAGCAATTGATGGATTTCCCTGGTGCTCTTCCACAGCAGGAACATCCCGCCGAGGATCAGGATCAGGTCTCGCCCCGAAATCTCCTGGCCGAGGAAGCCGAAAAGGGGTGCCGTCAAACCGATGATCCAAGCCAGCACCAGCAGCAGACCGATGCGCATGAACATGGCGCCGAGCAGGCCGATTCGGCGCGCGCGCTCGCGTTGCGCGGCGGGCAGGCGATCCACCAGGATCGAGATGAAGATCACGTTGTCGATTCCCAGCACCAGCTCGAGCGCGGTGAGCGTCACGAACGCGATCCAGGCCTGTGGGTCGGCGAGCAGCTCGATCATCGGCAAACGCTCCAGAAAGAGGCGGGTTTGAGGAATTCTTGCACACGCCGCGTGCGGCCGGTTTTCCCTTTCGAGGCGGGGAGTTACCGTTTCCGCGGAGCGCGAATGGACGCATCACAGATTGTTTCTTGCGGCGCGGGGCGATTCGCGTAGAATGACGCGCACCTGACGATTTCGTCTCACAAAGCGAAGCCAACTTAATGATTTTTTCCGGTTTTCTTGACCTGCCCTGGTGGGGTTACGTCCTCGTGGCGCTGGGCCTCACCCACGTCACCATCGCCTCGGTGACGATCTTCCTGCACCGCCACCAGGCGCACCGCGCACTCGACCTGCATCCGATCGCCTCGCATTTCTTCCGTTTCTGGCTTTGGCTCACCACGGGCATGGTGACCAAGGAGTGGGCTGCGATCCACCGCAAGCACCACGCCAAGTGCGAGACCGTCGAGGATCCGCACAGCCCGCAGATCTACGGAATCAACCGCGTGCTGTGGGCGGGCGTGTTTCTGTACGTGAAGGAGTCCCACAACCGCGAAACGCTGGAGCGGTACGGACACGGCACTCCGGACGACTGGATGGAGCGCAACGTCTATACCCGCCACCCGGTCCTCGGCCTTACGTTGATGGGCGCCGTCGACCTGGCGCTCTTCGGCTTGGTGCCCGGCGCGCTGATCTTTCTCACGCAGGTCGTCTGGATCCCGTTCTGGGCTGCCGGCGTGATCAACGGCATCGGCCACTTCTTCGGCTACCGCAACTACGGCTGCGCGGACGCCAGCACCAACATCGTTCCCTGGGGCATCCTGATCGGGGGCGAGGAGCTGCACAACAACCACCATGCGTTCGCCTCGTCGGCCAAGCTTTCGGCGAAATGGTACGAGTTCGACATCGGCTGGATGTACATCAGGATCATGGAGATGCTGGGTCTCGCGAGCGTGAAGAAGGTCGCACCCAGACCCCGCTTCGCGGCGCCGAAGGCGGCCGCGGATCTCGATACCCTGCATGCCGTGATCGCGAACCGCTACGACGTCCTGTCGCGCTACGCGAAGTCGATCAAGAGGACCTATCACGAGGAGCTGGAACGGCTAGGGCATTGGGCGCCCGGGGACGCCAAGGCGCTGAAGTCGCTGAAGCGCGCGCTGCTTCGGGTGCAAGAGCTTTCGGAAGCCGAGCGCGTGCGCCTGGCCGACGGGCTCAAGAACTCGCGTGCGCGGGCTCTGGCGACGGTGGTTGCGATGAGCCACGAGCTGACCGCGCTGTGGGAGCGCTCGAGCGCTTCCAAGGAGCAGCTCCTGCGGCAGCTTCAGGACTGGTGCCACCGCGCCGAGTCGAGCGGTATCGTTCCGCTGCAGGATTTCTCCCGCCGCCTGCGCTGCTACGCCTGAGCGCCGGACGTGCAGCCATAAAAAAGCCCGCATCTGCGGGCTTTTTTTGTTGTCGCGACCCGGCCCGACTACTTGAGCTTGGTCTCCTTGTACATCACGTGCTTGCGCGCCTTGGGATCGTACTTCTTGATCTCCAGCTTGTCGGGCGTGGTGCGCTTGTTCTTGGTGGTGGTGTAGAAATGGCCGGTGCCGGCGGTCGATTCGAGTTTGATTTTCTCGCGCATGACGGGCTCCGGTTAGGCTTTCGCCTCGGCTTTTGCCTTGGCCTTCGCTTTGGCGCGAACCTCTGCGAGCACGGCGTCGATGCCGAGCTTGTCGATGCGACGCAGGCCGGCGGTCGAAACGCGCAGGCGCACCCAGCGGTTTTCGCTCTCCACCCAAAAGCGGCGGTAGTGTAGATTGGGCTGGAAGGTGCGTCGGGTCTTGTTGTTGGCGTGCGAGACCAGGTTGCCCTTCATCGGCTTCTTGCCGGTGACTTCGCAAACACGGGACATGGGTTGCGCTCCGCGGAAAAAAAAGACGATTATACGCTATTAATCAGTGTCTTTTCAAGGAATGGAG
>CAZLUX010000036.1:17311-20212 GCA_964562815.1 uncultured Enterobacteriaceae bacterium
CCGGACGCGTCGCCGCGCCAAGCCGGGACGGTCGAGTTCGTCAGCGGCGACTCGATGATCACGCCGCAGACGGGAGACAGCCGCCTGGTGGCGAAAGGCATCCGCGTGAACGAAGGCGACACCGTCATTACGTTCAAGGGCGCGGAGACCCAGCTGCACATGCTCGATGGCGCCTACCTCATGGTGCGCGAGAACTCGAGAATCAAGATCGAGGCGTATGTCGCGGACGGGGGCGAGAAGGATCGCAGCATCCTCGACCTGATCAAGGGCACGGTGCGCAGCATCACCGGCTGGATCGGCAAGTACAACCGCACCGCCTACGAAATCCGCACTCCCATTCTCGTCACCATTGGGGTGAGGGGTACGGATCACGAAGTGACCTACATCCCTCCGGGCGATCCGCGCGGAGAGCCGGGTGTGTACGACAAGGTAAACGAAGGCAAGGCATTCATGCGCTCGGGGAACGACGTGGTCGAGGTGCCGCCGCAGCGGGCTGTGTTCAGCGCGTGGGGCGCCAAGCCGCGCCGGCCGCGCCTGCTCGCCTCCATTCCCCGATTCTTCAGGCCGGGGCCGCACGAGCGCGAGTTCGCCCGGCGTGCGCGAGCGTCGGTGCGTACGCTGGCGGCCCAGAGGCGGGCGCGGATCCGGGCTCTGCGCGAGCTGCGGCGCGCCGCGCCGCGACGGGCGCCCGAGCGCAGACGCGAGCTGCGCCCGGGTGGCCGCAGTCTGCCAGGGGGGAGTCTGCGGGAACGGGCTCCGCGTCCGGGCGCAATCGGCGAGCGGACACTCCGCGGCAGGGCGGCGCGGACGCTGCGGGAACGCGGCCGGCGCGAACAGCGCCGGCGCTAGCGGCTAGAGCAGGCCGCGCTCCGCGAACGAGAGCGTCTGATTGCCGGCAACGATGAAATGATCGAGCACTTTCACTTCGATAAGCGCAAGCGCTTCGGCCAGGCTGCGGGTGAGCAGCTCGTCGGCCTGGCTCGGCTGCGCCACGCCCGAGGGATGGTTGTGCGCCAGAATCACGGCGGCGGCATTTCGGCGCAGGGCGGCTTTGACGACCTCTCGCGGGTAGACGCTGGTTTGCGTCAGCGTGCCGCGGAACAGCTCCTCGACGGCCGTGACGCGGTGCTGTGCATCGAGAAAGAGCGCGACAAAGACTTCGTGTTCGCGGCTGCCGAGGGCGAGGCGCAGGTAGTCGCGTACGGCTGCGGGCGAGTTGAGCGCCGTACCCGCGCGGAGCTCCTCTCCCAGGCAGCGGCGCGCCATCTCCAGCACAGCCGCGAGCTGGGCCGCCTTGGCTGCGCCCAAGCCCTTGACCTCGCACAACGCGCCGTGCCCCGCGGCGAGCAGGCCCCCCATTCCGCCGAAGCGGCCGATGAGCTCCCGCGCCAGCTCGACCGCGCTCTTGCCCGCGACGCCGCTGCGCAGGAACAGAGCCACCAGCTCCGCGTCCGAGAGCCGTGCCGGACCCAGCGCCAGCAGGCGTTCGCGCGGCCGTTCGGCCGCCGGCCAGTCGGTAATCGCCATGCGTCCCCCCGTGAATTCACCTAGAATCCCCTACCGTCCAACGCGTTAGCGGCCGGACCGATGACAACCATCAAGGGAAAAAGGATTCTGCTCGGCGTGACCGGCGGCATCGCGGCCTACAAGGCCGTCGAGCTGGCGCGCATCCTGATCAAGGAGGGCGTCGACCTGCGGGTAGCCATGACCGAAGCGGCGATGCGCTTCGTCACCCCGGTGACGATGCAGGCGGTCTCGGGCCAGGCGGTCTGGACCGACCTGTGGGACCCGCGGGTGCCGGACAACATGGCGCACATCGAGCTTTCGCGCGACCGCGACCTGATCCTGATCGCGCCCGCGACCGCCGATTTCATGGCCAAGCTGGCGCACGGCCTCGCCGACGACCTGCTCTCGACGATGGCGCTGGCGAGGCGCTGCCCGCTGATGCTGGCCCCGGCGATGAACGTCGAGATGTGGGACAACCCGGCGACCCAGCGCAACGTCGTCGCGCTTCGCGACGACGGAATCGTGCTCGCGGGCCCCGCCGCGGGCGACCAGGCCTGCGGCGAGACGGGGATGGGCCGTATGCTCGAGCCGCAGCAGATCGCGGAGGAGGTCGAGGCGATCTTCCAGCCCAAGCTGCTCGCGGGCAAGCGCGTGCTGGTGACCGCGGGGCCGACCGAAGAACCGATCGATCCGGTGAGAGTGATCACCAACCGCAGTTCCGGAAAGATGGGTTACGCGGTCGCGCGTGCCGCCCGGGAGGCAGGCGCCGAGGTCACGCTGGTGAGCGGTCCGGTCGCCCTGGCCGCGCCGAGCGGGGTGGAGCGGGTCAGCGTCCGGACGGCGCGCGAGATGTTCGACGCCGTAAAGGCCGCCGTGCCGGGGAGCGATATCTTCGTTTCGGTGGCGGCCGTCGCCGACTACCGGACGAGCAGCGCCTCGCCGCAGAAGATCAAGAAGGGGTCGGGCAAGGGCAGAACGCTGGAGCTGGAAGAGAATCCCGACATTCTGGCCTGGGTCGCGGCGCGGCCGACGCCGCCGCTGTGCGTCGGTTTTGCCGCCGAAAGCGAAGACGTGGCGAAGAATGCGCGTGAGAAGCGCGCCAAGAAGAAGCTGCCCCTGCTCGCCGCGAACCTGGCCCAGAGCGCGCTCGGTGCCGATGAGAACGAGATCACGCTGTTCGACGACCGCGGCGAGCACCCGCTCGGGCGCGGCTCCAAGATCGAGCTGGCGCGCAAGCTGATGCTGCACCTGGCCGGCATGGGCGCCCGCGGCAGGCGCGGCTAGCGGGATGCGCCGCAAGCTCGAAGTGAAGATCCTCGATCCGAGGGTCAAGCACGACATGCCGCACTACGCCACGGCGGGGGCGGCGGGGATGGACCTTCGCGCTTGCATCGA
>CAZLUX010000037.1:0-20196 GCA_964562815.1 uncultured Enterobacteriaceae bacterium
CGCACCGCGCGCCAGAGGCGCTCGACCGGGAAGTCGGCGACGTAGCCGTAGCCGCCGTGGATCTGGATCGCGTCCGAGCACACCTTTTCCGCCATTTCGGAGGCGAACAGCTTGGCCATCGAAGCCTCCTTAAGACAGGGCTCGCCCGCGTCTCGCAGCGCGGCGGCGTGAAGGTACAGCTGGCGCGCCGCTTCGACCTGGGTCGCCATGTCGGCCAGGCGGAAGTTCACCGCCTGGTGCTCGATCAGCGTCTTGCCCATGCTCTTGCGCTCCTTGGCGTAGGCGAGCGCCGCCTCGAGCGCGGCGCGGGCGATCCCGGTCGCCTGCGCGGCGATGTTGATCCGCCCCGACTCGAGGTTCGCGAGCGCGATGCGGTAGCCCAGTCCCTCCTGTGCGAGCAGGCTCTCGGCCGGGACGGTGCAGTCCTCGAGCGCGATCTGCGCCGTGTCGGAGGCGTGCTGGCCGGCCTTGTCCTCGACCCGCGCCACGCGCCAGCCCTTGCTGGTGGTGGGCACGACGAAGGCACTGATGCCCTTCTTGCCCGCGTTCTTGTCGCTCACCGCGAACACCACGGCGACGTCGGCGTTCTTGCCCGAGGTGATGAACTGCTTGGTGCCGTTCAGCACCCAGTGCTCGCCGCGGCGCTCGGCGCGGGTCGCGATCGCGCCCGCGTCGGAGCCGACGTGGGGCTCGGTGAGGCAGAACGCGCCGATGGTGCGCCCCTCGGCGAGCGGGCGCAGGTACTTCTTCTTCTGCTCATCGTTGCCGTAGCCGTTCAGAATGCCCGAGACCAGGTTGTTGACCGACATCACCGTGCCGCAGGCCGGATCGCCGGCCGAGACCTCCTCGAAGGCGAGCGCGGTCGCGGTGCAGTCCATGCCCGCGCCGCCCCATTGCTCGGGCACGGCGACCGCGTTCAGCCCCATTTGCGCCATCTCGACGAGCTCGGCGCGCGGAAAGTGGCGCTCCCGCTCCCAGCGCGCGGCGTTGGGCCACAGGCGCTCGCGCGCGAAGCGGCGCACGGCGTCGCGCATCATTTCGTGCTGCTCGGACAGGCGCATCTCAGGCTCCCGACAGGCGGACGTAGGTGACAGTATGGTGGGTGAACAGCTTGCCGGCGCGGCTGTGGCACTCGGCCACGCCGTAGATGCTGCGCTTGCCGAGCTTGAGGATGCGCGCCGTGCAGCGCACCGGCTCCGCGATCGCGGGCGCGAGGAAAGCGGTATTCAGCTCGGAGGTGAGCGCGTCGCGGTCGATGCCGATGCGGGACTTGATCGCGATCCACATCGCGCAGTCGGCCGCCGCCATCAAGGCGGGGCCGTTGACGATCCCGCCCGGGCGCTCGAGCGCGCGCCGGAACGGCAGCTCGATCGTGGCGCCGTCGGCGTCGACCGAGACCATGCGAAAGCCGTAGCTGCGCACGAAGCGCGACCGGTCGAGCAGGGCCTGAAGCTGGCGCTTGGTCGCCGCGAGCTTCGGCGCCGCCATCTAGGCGAGCTCGATCGCCATGGCGGTGGCCTCTCCGCCGCCGATGCACAGGCTCGCCACGCCGCGCTTGCCGCCGTACTTGCGCAGCGCTCCGAGCAGGGTCACCACGATGCGCGCGCCCGAGGCGCCGATCGGGTGGCCGAGGGCGCAGGCGCCGCCGTGCACGTTCACCTTCTCGTGCGGCAGCTTGTGCTCGCGCATCGCCGCCATCGTGACGACCGCGAACGCCTCGTTGATCTCGTAGAGGTCGACGCCCTGCACCGTCCAATTGGTTTTCTCGAGCAATTTTCTTATGGCTTCGACCGGCGCCGTCGTGAACCAACCCGGTTCCTGGGCGTGGGTGGCGTGGCCGACGACCGTCGCGATCGGCGCGAGGCCGAGCTTCTCCGCGCTCGAGCGGCGCATCATCACCAGCGCCGCGGCGCCGTCGGAGATCGAGCTCGAGTTGGCCGCGGTCACCGTGCCGTCCTTGCGAAACGCGGGCTTCAGGGTCGGGATCTTGGCGAAATTGGCCTTGAACGGCTGCTCGTCGTTCTCGACGAAGCGCTCTTCCTTGCCCGCCTTGATCGCCATCGGCGTGATCTCCCAGGCGAACCAGCCTTCCTTGTTCGCCTTCTGCGCGCGCTCGAGCGAGGCGATGGCGAAGTCGTCCTGCTCCTTGCGCGAAAACTGGTACTTGTCGGCGCAATCCTCGGCGAAGGTGCCCATCAGGCGGCCTTTGTCGTAGGCGTCCTCGAGGCCGTCGTAGAACATGTGGTCGAGCACCTGCTGGTGGCCCATGCGGTAGCCGGCGCGCGCCTTGGGCATCAGGTAGGGCGCGTTGGTCATCGACTCCATGCCGCCCGCGACCACGACGTCCATGCTGCCCGCGGTGAGCAGGTCGTGCGCGAGCATCGCCGCCTTCATGCCCGAGCCGCACATCTTGTTCACCGTGGTACAGCCCGCGCCGAGCGGCAGCCCCGCGCCGAGGCTCGCCTGGCGCGCCGGCGCCTGGCCCTGGCCCGCGGGCAGGACGCAGCCCATGATCACCTCCTCGACCTGCTCGGGCTTGAGCTTGGCGCGCTCGACCGCGGCGCGGATCGCGGCCGCGCCGAGCTCCGGCGCGGCGAAGCCCTTGAGCTCGCCCTGGAAGCCGCCCATCGGCGTGCGGGCGGCGGAAACGATGACGATCGGATCGGATGGCATCTTGACCTCCTGTCTATTTGAATTCGAAGTGGTGCTCGCGAACGAGCTCGCGCCCGCGCTGCCTGACGTCGTCCGGGAAGGGGCAGGACTTGCGCGCCCGCGAATCGATGTGCACGCCCACCAGCAGGCTGGTGGCGCAGACTTCGCCGGTTTCGGCGTTCTTCATCTCGTGGAAGAAGCGGATCGATCTGTCGCGCATCTCGAGCACGCCCGAGCCCACCTCGACCACGTCGCCGGCGAACAGCTCCTTCTTGTACTGCAGGCGCTGGTCCACGGCGGCCATGGTTCGGCCCTGCTCGCGCAGATAGGCGGCGCCGAGCCCGATGCGCGCGAACAGGCTCCAGGTCGCCTCGTCGAACTTGCCCACGTACCACATGACGTTCATGTGACCCATGTGATCGCAGTGCCAGGGGTAGACCGCGCCGCGATAGGTTTCGACCAGCGCCGCCATCAGGTGGTTTCCGCGAAAAGCTCGCGCCCGATCAGCCAGCGGCGGATCTCGGAGGTGCCGGCGCCGATCTCGTAGAGCTTGGCGTCGCGCCACAGCCGCCCGGTCGCCGTCTCGTTGATGTAGCCCATGCCGCCGAGCGCCTGGATCGCCTCGCCCGCCATCCAGGTCGCCTTCTCCGCCGCGTAGAGGATCGCGCCTGCGGCGTCCTTGCGCGTGGTCTCGCCGCGGTCGAGCGCCTGCCCCACCGCGTAGACGTAGGCGCGGCAGGCCGAGTAGGTCGAGTACATGTCGGCGAGCTTGCCCTGCATTAGCTGGAACTCGCCGATCGGCTGGCCGAACTGCTTGCGCTCGTGCACGTAGGGGATCACCGCGTCGAGGCAGGCGCCCATGATCCCGATCGGTCCGCCGGCGAGCACCGCGCGCTCGTAGTCCAGGCCCGACATCAGCACTTTCACGCCCTTGCCGTCCTCGCCGAGGACGTTCTCGGCCGGCACTTCGCAGTCGCGGAACACCAGCTCGCAGGTGTTCGAGCCGCGCATGCCGAGCTTGTCGAGCTTCTGCGCGGTCGAGAACCCCTTCATGCCCTTCTCGACCAGGAAAGCGGTGATGCCCTGGTCGCTCGTCTTGCCGTAGATCACCAGCACGTTCGCGTCCGGGCCGTTGGTGATCCACATCTTGTTGCCGTTCAGGATGTAGCGCTCGCCGCGCCTCTCGGCTCTCAATCTCATTCCCACGACGTCCGAGCCGGCGCCGGGCTCGCTCATGGCGAGCGCGCCGACGTGCTCGCCGGAGACGAGCTTGGGGAGATATTTCTGCTTCTGAGCCTCGGTGCCGTTGCGACGTATCTGGTTCACGCACAGGTTGGAATGTGCCCCGTAGGAGAGCCCGACCGAGGCCGAGGCGCGGCTGATTTCCTCCATCGCGACGATGTGCGCGAGGTAGCCCATGGCGGTCCCGCCGTAGTCTTCTTCGACGGTGATGCCGAGCAGCCCGAGCGCGCCGAGCTTCTTCCACAAGTCCGCGGGAAACTCGTTCGCTCGGTCGATTTCGGCGGCGCGCGGAGCGATTTCGCGGGCGGCGAAATCGCGCACGCTCGCGCGCAGCATGTCGATCGTTTCGCCGTGCTCGAACCTGAGCAGTGAATATTCCATGCCTGGTGCGCCTATTCGGGGGTATCGGGCGTGTCGGGCAGCATCATCAGCGTCTGCTGCATGACCGCGCACAGCGTCTGCGCGCCGCTTTGCTCAGCGTACACCTCGCCGCGCGTGATCGAAAGCGTGCGGCCGGACCTGATGACGTCGGCGCGCGCCAGCAGCCGCTCGCCGCGGCCCGGCGCCAGGATATTGATCTTGTATTCGACCGTCACCAGCGATGCGCTGGCTGGCATCAGGCTGTAGGCGGCATAGCCGCAGGCGGTGTCGGCGATCATGCCGACGATGCCGCCGTGCAGATAGCCCTTTTGCTGGGTCAGGTCGGCACGGAAGGGCAGCTCGATTTCGCAGCGGCCGGGCTCGATCGATGCCATGCGCGCGCCGATCAGCGCCATGGCCTGCTGGCGGGCGAAGCTCGCGCGGCAGCGCTCGGCGTAGCGCGGGTCGGGAGGCTCTGGGCGCAGCGGGGCGTTCATGGCGGGAGGCTACTTGACGTTTACGTAAACGTCAATCTCGCTTGCGGCGCCCCTCGCCGAGGCTCTTGCGGATGCGCTTCTCGAATGCCGTGATCTCCGAGAGCTGGGCTTCGATATCGGCCTGCTGCTGCTCGAGCAGCGACTTGTGCTGCGCCAGCACGGCGAGAAAACGCGCCAGCTGCGGGCGCTCGTCGCGGCCCGGCTCGTACATGTCGATCAATTCGCGGATTTCCGACAGGGTCAAGCCGAGCCGCTTGCCGCGCAGCGTCAGCTTGAGCCGCGCGCGGTCGCGCGGCGTGTAGATGCGGCGCTGGCCTTCGCGCCGCGGCGCGAGCAGCCCCTGGTCCTCGTAGAAGCGGATCGCCCGCGTGGTGACGTCGAATTCGCGCGCCAGATCTCCGATCGAATATTCGGAGCGCTCCTTGGACTCGGAGGAGGAGGATGCTTGTGCGGTCATGTCGCGGCGAAAGCACTACAATGCCGGTTGCGCGGCATCGGTCGCGCCGAATTCTACCCCTGCATCGTGGCGCGCGCTTCCAACCTCGAATTCCCTTTCCCCGAGCCGCCGGCGCCGGGCAGCGCGACCGAGGTGGCCCCGGGGATCTACTGGCTGCGCATGGCGCTGCCCTTCCAGCTCGACCACATCAACCTCTGGCTGCTGCGAGACGAAGTGCGCGGACAGGCGGGGTGGACGATCGTCGATACCGGCATCGGCAACGCCGCGACACGGGCGCTCTGGCAGCAGGTCATCGACGAGCGCATCGGGACGCAGCCGGTGCGCCGCGTGATCGTCACCCACTACCACCCCGATCATGCCGGCAACGCCGCGTGGCTCTCCGAGCGTTTCGGCGCCGAGCTGTGGATGACCCAGGGCGAGTACCTGACCGCCCACGCGGTGCGCGAGCGCAGCGCCGGCTACACGACCGAGGCCGTGCTGCGCGTCTTCAGGCGCAACGGCCTGGACGAGGCGCTCGCCGCCAGGATGTCCAAGCGCGGCAATCCCTACCGCGAGCTGGTGCCGGATTTTCCGCTCACCTACCGGCGCGTGATCGACGGCGACCGGGTGCTCATCAACGGGCTGCACTGGCGCGTGATCGTCGGCTACGGCCATGCGCCCGAGCACGCCTCGCTCTACTGCGAGGAGCTCAAGCTCCTGATCGCGGGCGACATGCTGCTCTCGACGATCTCGACCAACGTCAGCGTCTGGTCGATCGACCCCGAAGGCGACCCGCTGCGCCTGTTTCTCGAGTCGATCCGCCGCTACCGGGAGCTCGCGCCGGACATTCTCGTCCTGCCTTCGCACGGCCTGCCCTTCCGCGGCGCCCACGAGCGCGTGGGCGAGCTCGAGGCGCACCACGACGAGCGCCTGGCCGAGCTCGCGGCGGCCTGCGCGGGCGGCTGGAAGAGCGCCTACGACCTGATCGGGGTGCTGTTCCGCCGCAGCCTGGACAATCATCAGATGTTCTTCGCCATGGGCGAGGCGGTCGCGCACCTGCACTATTTGTACTACGCGGGGCGCCTGTCGAGGGAGGAGGGGCCGCAGGGGGTGATGCGCTACACTGTTGCGTAGGAGACCCCGCATGGAATCACGCGACCCCGCCGCGACCGAAGAGCTGGCAAAGGTTTACCGCGAGGTCGCCGAGCGCGCGTCCCGCATGCTCGGCGAGTACGCGCACAGGCATCCGCAGCTCGCCGCGGCGGGCGACGAGCTTGGCATCGGCAAGGCGTACATGGATCTGTACGCGCGCATGTTCGCCAATCCGATGGCGCTCGCCGCCGAGTCGATGAGCATGTGGCTGGACTACGCCCGGCTGTGGCAGTCGAGCTGGCTGAAGCTGCTCGGCCAGGAGGGCGCGCCGATCGCGGCCCCCGCCAAGGGCGATGCGCGGTTCAAGGACGACGAGTGGTCCAGCAATTTCCTCTTCGATTTCGTCAAGCAGTCCTACCTGATCGCCTCGCGCCACATCCAGGGCGCGGTGGCGAGCGTCGAAGGCCTCCCCGAAGAGTCGCAGAAGAAGGTGGCGTTCTTCACCCGCCAGTACGTCGACGCGCTGGCGCCGTCCAATTTCGTCATGACCAACCCGCAGGTGCTGCGCGAGACGCTCGCCAGCGGCGGCCAGAATCTGGTGAAGGGCCTGAACAACCTGCTCGCCGACCTTGAAAAGGGCGACGGACAGCTTCGTATCAGCATGACCGACGAAACGGCGTTCAAGCTCGGCAAGAACGTCGCCGGCACGCCCGGCAAGGTCGTGTTCCAGACCGACCTCATGCAGCTGATCCAGTTCGAGCCGACCACCGAAGAGGTCTACCGGCGGCCGCTGCTGATCATCCCGCCCTGGATCAACAAGTACTACATCCTCGATCTGCGCGAGAGCAACAGCTTCATCCGCTGGGCGCTCGGGCAGGGGCACACGGTGTTCGTCGTGTCGTGGGTAAACCCCGACAAGCGCCTCGCCGACAAGGGCTTCGACGACTACATGCTCGAAGGCTCGCTCGCGGCGATCGACGCGGTCTGCAAGGCGACCGGCGAGGCGCAGTGCAACGTGATCGGATACTGCCTGGGCGGCACTCTGCTCGGCGTGACCTTGGGCTATTTGGTTCAGAAGAATCAGATAGACCGGGTCCATAGCGCGACTTTCTTCGTCAGCCTGCTCGACTTCTCGCAGCCGGGCGAGCTCGGCGTGTTCATCGACGAGGAGCAGGTCGCCAATCTCGAGAAGAAGATGAACGAGCGCGGCTACCTCGAAGGCTCGGAGATGGCGAGCACCTTCAACCTGCTGCGCGCGAACGACCTGGTCTGGTCGTTCGTGATCAACAACTACCTGCTCGGCAAGGACCCGTTTCCCTTCGACCTGCTGTACTGGAACTCGGACTCGACGCGCATGCCGGCCAGGATGCACAGCTTCTACCTGCGCAACATGTACCTGAAGAACCTGCTCGGGGTGCCCGGCGGGATCGAGCTCGCCGGCGTGCCGATCGATCTGTCGAAGGTGAAGCTGCCGGCCTACTTCATCTCGACCATCGAAGACCACATCGCACCCTGGAAAACCACCTACAAGGGCGCCAAGTACCTCGGCGGCCCGGTGCGCTTCGTACTGGGCGGCTCGGGCCACATCGCCGGCATCGTCAACCCGCCGGCGGCGAAGAAGTACCACTACTGGACCCATGACGCGATGCCCGATACGGCCGAGGAGTGGTACGCGGGCGCGACCCAGCATCCCGGATCGTGGTGGGAAGACTGGCAGGCCTGGATGGAGGCGCAGAACGCGGGCGACAGGGTGCCGGCGCGTGTGCCCGGCGAGGGTGCGCTGAAGGCCCTGGAGGACGCGCCAGGCTCCTACGCGATGCTGCGGCTCTAGATTTTCACGTCGCGGGGCTTGCGCGGCGCGCGCGCGGCGATACGGTCGTAAAGCCAGCCCGGCAGCGCGCGCAAGGGATAGGACACCAGCGCCATCTGCCACGGGACCACCGCCAGGCGCCGCTTCGCCTCGATCGCGCGGGCGATGCGGCGCGCGGCTTCGTCCGCCGGCAGCAGGAAGGGCATGCGGTAGGGGTTCACTCTCGATAGCGGGGTGTCGACGTAGCCCGGGCACACCGTGACCACCGACACGCCGCTGCCGCGCAGCTCGGCGCGCAGGCTCTCGAGCCAGGTGATGGCTGCGGCCTTGGAGGCGCAGTAGGCGCCGGCGCCGGCGAGGCCGCGGAACCCCGACACGCTCGCGATGCCGCACAGCGTCCCGCGCCCGGCGGCGCGCATCGCGGGGGCGAACGCGGCGAGCGTTGCAGCCAGGCCGACCAGGTTGACGTCGATGACCCGGCGCAGCTTCGCGATGTCGGAGTAATCGTCCCCGCGCGTTCCCACCGAGACGCCGGCATTGGCGATCACCAGATCGGGCACGCCGAAGCGCTCGGTGAAGTCCCGCGCCGCGCCGGCGAGCGCCTGCTCGTCGGCGACGTCGAGCGGGTAGACCGCGGTTCGACCCGGCAGGCCCGCCGCCAGCGACTCGAGCGCGTCGCCGCGGCGTGCGATCAGCCCCAGCGCGCCGTCGGGGCCGGCGTAGTGACGGGCGAGCGCTTCGCCGATGCCGGTGGACGCGCCGGTGATGACCGCGCGCATTCGCGCCGGTTCAGCCCTTGCCGGCCATGTCCTTGCGCACGACGCCGATCAGGTAATCGGTGATCGACAGGAGCTCGGGAAAGCCGCTCAAGTTGTCCAGATTGATGGTGTATCGGCCCTGCACCGCCATCGCCGGGGTGCCGGTGATCTGGTAGGCGATCGACAGCTGGGCGGCGCGGCGCACCCGGCTCTGCACGCCGAAGGACTTCATCGCGTCGTCGAACTGCTTCACGTCGACGCCTTGTCTGCGCAGCCATTGGTGCAGGGCTTCCGGGTCGGCCGTGCGCAAATGGTCCTGATGGATGGCGTCGAACAGCGGACGGTGCAGCCTCGGGATCTGGCCGAGCGCATCGAGCGCGTAGAAGACCGCCGCGTCGTGCGTCCATTGCGGGTTGGTGAACACCGCCGGCACGCGATGGAAGGCCACGTCGGGCGGCAGGCGCTTGATCCACGGCTCGATCAGCGGCTCGAGGTCGTAGCAGTGCGGGCACCCGTACCAGAAGAACTCGATGACGTTGATCTTGCCTGGCGTTTCGACCGGCATCGGCGGCTTGATCACGAGGTACTTGTCCGGCGACGGCACCTCCGCCAGCGCGGTCAGGGGAGAGGCCAGGGACGCGAGTCCAAGCGCGAGCACGATACGGCGGCGGTCTGGGTTCATCTTTGTGCCTTAGCTGAGGGAGAAGTATCCACTTTGACCACGCTGGCGCTGATTCCGTTCTGCGCCAGCGTCTGTCGCACCCGATTGATGTCGTCAAGTTTTGTGTAGGGCCCCACGCGCACGCGATACCAGGTCCCCTTGCCGGGCAGCGCCGCCGGCTGCACGTTCGAATCGATGCCCAGAATCGCGAGCTGCGCCTTCTGGTTGTCGGCCTCGGCGGGGTTCTGGAACGATCCCGTCTGGACGAAATAGACCTCGTTGCCGGAGGGCGCCTTGCCCTTGGACGCCGTGCCCGCGCTTTCCTTGAGCTGCTTGTCGGTGAGCGTCTGCTCGCCCTGGGGCAGGATCTTGTAGAAGTCGAACTTCGGCGTCGCCGCGCCGGCCGTCCCGTTCTCCGGCATGCCGGCGATCGTCGGCGGTTTCCCGCTCTGTTCGACCTTGTCGGGGCTCGGCTGCGTCCTGGCGGTGAACGGCAGAGGCGTCTTGTTGAGGTAGAACGCGATCGCCAGCGCGATCGCAAGGCCGATGAACAGGCCGATGAAGACCCCGAGCAGGAAGCCGCCGCCCGATTTGTTGCGCGTTGCCTGCGGGGATCTGGACCTGGCCATCACATTTTCTCCGGTGCGCTGACGCCTAGCAGCGACAGTCCGTTCGCGAGCACCTGCCGCACCGCTGCGCAGAGCGCGAGGCGCGCCAGCCGCAGCGCGTCGTCGTCGAGCAGGATGCGCTCGGCATTATAGTAGCTGTGGAACTCGCCCGCGAGTTCGCGCAGGTAGAACGCAAGGGCGTGCGGCGCGAGATCGCGCGCCGCCGCCTGGATCGTCTCGGGAAACGCCCCCAGGCGCTGCGTCAGCGACAGCTCGCGCGGGTTCGTGAGCGGCGCGAGCGACACGCGCGCGAGCTGCTCCGGATCGCCCCCCCATTGCGCGAACACGCTGCACACCCGGGCGTGCGCATACTGCACGTAGTACACGGGATTGTCCTGCGACTCGCTCTTGGCGAGATCGAGATCGAAGTCCAGGTGCTGGTCGGACTTGCGCATGACGTAGAAGAAGCGCGCCGCGTCGTTGCCGACCTCGTCGCGCAGCTCGCGCAGGCTGACGAAATCGCCCGAGCGCTTGCCCATCGCGACCTTCTCGCCGCCGCGGTAGAGCACGGCGAACTGCACCAGCGCCACCGTCAGGCGGTCGGCGGGCAGGCCGAGCGCGGCGAGCGCGCCCCGCACGCGCGGGATGTAGCCGTGGTGGTCGGCTCCCCAGACGTCGATCACGCGCCCGAAGCCGCGACCGAACTTGTCCGCGTGGTAGGCGATGTCGGAGGCAAAGTAGGTGTACTGCCCGTTCTCGCGCTGAACCACACGGTCTTTCTCGTCGCCGAACGCGCTGGAGCGGAACCACAGCGCGCCGTCCTTTCGATACAGGTGCCCCCCTGCGTCGAGCTGCTCGACGGTGCGCGCGACCGCGCCCTTGTCGAACAGCGACTGCTCCGAGAACCAGTGATCGAACTCGACCCGGAACTGCGTGAGATCGTCGCGCTGGTCGGCGAGCATTTCCTCGAGCGCGAAGCGGTGCAGGTCGCGCCAGTCCTCGCCGAGCGCCGATTTTGCCGCGGCGATCAGCGCGTCGAGCGCCGCGTCGGGGTCGTCGCCCGGGGCAGGCTGCGGCAGCGCCTCGGCGTCGCGCACGAAGCGCGCCACGTGAGCCTCGGCCAGGCGCGCCGCGATCCCGCCCACGTAGTCGCCGCGATAACCGTCCTCCGGGAACGGCACTACGCTGCCGCGCGCCTGCAGGTAGCGCAGCCAGACCGACAGCGCGAGGATGTCCATCTGCCGGCCGGCGTCGTTGACGTAGAACTCGCGGGTGACGCGGTGGCCGGAGAACTCGAGCAGGCTGGCGAGGCTCGCGCCGTAGGCCGCGCCGCGCCCGTGGCCGACGTGCAGCGGCCCCGTCGGATTGGCCGAAACGAACTCGACCTGAATGTTTTCGGGTTGTTCCGGATTTCCGCGGCCGTAGTTCGGTCCGTCGGCGAGCACGCGGCGCACGACTTCGCGCTTGGCCTCTGGTTTCAAGCGGAAATTGATGAAGCCTGGTCCCGCGACTTCGGGCTTGTCGATCAGCTCCATGATCGACGGTGTCAGGGACACCGTGGCATTCGACAGGCTCAGGGCAAGGTCTCGCGGGTTGCGGCGAAGGGGCTTCGCCAATTGGAGTGCGATCGTGCAAGCGAAGTCGCCATGCTCCGGCTGCTTCGCCCGCTCGAAGACGATCGGAAGCTGCGCGTGTTCAGGCGCTTCTTTTTCAAGCGCTTTTCGCAGTGCATCCGCGAGCGCTGATTTAGGGTCCGACGTCATGGGAAAAGGCGCGAATTATACCGGGGCGCTCAGTCGAACTCGATCGGGTCGACGTCGAGGTGCCAGCGCAGGCCCCGCGGCGATGTCTCGAACAGCTTTTCCGTCCAGCGCTGCAGGAACGCCTGCAGCGCCGGGCGCGAGCGGGACTGCACCAGAAGCTGCGCGCGCTCGAAGTCGGCGCGGCGCGTGATCACGTTCGGCACCGGGTCGTAGATGCTGACTTCAGGCGGCGCCGGAACCTGCTGCGCCGCCTCTCGCAGGAAGGCAAGCGCGGCGGCCAGGGTCTTCGCCTCGGCGCGCAACACGGCCTCGGCGACGAACGGCGGGAAGCCGGCCGACTCGCGCTCGGCGAGCTGGGAGGCGGCGAAGCCCGCGTAGTCGTGGCGCTCGAGCGCCTCGAACAGCGGGTGCTGCGGGTAGCGGGTCTGGATCAGCACCTCGCCGGGGCGCTCGCGCCGCCCGGCGCGCCCCGCGACCTGCTCCAGGGTGGCGAACAGCCGCTCGCCGGCCCGGTAGTCGGTCGAGAGCAGCGCGTGGTCGGCGTTGAGCACGCCGACCAGCGTCAGGTCGGGGAAATCGTGCCCCTTGGCGAGCAGCTGGGTCCCGACCAGGATGTCGGCCTCGCCGCGCCGCACGCCGTCCAGCGCGCGGGTGAGCTCGCCGCGTCGGCGCGCGCTATCGCGGTCGATACGCACCAGGCGCGCGGCGGGGAACATCGCCGCCAGGGATTCCTCGACGCGCTGCGTGCCCCGCCCTGCCGCGCGCAGGTCCGCGTTGCCGCAGGTCGGGCAGGCTCGCGGGATGGCCTCCTCGGCGCCGCAGTGATGGCAGCGCAGCCGGCGGTCGGCGGTGTGCAGCACCAGGTGCGCGCTGCACCGGGCGCAGCCCGCGACCCAGCCGCATGCTTCGCAGCCGAGCACCGGGGCGTAGCCGCGGCGGTTGATGAAGATCAGGCTCTGCTCGGCGCGGCCGAGGCGCTCGCCGATCGCGGCGGCAAGGCTGGCCGCGATGCCGTGCTCGGCCGGCTCGCGGCGCAGGTCGATGGTGCGCACCGCCGGCAGGCGCGCCCCCGGCGCGGCGCGGTTGTCGAGCGCGATTCTCTCGTAGCGGCCGGCTGTGCAGTTGAACCAGGTCTCCAGCGCGGGCGTTGCGGTGCCGAGCACCACCGGGCAGGCGGCGAGCTTGGCGCGCACCACGGCCGCGTCGCGCCCCGAGTAGCGCAGCCCCTCCTGCTGCTTGAACGAGGTGTCGTGCTCCTCGTCGACCACCACCAGCGCGAGGCGCGGCATCGGCGCGAGGACCGCGAGGCGGGTCCCGAGCACGATCTGCGCTTCACCGCGGGCGGCGGCGAGCCAGGCGGCGGTGCGCGCGGTGTCCTGTAGCGCGCTGTGCATGACCGAGATGACCGCTTCGGGAAAAGCGTGGCGGAAGCGCGCTTCGAGCTGTGGCGTGAGGCCGATTTCGGGTACCAGCACCAGCGCCTGCCCGCCCCGGGCCAGCGCCTCGGCGACGAGGTGAAGGTAGATCTCGGTCTTGCCGCTGCCGGTGACGCCGTGGAGAAGGAACGGCCGGTAGGCGCCCAGCGCCGCGCCCAGGCGCTCGAATGCGCGCTGCTGCTCCGCGCTGAGGGCGTGCTCGGCGACGAAGCGCGGGCTGCCATGACCGGCCGCGGGTTCGTCCGGCTGCGCGCGCCGCGCCGCGCGCGGCAAGGGCTTGAGCGAGCGCAGCCGCGGCGGCAGCGCCGCGATCGCCGTCTCGCCGAGCGGGCGCTGGTAGTAGCTAGACAGGAACCGGATCAGATCGAGCCAGTGGCTGCTCAGGCGCGGCGCGTCATCGCGCACCGCGGCGACGGGTTTGAGCCGCGCCTGGAAGGCGCTGTGCGGCGCCCGCTCGATCACCACCCCGATGCGCTGGCGTGCCCCGAACGGGACCACCACGCGGTCGCCGACGTCGGCCTCGAGCCCTTCGGGCAGGACGTAGTCGAACAGGGTCGCGAGCGGCACGTCCAGCGCGACGCGCAGGATCTTCATCGCCTCTGGGAACGCGTTTCTTGCGCCCAAAAAAGTTCCCCCGCAGGCAATGGATTACCTTCGACAGTTCAATCGAAGCGTTGAGATGCTCGGCGTAACCATTGCCCCCAAAAGGCAAATCTCCCTATCCACAAATTTCTGTGGATAAAGTTGTGGGTAAGGCTGTCATCTCGGTGCAACCTCGCTGATGCGGCGCATCCACAATTCTGTGGGCCCTGCGAGGGCTCATTAAATAGGCCTTAAAACCAATGGGTTGCGGAACGCTTCCCAGTGAGAGCTCGTGATCACCCTGTGCCAAGAGGGAAATCCGAATTTTGTGAATAAGTCAAGCCGGGGGAAGCGAAATATCACGGTCGCACGTGTCGAAGCTTGCGGCTGTAAGTGCGCACTTCGTCCACCAGGGCGGCCACGGAATCGACCGAGGCGTGCTGCGAGATGCCGTGGCCGAGGTTGAAGACGTGGCCGGGCGCGCTGCCGAAGGCGTCCAGCACCTTGCGCGCCTGCTCGCGCACCGCCTGGGGCGGCGCGAAAAGCGCGCTGGGATCGAGATTGCCCTGCAACGCGACGCGCGCCCCGACCTGGGCGCGCGCGCGCGCCGGATCGACGCTCCAATCTAGCCCCACCGCATCGCAGCCGCTGTCGGCGATCGCCTCGAGCCACTGGCCGCCGCCCTTGGTGAACAGGATGCAGGGTACGGGGCGCCCCTCGTTTTCCTTCTTCAGCCCGGCGATCACCCGCCTCGAGTAGGCGAGCGAGAATTCCTCGTAGCCGGCGTGGCTGAGGTTGCCGCCCCAGGTGTCGAACAGCATCACCGCCTGCGCGCCGGCCTCGATCTGGGCGTTCAGATAATCGGTCACCGCGCGCGCATTGACTTCGAGAATGCGGTGCAGCAGCCGCGGACGCGCGTAGAGCAGGGTCTTGAGGGCGGCGAAGTCGTTGCTGCCCGAGCCCTCCACCATGTAGCAGGCGAGCGTATACGGGCTGCCCGAGAAGCCGATCAACGGCACCCGTCCGGCGAGCGCGCGGCGAATCTCGCGCACCGCGTCGAGCACGTAGCGCAGCTCGCGCGTCGGGTCCGGTGCGGCGAGGGCGGCGATCGCGGTCTCGTCGCGCAACGGCCGCTCGAAGCGCGGGCCTTCGCCTTGCGCGAAGTGCAGCCCCAGGCCCATCGCGTCGGGCACGGTGAGAATGTCGGAGAACAGGATCGCGGCGTCGAGGGGGAAGCGCTCGAGCGGCTGGAGCGTGACCTCGGTCGCGAGCGCCGGGCTCTTGGCGAGCGCGAGGAAGCTTCCGGCGCGGCTCCGCGTCGCGGTGTACTCGGGCAGGTAGCGCCCGGCCTGGCGCATCAGCCAGATCGGCGTGTACTCGGTCGGCTCGCGCGCCAGCGCGCGCAGCAGCGTGTCGTTGCCCAGCTCGCTCAAAGCAGCTTCTCCGTGATGAAGCGCCACTCGGCGGCGCTCACCGGCGTGATCGACAGGCGATTGCCGGGCCGCAGCAGCGCCATCGCCCCGAGCGCCTTGTGCGCGCGCAGCGCGGCGAGCGGGACCAGGCTCGTCTTGCGCTTCGCGCGCACGTCGACGCAGAACCAGCGCGGCGCGGCGCGGCTCGCCTTGGGATCGTAGTACGGGCTCTTGCGCTCGAACTGGGTCGGGTCGGGGTAAGCGGGCGAAGCCACCTCGGCCAGGCCCGCGATTCCGGGCTCGGCGCAGCTCGAGTGATAGAACAGCACGCCGTCGCCGACGCGCATCGCGTCGCGCATGAAGTTGCGCGCCTGGTAGTTGCGCACCCCGGTCCAGGGCGTCCTGCGGCCCGGTGCGGCGAGCACGTCGTCGATCGAGCACTCGTCGGGCTCGCTCTTCATCAGCCAGTAGCTCATCTTCTCGTTGTTGGGGTGCCCCCCGCTCGTGCCGGTGGGCTCGGCTCCCGAACCCTGCTAATCAGGGTGGTCGCTTTCCGGTCACATCAGGTTCGTCCGGCACGCGAGCGTGGGACGATCTCAACAGTGACTCAAAGGCCGCAACCTAAGGAAGCTATCGGTTCGGAAAATATGAGCCCGGTCGCGCACAGCAGGGGGCGTCGATCGATAGCCGTATTGTAGCGCCTGACGCTAGAAGAGTTTCTCCTGCTGTGCGAGCACCGCATCGAGCTTGCTCTCGAGCGCCGCGATGCGGCGCTTGACCTGGCCGACGTCGTAGCCGTCGCCGAGCTTGGTCGAGAGCAGCTCGTGGGCGATGTTGAGGGCGGCCATCACGGCAATGCGCTCGCCGCCGGTCACCTTGCCCGCGACCTTGATTTCGTCCATCTTGCCGTCGAGGTAGGCGACCGCCTGCATCAGGCTCTCGCGCTCGCCGTCGCCGCACGCCACGCGGTAGGTGCGCCCGAGCAGCTCGACGTCGACCGTTTTCGCGCCGTCCGCCATGATTGCGCTACCCGGGCAGGCGCGACGCCAGGCGCTCGAGCTTGTCCTTTGCGCCGTCGATCTTCTCGTTCAGCCGCTTGGCGTCGTTGCGGGCCGACAGCAGGTCCTGGCGCAATTGGATGTTCTCCGCACGCAGCCGCTCGCACAGGGCGACGAACTGGGCAACCTTGGCTTCGAGCGAGTTGAACTCGGCTTCCACGCGTAAACTATGTTTCAAATTTCAAGCTGCGTCAAGAAATAACGCCCGGTTTTGCATGTGTTTCCTGATCATTGCTAAGGAGCCTGTCATGGGACTATGCGTGCAGGGCCGCACCCCCCGGGGCCGGATCTGTGAACTAGTCGACAACTCGGGCGACGGCATCGCGGCCGCCGAGCTCGAGCGGCTGCTCGGCGAGCTGATCGCCGGCGGCAGCTTCGGTTTTCGCGCCAAAGGGGCGGCGGACGCCGTCGCCCTGGGGCAGCCCGAATTCGCCCACGTCCAGATCGGGGGGCGGCTCTACCGTCTCATCGTCGAGCGTTACTCGGCCAGGATCGAGCGTTTCTGACCGGGCCGCTATAATCCTCTCTTGCTGCAAGGTGTCCGCGGCGCGCTCCCCGCGCCGCGGATGAAACGGGAAACAGGTGCGCGCCCGGCCCGTCCGGCCGCAATGCCTGTGCTGCCCCCGCAACGGTAGGCAAGTGCGGGCGCCCCAGCATGCCACTGCGCGAGTGTCCCTCGCGCGGGAAGGCGGGGCGCCAAGACTTGCGAGCCCGGAGACCGGCCTTGGAAGCGAATTCCACCAACTTGCGGCGTCGGGGTCGACGCCAGGGAGGTTTGCATGCGTTTCCCCGCGATCGGTCTCTGCGTCCTGGCCGCGTCCTTGCCTGCCGTCTGCGCGCAGGCTCAACCATCCGACGAGGCGGTGGTGGTGACCGCGACGCGCTTCCCGGAGCGCCGGCTCGATGCGCCGGTGGGCATGATGGTCATCACCGCGCGCGACATCGCGCGCGACACGGCGCGTACGCTGCCGGAGGTGCTCGCCCACCTCGGCGGCCTGTATGCGCGCAACAATTCGGGCTCGCCCGACCGGCAGCTCGACCTGCGCGGATTCGGCATCACCGGCGACCAGAACACGCTCGTGCTGCTCGACGGGGTGCGGCTGAACGAGAACGACCTGAGCTCGACCAAGCTGTCGGCGATCCCGCTGCAATCGATCGCGCGCATCGAGATCCTGCGCGGCGCCGGCTCGGTGCTCTACGGCGGCGGCGCCGCGGGCGGCACCATCAACATCATCACCAAGGGGCCGCGCGCGGGGACGAAGGACGGCACCGTTTTCGCCGGCGCCGGGTCCTACGGCTCGGCGGACGCGCGCGCGAGCCTCAATCTCGCGGGCGAGCGCTTCGGCGCGCTCGTCTCGGGCAGCCATTTCGAGAGCGACAACTACCGCGCCAACAACCGCGTGCGCCAGGATAGCGTCACCGGAGACCTGCGCTACCGGGGCGAGACGGGGGAGCTCGCGTTCAAGTTCGGCGGCGATGCCCAGCGCCTGCGGCTGCCCGGCGTGCGCGACCAGATCCAGCTCGCCTCCGATCCGCGCGGGACCGACACGCCCGACGACTGGTCGGCCCGCGACGGCAACTTCGTCACCCTGCTCGGCAGCCGCCGCCTCGGCAAGCTGGAGCTCGCCGCCGACCTGGGCTACCGCGATCAGCTCTCGAAGGCGAACTACGTGAGCCTGGCTTCGTACAACGAGGCCAGGCTTCGCAGCCTGAGCTTCGGGCCCCGGTTGCGCTGGATGTCGGACGCCGTGCTGCCGACGAGCCTCGTCCTCGGCGTCGACCTGAGCCGCTGGGACTTCGACCGCGCCTTCGCCGCCGACCCCGCCTCGATCGCGGCGCCGAGCTCGAGCACCACGGCGTCGCAGGACAACAGCGCCTTCTATGTCCAGGCCAGCGTGCAGGCCGCGCCGGCCGCCAAGGTCACGCTCGGCTGGCGCACGCAGCGGGTTTCGACCCGGCTCGCGCAAACGGGCTTTTTCGCGAGCGACCAGGAACAGACCCGCAGCCCGCACGCGGGCGAGCTCGGCCTTCAGCTCGCCCTGAGCGACGCCTGGACCGCGTACGGCCGGCTCGGCACGAGCTTCCGGGTCGCGACCGTCGACGAGGACGGCTACACCGCGAGCGGCAAGCTCCTCGAGCCGCAGACCGCCCGCCACCGCGACGCGGGCCTCGAGTACCGCGTGCGGGGCCTGCGCCTGCGCGCCAACGTCTACGAGATCGACCTCGACAACGAGATCTACTTCAGCCCGATCGTGGTGCCCTTCGGCGCCAATACCAATCTCTCGCCCACGCGCCGCAGCGGCTTCGAGCTGTTCGGCGAGGCGGACGTGTCCCCGCGCCTGGAGCTCTCCGGCAGCCTGGTGCTGCAGAGCGCGAAGTTCAGGACCGGCGTCTACGGCGGCGTCGACGTCGCCGGCAAGGATGTGCCGCTGGTGCCGCGCGCACTGGCGGATCTGCGCGCGGTGTGGCGCGCGGCGCCGCGCACGCAGCTGATCGCCTCGGCGCGCTACGTCGGCCGGCAGCGCTACGACAACGACCAGGCGAACACCTTCCCGCAGCTCATGCCGGACTACGCCCTGGCCGACCTCAAGCTGATCCGCAGCGTGGCCGGATGGCGAATCTCGGCCGCGCTCGACAACGTCTTCGACAAGCGCTACTACAGCTACGGCATCGTCGACTCGTTCGGCTGCGCGACCGCGATCTGCGCCTACCCTCAGGCCGGGCGAACCTGGTTTCTGAGCGCGGAGCATGCGCTGCAATAGCGCCGGCGGTGGTATCTTCGCTGCATGGCGGAGAGGAAAACCAAGATCGCGATCGTTCGCGAGCGCTACGAGGCGCGCGGCGGGCCCGAGCGCTTCATCGCCGGCGTGCTGCCGGCGCTCGAGGCGGCGGGCTTCGAGCCGACGCTGATCGCGCGCAGCGCCGAGGACTGGCGGGCCCGGCGCCTGCTCAGGGTCGACCCGCCGGGCCTGGGCAGGCTCTGGCGCGAATCGTCGTTCGCGCGCGCGGCGCGCGCGGCCTGGCGCCGCCAGGGCTTCGACCTGGTGCAGTCGCACGAGCGCATTCCCGGCTGCGACGTGTTCCGCGCGAGCGGCTCGCTGGCGGCGGCTGCGCGCGCCACCTCCGGGCCCTACGCGCGCTATCTGCAGGCCGCCGAGAAGGAGATGTTCGAGCACCCGCGCCTGCGCGCAGTGGTGTGCGCCACCGCGCGGCTGCGCGACGCGATCCGGCACGCCTACCGCATCGCGCCCGAGAAGCTGCACGTGATCTACGACGGCGTCGACCTGGAGCGCTTCCACCCGCGCGAGCGCGAGGCGAGGCGGGGCGCCGCGCGCGCCGAGCTCGGCGTGCACCCGCGCGACACCGTGTTCGCGTTCGCCGGCCCCGGGTTCGCCGAGAAGGGCCTCGGCGCGGCGATCGACGCGCTCGCGGCGACCGGCGCGAGGCACCTGTGGCTGGTGGTCGCGGGCGCGGACCCCGATGCGAGCCGCTTTGCCTCGCGCGCGCGCCAGGCCGGGCTCTCGGAGCGGGTGCGCTTTCTCGATGCGCCCGAGGACCTGCGGCAGGTCTACGCCGCGGCCGACTGCCTGCTGCTGCCCACGTACTCCGAAGCCTTTCCCGAGGGCGTGCTCGACGCGCTGGCGATGGGCCTGCCCGCGATTCTGAGCCGGCGCTGCGGCGCCGCGGAGATCCTGCGCGAGGGCGAAGACGGCTGGCTGTGCGACCCCATCGACACGCTCGGGCTCGCGCAGCTGCTGGGCGAGGCCGACCGGGCGATGCGCGACGACCGCATGCGCGAGGCGGCGCGGGCGGGGGCGATGCGGTTCGG
>CAZLUX010000038.1:0-19641 GCA_964562815.1 uncultured Enterobacteriaceae bacterium
GAACGCGGCCAGCGCGGCCAGCCCCAGCGCGCCGAGCTTGAGCCCGGCGTGCCCGGCGCCGACCAGCATCTCCCAGAACCACTTGGCCGAGCGCCCGGCGTGCCGCGGCAGGCTGACCTCGTTGGCGCGCTTCAGCTCGACGATCGGGCCGGCGACCGAGGCCACGGCGGCGCAGACCTCGAGCGTCGGCACGTCGAAGCGAAAGCCCTTGGCGCGCTCCAGGGTCAGCGCGCCGACCACCTTCTCGCCGTGCAGCAGCGGAAAGGTCGCGGCGCTGCCCGCCTCGGACTCGTGCAGCAGCGCCTCGTGCGCCCGCGCGACCACCGGACGGGCGTCCTGCTCCGGCGGAAAAACCACCGGCTCCACTTGGTCGACCGCCTCCTCCATCGCGCCCTCGACCGCGCGCAAAAGGTTCGCGCGCTGCTCGAACTGCGCCGAGTGTGACACCGCGCGCAGCTTGACGCGCTTGCCCTCGAGCACGCCCACCGACACGCGGTCGCAGCCGAGCTTCGAGGCGAGCTGGGTGGCGAAGGCGGTGGCGCTGTCGTTGAAGCGGTCCTGCTCGAGCAGCGTCGCCACCAGGTCGAGCGCCAGATGCAGGCGCTGGCGCTCCGCCTGCAGCGGATCGGCGTGGCGCCGCAGCACCAGCTCGATCCAGCCCGAGCCCCATTGCAGGTCGCGGATCGCCGACTGCAGGCGCGCCTCGGGCCGCCAGTCGATGTCGACCCCGATCACCCCCTGCACCTTGCCGTCCACGCGAACCGGGTAGGCGAGCTGGTAGCGCGGGCCCGGCGCGCCCTCGGGCTGGGTCTCGGTCTGCGGCTCGACGATGCCACGCCCTTCCTTCAGCGCGCGCTCGCTGATCGGCGCGAATAGCGCGCGGTTCGCCGGGCTTTCGGGCAGGAAGGCGACCGGCGAAAACGTCGAGGTGCCGGGCTTGAGAAGGATCACGACCCCGTCGGAGACGCCGCCGATCATGTGCGACTGGATCATCAGCCAGCTGCGGCAGAACTCCTCGGGCGACTGCTCGCCCGCGAACCTGCGCCACGCCTGGTCGTAGGCGCGCCGACCGGCCAGGTCGGCCACCTGCCCCTGGCCGTACTGTTCGTGGATTTCCGGTTCGACCGAGCTCATGTGGCCTCAGGATACCCCGATGATGACGTCGGGGAGCGTCGTGCTAGCTCTTCGTGCTCGCGGCCCCCGCTCCCGTTTCGATGTCGAGCGTGCCGAAGCGCTTCTCGTACTCGGTCACCACATTGCCGAGCAGCAGGCTGAGGCGCTTCGCGGCGAACGGGCTGATGACGATGCGGTCGGTGAGTTGGATCGTGACCTCCTTCTGGCCCCTGTTCCACGCCTGGTTCATACCGAAGAGCATCACCACTTCCTCGCGCGTGCTGGTGACGTTGCAGACGTTGGCGTAGGAACTCTTCATGTTCGAGTCATCCCACTTGATCTTCATCCCCGCCATGTCTGCCTGCATCTGTGGGTTCTCGGGCTTGGTTGCGATGATTTTGCGCGCCTCCTGCTTAACGATTGAAAATTGTGTGGAGATTCCGCTCTGCGCCTCCCCGAAGCGCCGACAACCCTATGATATTTGAGGCCATGTTACCTACGATCACGTGTCGCCGCGGTTACAGGAAATCTCGTAACTGGCTGATTTATTGTGGATTGTTTTGAGAGCGGGGCTGTGTTAATTTAAGTCAGAGGCTGGGGCGCAGTCCTTGCCTTGATTGCGCTTCTTCTTCACGCCTGCAGCGCCCCGCGCGCTGCACGGCGGTCAACGGGCCCGGCACGCGGCCACCAAGTAATAATGGAGTCAACCACCGTGCTGACCGATCACGACGTCTATCTGTTCCGCGAGGGCTCGCACGGCCGGCTCTACGACAAGCTCGGCTGCCATCTCGCCGCCGACGGCAAGAGCGCGCAGTTCGGCGTCTGGGCGCCGAACGCGCGCTCGGTGTCGGTGATCGGCGAGTGGAACGGCTGGAATCCCGACGCCGATCCGCTCGCGGCGCGCGCCGACGGCTCGGGCGTGTGGCAGGGCAAGGTCGCCGGCCTCGCGCGCGGCCAGGCCTACAAGTACCGCATCCATTCGAACGCGGGCGACTACACGGTCGACAAGGCCGACCCGTTCGGCTTCTTCTCCGAGCATCCGCCGGCCACCGGCTCGCGCGTCTGGACGCTCGAATACGAGTGGAACGACGCCGAGTGGATGAAGACGCGCGCGGCGAGGAACGGGCTCGCCTCGCCGATGGCGATCTACGAGCTGCACGCGGGCTCTTGGCGGCGCAAGGACGGCGAGTTCCTCTCCTGGCGCGAGCTCGCGCACGCGCTCGCCGAGTACATGAACTGGATCGGCTTCACCCACGTCGAGCTGATGCCGGTCACCGAGCACCCCTTCTACGGCTCCTGGGGCTACCAGACCACCGGCTACTTCGCGCCCACCGCGCGCTACGGCACGCCGCAGGACTTCATGTACTTCGTCGACCACATGCACCAGAACGGCATCGGCGTGATCCTCGACTGGGTGCCGTCGCACTTCCCGACCGACGCCCACGGGCTCGCCTACTTCGACGGCACGCACCTCTACGAGCACGCCGACCCGCGCCAGGGCTATCACCCCGAGTGGGGCTCGAGCATCTTCAACTACGGCAGGAACGAGGTGCGCGGCTTTCTCATGTCCTCGGGCCTGTTCTGGCTCGACAAGTACCACCTCGACGGGCTGCGCGTCGACGCCGTGGCCTCGATGCTGTACCTGGACTACGCGCGCAAGGACGGCGAGTGGATCCCGAACAAGTACGGCGGCAAGGAGAACCTCGAGGCGATCGACTTCCTGCGCAGGATGAACGAGGCGGTCTACCGCGACCACCCTGACGTGGTCACCGTCGCCGAGGAATCGACCGCCTGGCCGATGGTCTCGCGCCCGGTCTACCTCGGGGGCCTGGGCTTCGGCATGAAGTGGAACATGGGCTGGATGCACGACAACCTGGCCTACATGAAGGAAGACCCGATCAACCGCAAGTACCACCACGGCCAGCTCACCTTCTCGCTCATCTACGCCTTCAACGAGAACTTCGTGCTGCCGCTCTCGCACGACGAGGTGGTGCACGGCAAGGGCTCGCTGGTGGGCAAGATGCCGGGGGACGCCTGGCAGCAGTTCGCCAACCTCCGGGCGCTGTACGGCTACATGTGGGCGCACCCGGGCAAGAAGATGCTGTTCATGGGCTGCGAGTTCGGCCAGCGCCGCGAGTGGACCCACGACGGCGAGCTCGAGTGGTGGGTCACCGAGCGCGACGAGCACGCGGGCGTGCAGCGCTTCGTCAAGGACCTGAACCGCGTCTACCGCGACGAGCCCGCGCTCCACCAGGTCGACTTCTCCTGGGAAGGCTTCGAATGGATCGACGCCGCCGACGCGGAATCGAGCGTGATCGCCTTCCTGCGCAAGCCGAAGCCGGGCGAGGGGGCGACGCTGCTGGTGGTGTGCAACTTCACCCCGCTGCCGCGCCCCAACTACATGGTCGGCGTGCCGCAGGCGGGCTACTGGCGCGAGATCGTCAACAGCGACGCGCACGATTTCGGCGGCGCGGGCTGGGGCAACCTCGGCGGCGTCGAGTCGGCGCCGGTCGGCATGCACGGGCGCGGCAACTCGATCAGCCTCACCCTGCCGCCGCTCTCCACGCTGATCCTGAAGTGCGAGCCTCACGGGCAGGGGCCCCATGGCTGAGCCGAAGCGGACCCGCTCGGGCGAGGACGGACGCGTGCGCGCGGTGGTCGACGCGGTCCTGCCCTGCGTCGACGGCGGGCGCTTCGCGGCCAAGCGCATCGCCGGCGAGCCGGCCGAGATCGAGGCGCACTGCCTCACCGACGGCCACGACCTGCTGCGCGTGATGCTGCGCTGGCGCGCCGAGGACGAGAAGAGCTGGCGCGAGACCGAGATGCAGCTGCTCAACAACGACCGCTACTTCGGCAGCTTCGTGCCGCCGTCGCCCGGGCGCTATCTCTACACGGTGACCGCCTGGGTCGACCACTTCGAGTCCTGGCGCCACGAGCTCGAGCGCCGCATCGACGCCGAGGACATCCGCAGCGCGGCGCTCGCCGGCGCGGTGCTGATCGAGGCCGCCGCCGCGCGCGCCGCGGACAACCGGGACATGAAGGCGCTGCTCGACTGGGCCGCCAAGCTGCGCGCCGGCGCGGCGAAGAAGTCCGGCGACGCGCGCGCGCTGCAGGCGCTCGCGCTCGACGAGGCGCTCGCCGGGGTCGCGGCGCGCTACCCCGACCGCGGCCTCGCCACGAGCTATCCGCTCGAGCTGCCGCTCGTGGCCGACCGCGAGCGCGCGCGCTACAGCAGCTGGTACGAGCTCTTCCCCCGCTCGGCTTCCGCCGAGCCCGGCCGCCACGGCACCTTCAAGGACGTCGAGGCGCGGCTCGCGTATGTCGCCGAGCTCGGCTTCGACGTGCTGTACTTTCCGCCGATCCACCCGATCGGGCGGGAAAAGAGGAAAGGCAGGAACAACAGCCTCGCCCCGGAGCCGGACGACGTCGGCAGCCCCTGGGCGATCGGCGCCAAAGAGGGCGGCCACAAGGACATCCTGCCCGAGCTCGGCACGATCGAGGACTTCCGCCGCCTGGTGAAGAAGGCCGCCGCGCACGGCATCGAGATCGCGCTCGACATCGCCTACCAGTGCGCGCCGGACCATCCCTACGTCAAGGCGCACCCCGAGTGGTTCCGCTTTCGCCCCGACGGCAGCGTGCAGTACGCCGAGAACCCGCCCAAGAAGTACCAGGACATCTACCCGTTCAACTTCGAGAGCGAGGACTGGCGCGGGCTGTGGGCCGAGCTGAAGAGCGTGCTCGACTACTGGATCGGCGAGGGGGTGAAGATCTTCCGCGTCGACAACCCGCACACCAAGGCGTTCGCGTTCTGGGAATGGGCGATCGCCGAGGTGAAGAAGAAGCACCCCGACGTGATCTTCCTCGCCGAGGCCTTCACCCGGCCCAAGCTGATGCACCGCCTGGCCAAGCTCGGCTTCTCGCAGTCCTACACCTACTTCACCTGGCGCAACACCAAGCACGAGCTGACCGAGTACTTCACCGAGCTCACGCAAGGCCCCGGGCGCGAGGTCTACCGTCCCAACGCCTGGCCGAACACGCCCGATATCCTCAACGAGAACCTGCAGTTCGGCGGCCGGCCGATGTTCATGGCGCGCCTGGTGCTCGCCGCGACGCTCGCCGCGAGCTACGGCATCTACGGCCCGGCCTACGAGCTGATGGAAGCGGCGCCGCGCGAGCCGGGCAGCGAGGAGTATCTCGACAGCGAGAAATACCAGCTCCGCTTCTGGGACCTCGACCGCCCGGACAGCCTGCGCGGCTTCATCGCGCGCGTGAACCGCATCCGGCGCGAGAACCCGGCGCTGCACTCGGACTGGAGCCTGCGCTTCGTGCCGGTCGACAACGAGCAGCTGATCGCCTACCTGAAGTCGAGCCCCGACGGCGACAACGTGGTGCTGACGGTGGTCAACCTCGACCCGCGCAACACCCAGTCCGGCTGGCTCGAGCTCGACGCCCACGCGCTCGGCATCGAGGCCGACAAGCAGTTCCAGATGCACGACCTGCTCTCCGGTCAGCGCTTCCTCTGGCAGGGCGGGCGCAACTTCGTGCAGCTCGACCCGCAACACTCGCCCGCACACGTCTTCCGCCTGCGCCGGCGCGTGCGCCGCGAGCAGGACTTCGACTACTTCCTCTGAGCCAGACCCGCGAATGAACGCGCCCGTGAACGCCAGCGCCGAGACCGCGACCCGCGAGGAAGCCGCCGCGGCCGGGGTCGACCCGCTCTGGTACAAGGACGCGGTCGTCTACCAGCTGCACATCAAGGCCTTCTTCGACTCCAACGGCGACGGCCTGGGCGACTTCCGCGGCCTCACCTCCAAGCTCGATTACGTCAGGGACCTCGGCGTCAACACGATCTGGCTGCTTCCGTTCTACCCCTCGCCGCTCAGGGACGACGGCTACGACGTCGCCGACTACCACAACATCCACCCGCAGTACGGCACGCGCGCCGACTTCCGCCAGTTCGTGCGCGAAGCGCACCGGCGGGGGCTGCGCGTGATCACCGAGCTGGTGGTCAACCACACCTCGGACCAGCATCCGTGGTTCCAGGCCGCGCGCCGCGCGCCGCCCGGCTCGCCCAAGCGCAACTACTACGTCTGGAGCGACGACGACCAGAAGTACAAGGGCACGCGCATCATCTTCACCGACACCGAGGCCTCGAACTGGACCTGGGACCCGGTGGCGAAGGCCTTCTACTGGCACCGCTTCTTCAGCCACCAGCCCGACCTCAACTTCGACAACCCGCAGGTGATGAAGGCGGTGCTGCGCACCATGCGCTTCTGGCTCGACATGGGCGTGGACGGGTTCCGCCTCGACGCCATCCCCTACCTCATCGAGCGCGAGGGCACCTCGAACGAGAACCTGCCCGAGACGCACGCGGTGCTGCGCCACATCCGCGCCGAGCTCGACAAGAAGTACACCGGCAAGCTGTTCCTGGCGGAGGCGAACCAGTGGCCCGAGGACGTGCGCGAGTACTTCGGCGACGGCGACGAGTGCCACATGGCCTACCACTTCCCGCTGATGCCGCGCATCTACATGGCGATCGCGCAGGAGGACCGCCATCCCGTGGTCGAGATCATGCAGCAGACCCCGGAGATCCCGGACAACTGCCAGTGGGCGATCTTCCTGCGGAACCACGACGAGCTCACGCTCGAGATGGTGACCAGCAAGGAGCGCGACTACATGTACCGCATGTACGCCGCCGACCCGCGCGCCAAGATCAACCTCGGCATCCGCCGGCGCCTCGCGCCGCTGATGGAGAACGACCAGGACCGCATCAAGCTGATGAACAGCATGCTGCTGTCGATGCCGGGCTCGCCGATCATCTACTACGGCGACGAGATCGGCATGGGCGACAACATCTTCCTCGGCGACCGCGACGGGGTCAGGACGCCGATGCAGTGGACCCCCGACCGCAACGCCGGGTTCTCGCGCGCCGACCCGCAGCGCCTGTACCTGCCGCCGATCATGGACGCGATCTACGGCTACGAGGCGGTCAACGTCGAGGCGCAGCTGCGCGAGCCGGCCTCGCTGCTGAACTGGATGAAGCGCCTGCTCGCGGTGAGGAAGACGAGCCAGGCCTTCGGCCGCGGCCGGCTGATCTTCCTCAAGCCCGGCAACCGCAAGATCCTCGCCTATCTGCGCGAGCTCGGCGACGAAACCGTCCTCTGCGTGGCCAACCTCGGCCGCTCGGCGCAGCCGGTCGAGCTCGACCTGTCGCACTACAAGGGCCGCGTGCCGGTCGAGATGCTGGGGCGCACGCCCTTCCCGCCGATCGGCGAGCTGCCCTATCTGCTCACGCTGCCCGCCTGCGGCTTCTACTGGTTCCGTCTCGCCAAGGACGCCGACGTGCCCGACTGGCACGAGGAGCGCGGCGCCGCGCGCGAGGACCTGCCGGTGGTGGTGCTGTTCGACGGCTGGACCAGCATCTTCCGCGACCGCGTCGTGCCGTGGCGCATCCGCATGGCCGAGAAGACCCGCGCCCAGCTCGAGAACGACGTGCTGGCGCGCTACATCGAGACCCAGCGCTGGTACGGCGCCAAGGGCGAGAAGATCAAGCACGCCAGGCTCGCCGACCACGCCCTGTGGGAAGCCGAGCGCACGAGCTGGATGCTCGCCTTGCTCGATGTCGACAGCGGCGGCGAGCCGGCGCGCTATTTCGTGCCCCTCGCGCTCGCCTGGGAGGACGGCGAGGAGGAGCGCGTGCGCAGCCTCGCCAGCGCGGCGATCGCCAAGGTGCGCCAGCAGGCCAACGTCGGCGTGCTCGCGGACGCCCTCGCCGACGAGGCCTTCTGCCGCGCCGCGGTGCGGGCGATCGGGCGCGGGCTCGAGCTCGCCACGGGACAGGGCGAGGCGCGCGGCAGGATACGCTTCAGCCCCACGCGCGCCTTCGCCGAGCTGGCGGGCAAGGACTTCGACGCGCTGGCCGTCGGCCGGCCGCAGGCGCAGAGCTCCAACACCGTGGTGACGCTGGGCGAGCGCCTGTTCCTCAAGGGCTACCGCCGCGTGCGGCCGGGCATCAACCCCGAGCTCGAGGTCGGGCGCTTCCTCACCGAGGTGGCGCGCTTCCCGAACTGCGTGCCGGTGGCCGGCGCGATCGAGTACACCGCCGCCGACGGCACGCCGATGACCCTCGGCCTGCTGCAGGCCTACGTCTCCAACCAGGGCGACGGCTGGGCCTATACGCTCGCCTACCTCGAGCGCTTCTTCGAGGCGCAGCGCAGCGCGGCCGAGGCGCCGCCCGAGGACGTGCACGGCGGCTACCTCGCGCTCGTGCACACGCTCGGCGCGCGCACCGCCGAGCTGCACCGGGCGCTGTCGCAGCGCACGGGCGACGCGGCCTTCGACCCCGAGCCGGTCGCCGCCGACGACCTCGCGCAGTGGAAGCAGCGCGTGCGCGACGAGGCGGCGGCCACCTTCGAGCTCCTCGAGCGCCGCCGCGGCCAGTTCCCGGCGCCCGCGCGCGACGAGATGCAGCGCCTGCTCGAGCGGCGCCACAAGCTGCTCGCCCGCATCGACACCTGCCCGCCGCCCGGGCGCGGCGCGCACAAGATCCGCTTCCACGGCGACTACCACCTCGGCCAGGTGCTGCTGGAGAAGAACGACTTCGTCATCATCGACTTCGAGGGCGAGCCGGCGCGGCCGCTCGCCGAGCGGCGCATCAAGCACTCGCCGCTGCGCGACGTGGCCGGAATGCTGCGCTCGTTCAACTACGCGCAGTGGACCGCCCTGCGCCACGCGGCGCAGGCGGGCGGCGAGGACGAGCGCCTCGAGCCGCTGGCACGGGCCTGGGAGGCCGAGGTGCGCCGCACCTTCCTCGCCGCCTACTACGAAGCCGCGCGCGGCGGCGGGCTGCACGAGTGGTTCGACGGCGTGCGCGGGCTGCTCGAGCTGTTCGAGCTCGAGAAGGCGCTCTACGAGCTGCGCTACGAGATCAACAACCGGCCGGGCTGGGTTCGCACCCCGCTGCTGGGCATCCTCGCGCTGGCCGGCTGACACGGAGGGGGAGCGACCATGGACAAAGTCAACGTGATGCTCGAGCCGGTACGGGTGTTCCTGACCCAGATCGGCGCCATCCTGCCGCGCCTCGCGCTCGCGGTCGCGGTGCTGATCGCGGGCTGGCTGCTCGCCAAGGTCGCGCGCTTCGCCCTGGTGAAGGCGCTGCGCGCGATCAACTTCAACGTCCTCACCGAGCGCGCCGGCATGGACGGCTTCCTGCGGCAGGGCGGAATCGAGTCCGACACCACCGACATCTTCGGCGTGCTGGTGTACTGGCTGGTGATCCTCGCCGCGCTGATCATCGCCTTCAACGGCCTGGGCCTGACCTACGTCACCGACCTGCTGCGGGTGGCGATGCTGTTCGTGCCGAAGGTGATCGTCGCGCTCCTGATCCTCGCCTTCGGCGCCTACTTCGCGCGCTTCGTCTCCGGCGCCATCGTCGCCTACTGCCGCAACGTCGGCATCCAGGACGCCGATCTGCTCGGCAAGCTCGCGCAGTACGCGATCGTCGCCTTCGTGGTGCTGATCGCGCTCGACCAGGTCGACATCGGCGGCGACATCATCCGCGAGAGCTTCCTCATCATCCTCGCCGGCGTCGTGTTCGCGCTCGCCCTCGCCTTCGGCCTCGGCGGCAAGGACTGGGCCGCGAGCCGGCTCGAGCGCTGGTGGCCGAGGCAGAAATGAAGGCCGCCCTGAAGTCCTCCCCGGCCCTGCCGCGCGACTGGATGGCCCGGGTCGACGCCTGGTGGCGCGCGGCGAACTACCTCTCGGTCGGCCAGATCTATCTCTACGACAACCCGCTGCTCGAGCGGCGCTTGAGCGCCGAGCACGTCAAGCCGCGCCTGCTCGGGCACTGGGGCACCACGCCGGGGCTGAACTTCATCTACGCGCACATGAACCGCGCGATCCTGGCGCACGGCCTGGAGCAGGTGCTGTTCGTCACCGGCCCGGGCCACGGCGGGCCGGCGCTGGTGGCCAACGCCTGGCTCGAGGGCACCTACAGCGAGATCTACCCCGACGTCGCGCGTGACGCCGAGGGCATGAAGCGGCTGTTCAAGCAGTTCTCCTTTCCGGGCGGCATCCCGAGCCACGTCGCGCCCGAGACCCCGGGCTCGATCCACGAGGGCGGCGAGCTCGGCTATTGCATGTCGCACGCCTTCGGCGCGGCGTTCGACCACCCCGGGCTGCTCGTCACCTGCGTGGTCGGCGACGGCGAGGCCGAGACCGGGCCGCTGGCGACGAGCTGGCAGTCGAACAAGTTTCTCAACCCGCGCCGCGACGGGGCGGTGCTGCCGATCCTGCACCTGAACGGCTACAAGATCGCGGGCCCCACGGTGCTCGCGCGCATTCCGCGCGCCGAGCTCACCTCGCTGCTCGAGGGCTGCGGCTGGCGCCCGGTCTACGTCGACGTCGGCAACGGCCGCGACCACGCCGCCGCGCACCGCGCGATGGCGGCGGCGCTGGACCGTACGCTGTCGGAAATTCAAAAGATCCAATCGCGGGCGCGCAGCGCGCGAGGAAAGGTCGAGCGCCCGCGCTGGCCGATGCTGGTGCTGGTCTCGCCCAAGGGCTGGACCGGGCCGCGCGAGCTCGACGGCAAGAAGCTCGAGGGTACCTTCCGCTCGCACCAGGTGCCCTTCGGCGCGGTCGCCGGCCACCCCGAGCGGCTGCGCCTGCTCGAGCGCTGGATGAAGAGCTACCGCCCGCGCCAGCTGTTCGACAAGTCCGGCGCGCCGATCGAGGCGCTCGCCGCCGTCGCGCCGACCGGCGAGCGGCGCATGAGCGCGCTGCCGATGTCCAACGGCGGCGCGGTGCTGCGCGACCTGCGGCTGCCGGACTTCCGCCGCTACGCGGTGCCGGTCAAGCGCCCGGGCGCCGCCGACGCCGAGGGCACGCGCATCCAGGGCGCCTACCTGCGCGACGTGATGAAGCTGAACGACGCGGCGGCCAACTTCCGCGTCTTCAGCCCGGACGAGACCGCGTCCAACCGCTGGACCGCCCTGTTCGAGGTCACCCAGCGCTGCCTGGTCGGCGACGTGAGGCCGGAGGACGAGAACGTCTCGCCCGAGGGGCGCGTGATGGAGGTGCTCTCGGAGCACCAGTGCCAGGGCTGGCTCGAAGGCTACCTGCTCACCGGCCGGCACGGCTTCTTTTCCTGCTACGAGGCGTTCATCCACATCGTCGACTCGATGTTCAACCAGCACGCCAAGTGGCTCAAGGTGACGCGCAACATCCCCTGGCGCCGGCCGCTCGCCTCGCTCAACATCCTGCTCAGCTCGCACGTCTGGCGCCAGGACCACAACGGCTTCTCGCACCAGGACCCGGGCTTCATCGACCACGTGGTGAACAAGAAGGCCGAGGTGATCCGGGTCTGGCTGCCGCCCGACGCCAACACCCTGCTGTGCGTCACCGACCAGTGCCTGCGCAGCCGCCACCTCGTCAACGTGATCGTCGCCGGCAAGCAGCCCGCGCCGCAGTGGCTGTCGATGGACGCCGCGATCAAGCACGCGCAGGCCGGGATCGGCATCTGGGGCTGGGCCTCGAGCGACGCCGGCGGCGAGCCCGACGTGGTGCTCGCCTGCTGCGGCGACGTGCCGACGCTCGAGACCCTGGCCGCGGTGACGCTCTTGCGCGAGCATGCGCCGCAGCTCAAGTTGAGGGTGGTCAACGTCGTCGACCTGATGCGCCTGCAGCCGCAGTCGGAGCACCCCAACGGGCTCTCGGACGCCGATTTCGACGCGATTTTTACCCGCGACAGGCCTATCATTTTCGCCTTTCACGGCTATCCCTGGCTGATCCACCGCCTGACCTACCGCCGGACGAACCACAGGAACCTGCACGTGCGGGGCTACAAGGAAGAAGGCACCACCACCACGCCGTTCGACATGACGGTGCTCAACGACCTCGACCGCTTCGACCTGGTGTGCGACGTGATGGACCGCGTGCCCTCGGTCGGCGCGCGCGCGGCCTACGTCAAGCAGGCGATGCGCGACAGGCTCGCCGAGCACAAGGCCTACGTGGCCGAGCGCGGCGAGGACATGCCGGAGATCCGCGGCTGGCGCTGGAGCGCGCCGAAAGCGCGCCGCAAGTGAAATCGCCCGCCCCGATCGGCGCGGTCTGGCCCGGCCGGCCCTACCCGCGCGGCGCGACCTGGGACGGCGAGGGCGTCAACTTCGCGCTGTTCTCGGAGACGGCCGAGAAGGTCGAGCTGTGCATCTTCGATCCCGCCGGCAGGCGCGAGCGACAGCGCATCGAGCTGCGCGAGCGCACCGACGCCGTCTGGCACTGCTACCTGCCCGAGGCGAGGCCCGGCCTGGTCTACGGCTACCGCGTGCACGGCCCCTACAAGCCCGAGGAGGGCCTGCGCTTCAACCCGCACAAGCTGCTCGCCGACCCCTACGCCAAGGACTTCATCGGCAACCTGCGCTGGAGCGACGCGCTCTACGGCTACACCGTCGGCCACAAGCGCGAGGACCTCTCCTTCGACCGGCGCGACAGCGCGGCCTACATGCCCAAGAGCCGCGTGCTCGAGACCGCGTTCACCTGGGGCAACGACCGTCGCCCCGACGTGCCCTGGCACGAGACCGTGATCTACGAGATGCACGTGCGCGGCTTCACCATGCGCCACCCCGAGGTGCCGCAGCCGCTGCGCGGCAGCTACGCCGGCCTCGCCACCGCGCCGGTGATCGAGTACCTGAAGCGCCTGGGGGTCACCACCGTCGAGCTGCTGCCGGTGCACGCCTTCATCGACGACCGGCGCCTGTTCGACATGGGGCTGCGCAACTACTGGGGCTACAACACGCTCGGCTTCTTCGCCCCCGAGACCCGCTACTCGGCCTCGGGCAAGGTGAAGGAGTTCAAGACCATGGTCAGGACGCTGCACACCGCCGGCATCGAGGTCATCATCGACGTGGTCTACAACCACACCTGCGAGGGCAACCACCTGGGGCCGACGCTGTCCCTGCGCGGGATCGACAACGCCGCCTACTACCGTCTCGCGCCCGACGCCCGGCGCCACTACATGGACTTCACCGGCTGCGGCAACACCATCAACCTGATGCACCCGCGGTCGCTGCAGCTGGTGATGGACTCGCTGCGCTACTGGGTCGAGGAGATGCACGTCGACGGCTTCCGCTTCGACCTCGCCTCGGCGCTCGCGCGCGAGGACTCGTCGGTCGACCTGCTCGGCGCGTTCTTCGACGTGATGCGCCAGGACCCGGTGATGAACCGGGTCAAGCTCATCGCCGAGCCCTGGGACATCGGCCACGGCGGCTACCAGGTCGGAAACTTCCCCCTCGGCTGGGCGGAGTGGAACGACCGCTACCGGGACGGCATGCGCGCCTACTGGAAGGGCGACGGCGGCACGGTCGGCGAGTTCGCGCGCCGGCTCACCGGGTCCTCGGACCTGTACGGCCGCTCCGGGCGCAACCCCTACGCCAGCATCAACTTCATCACCGCGCACGACGGCTTCACCCTCGCCGACCTCGTGTCCTACAACGACAAGCACAACGAGGCCAACGGCGAGGACAACCGCGACGGCCACAACAACAACCTGTCGTGGAACTGCGGCGTCGAGGGCTCGACCGACGACCCCGCGATCCTCGAGCTGCGCGCGCGCCAGCGGCGCAACTTCCTCGCCACCTTGATCCTGTCCCAGGGCGCGCCGATGCTGCTCGCCGGCGACGAGCTCGGGCGCAGCCAGCAGGGCAACAACAACGCCTACTGCCAGGACAACGAGCTCAACTGGCTCGACTGGACGCCGAGCCAGGACAAGGAGGGCTTGGTCGACTTCGTCGGGCGCCTGACCGCGCTGCGGCGGGAGCACCCGACCTTCCGCCGGCGCGACTTCTTCGAGGGCCGGCCGCTGCACGGCGGCGAGGTCAAGGACATCCTCTGGCTCAGGCCCGACGGCGCCGAGATGAGCGACGACGAGTGGGAGCACGAATCGGCCCGCAGCCTGGGCGTGTACCTCGCCGGCGCCGGCCTGACCGACGTCGACCGCTACGGCAAGCCGAAGCGCGACGACGACTTCCTGATCCTGCTGCATCCGCACCACGAGGAGACCGCCTTCGTGCTGCCGACGATTCCCGGCGAGCCCTGGCGCGCGCTGTTCGACACCGCGCAGGAGCCCGCCACGCCCGACGCGCGCAGGCACTACGCCGCGGGCGAAACCTATACTCTGCGGGCGCGCTCGCTGGTGCTGCTGACACGCCCGGCGGCGCCGGCGTGAAGCGCGCGCACGCGATGCCCTTCGGCGCCGAGTGGGGCGCCGGCGGCGCGCGCTTCCGGCTCTGGGCGCCGGCGCAGAAACGGGTGGCCCTCGAGCTCGACGGCGAGCGCCTCGAGATGAAGGCCCTGCCGGACGGCTGGCACGAGCTGCGCCTCGCGACCGCGCGCCCGGGCGATCGCTACCGCTTCCTCCTCGCCGACGGGCTCGCGGTGCCCGACCCAGCCTCGCGCGCCAATCCCGACGACGTGCACGGCGCGAGCAAGCTGGTCGACCCGACAGCCTACGAGTGGGGCGACGCCGCCTGGCGCGGCCGCCCCTGGCACGAGGCGGTGCTCTACGAGCTGCACCTCGGCACCTTCACGCGCGAGGGGACCTTCGCCGCGGCGCGCGGGCGCCTCGCCGGGCTCGCCGCGCTCGGCATCACCGCGATCGAGCTGATGCCGGTGGCCGACTTCCCGGGCGCGCGCAACTGGGGCTACGACGGCGTGCTGCCGTTCGCGCCCGACGCCGCCTACGGCACGCCGGACGAGCTCAAGGCCCTGGTCGACGCCGCGCACGGGCTGGGGATGATGGTGCTGCTCGACGCCGTCTACAACCACTTCGGCCCGGAAGGCAACTACCTGCACGCTTACTGCCCGGAGTTCTTCGACCCGGCGCGCCACACGCCCTGGGGCGCGGCGATCGATTTCGGCCGGCGCGGGGTGCGCGACTTCTTCGTCCACAACGCGCTGTACTGGGTCGAGGAGTTCGGCTTCGACGGCCTGCGCCTGGACGCGGTGCACGCGATCCGCGACGACTCGCCCGAGCACATCGTGTGCGAGATCGGCCGCGCGCTCGCCGAAGGCCCCGGGCGCGAGCGCCACGTGCACCTGGTGCTGGAGAACGACGCCAACGAGGCGCACCTGCTCGGCGCCTGCGCCCGCGCGCAGTGGAACGACGATCTGCACCACGTGCTCCACGTGCTCGCCACGGGCGAGTCCGACGGCTACTACGCCGACTACGCGCAAGCGCCGCTCGAGCGCCTCGGGCGCGCGCTCGCCGAGGGCTTCGTCTACCAGGGCGAGCCCTCGGAGTTCCGCGGCGGCGCCCCGCGCGGCGAGCCGAGCGCGCACCTGCCGCCCACCGCCTTCGTCTCGTTCGACCAGACCCACGACCAGGTCGGCAACCGCGCCTTCGGCGAGCGCCTCGACGCGCTCGCCGGCCCGGGCCGGACCGAGGCCGCGCTCGCCTGCGTCCTGCTCGCGCCGCAGGTGCCGATGCTGTTCATGGGCGAGGAGTTCGGCGCGGCGACGCCGTTCCAGTTCTTCTGCGATTTCGGCCCCGAGCTCGCCGCGGCGGTCACGCGCGGCCGGCGCGCGGAGTTCGAGCGCTTCGCCTCGTTCGCACAGGAGATCCCCGACCCGAACGACGCCGGGACCTTCCTGCGCTCCAAGCTCGACCGCTCCGCCCGGAGCGAGGCGCGCCTCGCGCTGGTGCGCGAGCTGCTCGCGCTCAGGCGCCGCCACCTCGTGCCGCGCCTGGCGGGCGCTCGCAGCGGAACCTGGTCGATCCGGAACGGGACGCTGGAGGTGGTCTGGCCGCTCGGCGACGGCGCGCGCTGGAAGATGAGCCTGCGCCCCGGCGGCGGCGCCGCCGTGCCGGCGGGCATGCCCGTGTACCGCTCGGCCTCGCTGTGCGTGGCGCTGGAGGCCGCGTGAGCGCGCCGCGCGAAGCGCTCGAGCGGCTTTGCAACCGGGCCGGCATCGCGGTGCGCTGGCACGACATCTGGGGCAAGGCGCACGAGGTGCCCGACGCAGGCCTCGCGGCGCTGCTCGCCGAGCTCGGGATCGACGCCGCCACGGCCGCACGCGCGGCGCAGGCCGAGCACGACGCGCACGCGGCGCGCTGGTCGCGGGCCCTGCCGCCGGTGGCGGCGCTGCGCGCCGGCGCCGAGCCCTGGCGCCTGCGCATCCGGGTGGCCGAGGGCGCGCGGCTGCGCTGGCGCGTCGACACCGAGGACGGCGCGCGTCACGAGGGCGAAGTCGACGCGGGGGCGCTCGACGCGCTCGAGACGGCCGAGATCGGCGGCCGGCGCCGCATCGCCTGCGACCTCGTCATCCCGCTCGCGCTCGCGCCGGGCTATCACCGCTTCGCGCTGGAGGGCATCGCCGAGGAGACGCTGCTCGTCGCCGCCCCCGAGCGCTGCTGGCGCCCGGCGGGGCTGGACGACAGCGCCTCGACATGGGGCCCGGCGCTGCAGCTCTACACGCTGCGCTCGCGCCGCAACTGGGGCATCGGCGACTTCACCGACCTGCTGCACCTCGCCGAGCAGTGGGCCGCGCGCGGCGCCGGCGTGATCGGGCTCAATCCGCTGCACGCCCTGTTCGTGCACAACCCGGCGCACGCGAGCCCCTACAGCCCGTCCTCGCGCCAGATGCTCAACGTGCTGTATGTCGACGTCGAGGCGATCGACGACCTGCGCGACTGCGAGCCGGCGCGCGAGCGGCTGCGCGACGCGGGCTTCCAGGCGCGCCTCGCCGCGCTGCGCGAGGCGGAGCTGGTCGACTACCCGGGCGTCTGGGCCGCCAAGCTCGAGCTGCTCGAGCCGCTCTACGCCCACTTCCGCGCGCGCCACCTCGAGCGCGGCAGCACGCGCGCGCAGCAGTTCCGCGCCTTCCAGGCCGCGCACGGCGAGCCCTTGCGCCGGCACGCGCTGTTCGAGGCGCTGCAGGAGCACTTTCACCGCGCCGACCCCGCGGTCTGGGGCTGGCCCGTCTGGCCCGAGCCCTTTCGCGACCCGGCGGGCGAGGCGGCGGCGCGCTTCGCCGAGGAGCGGCTCGAGCGGGTCGAGTTCTTCGAGTACCTGCAGTGGCAGGCCGAGCGCCAGCTCGCGCGCGCGGCCGAGCGCTGCGCGGCGCTCGGCATGGCGCTCGGCCTGTACCTCGACCTCGCGGTGTCGGTCGACCGCGCAGGGTCGGATGCCTGGGCGAGGCAGGACGTCTACGCCCTCGGCGCGAGCATCGGCGCACCGCCCGACGACTTCAACCTCAAGGGCCAGGACTGGGGGCTGCCGCCGCTGCGCCCGGACCGCCTGCGCGCAACGCGCTACGGGCTCTACGCCGCGGCGTTGCGCACGGCGATGGCGCACGCGGGCGCGCTGCGCATCGACCACGTGATGCAGCTGATGCGGCTGTACTGGATCCCGCGCGGCGCCTCCGCCGAGAGCGGCGCCTACGTCCACTACGACCTGGAGGAGATGCTCGCGATCCTCGCGCTCGAGAGCCATCGCAACAAGTGCCTGGTGATCGGCGAGGACCTCGGCACGGTGGCCGACGAGATGCGCGCGGCGCTCGCGCGCGCCGGCGTTCTCTCGTACCGCCTGCTCTGGTTCGAGCGCGACGCGGCGGGCGAGTTCAAGCCGCCCGCGGACTTCCCGCGCGAGGCGCTGGTCGCGGTCAGCACCCACGACCTGCCGACGCTCGCGGGATGGTGGGAGGGCGAGGACCTGGCGCTGCGCGAGCGGCTGGGCCTGTTTCCGGACCCGTCGGTGCACGCGGCGCAGCTCGCCGAGCGCGCGGCGGACCGCGAGCGGCTGCTGCGCGCGCTCGAGCGCCAGGGGCTCGAGCCGCGCGACCTGCCGAAGGGCCTGGCGGAGGCGGTCCACGCCTACGTCGCCGCGGCGCCTTCGCGGGTGATGCTGCTGCAGCTCGAGGACGTGCTCGCGGTGAGGGAGCAGGTCAATCTGCCCGGCACCACCGGGGAGCACCCGAACTGGCGCCGCAAGCTGCCCGTCGCGCTCGAGGACATGACCGCCTCGCCGGCGATCGACGCGGTCGCCGGCACGCTGGCGCGGCTGCGCCCGCAGCTCGCGCAGAAGGCCGCGGCGGCGGTCGGCGCGGTGGCGCGCGTGCCGCGCGCCACCTACCGGCTGCAGCTCAACCGCGACTTCACCTTCCTCGACGCCGTGGGGCTCGTGCCCTACCTCGCCAAGCTCGGCATCAGCCACGTCTACTGCTCGCCGATCCTGCGCGCGCGCCCGGGCAGCGCGCACGGCTACGACGTGGTCGACCACAACGAGATCAACCCCGAGCTCGGCGGGCGCGAGGGCTTCGAGCGCTTCGTCGCCGCGCTGCGCGCCCAGGACATGGGGCTGCTGCTCGACGTGGTGCCGAACCACATGGGCGTGATGGGCGCCGACAACGCGTGGTGGATGGACGTGCTCGAGAACGGCGAGGCCTCGGCCTACGCGGGCTACTTCGACATCGACTGGCACCCGGTCAACGCCGAGCTCGAGGGCAAGGTGCTGGTGCCGGTGCTGGGCGAGCACTACGGCATCACGCTCGAGCGCGGCGAGCTGGTGCTCACCTGGGAGCCCGACGCCGGCGCCTTCGCCGTGCGCTACCACGAGCACCGCTTCCCGATCGCGCCGCGGGAATATCCCACGATCCTGGCTCGGGTCGAGCGCGCGCTCGCCGCGCAGCCGGCCACGCGCGCCGCGATCGACGAGCTGGCGGGCCTCACCGTGGCCTTCGCCGGCGGCCCGGCAGCGGAGGTTCCCGCGCTCAAGGAACGCCTGATGCGGCTCGCGCGCATGCAGCCGGACGTGGCGCGCGCGATCGACGCCGCGCTGGCCGAGATCAACGCGCCGCCGGGCGACGCGCTGCACCGCCTGCTCGAGGCCCAGCACTACCGCCTCGCGTTCTGGCGCGTCGCCTCGGACGAGATCAACTACCGGCGCTTTTTCGACATCAACGACCTCGCCGCGCTGCGCATGGAGAACGAGGCGGTGTTCGAGGCCACCCATTCGCTGGTGCTGGCGCTCGCCGCCGACGGCGAGGCCGACGGCCTGCGCATCGACCATTCCGACGGCCTGTACGACCCGAAGCAGTATTTCGAGCGCCTGCAGGAGGCCTACGCGCGCGCCGCCGGGATCACGCTGCCGCCGCAGGCGGCGCCGGATGCGCGCCCGCCGCGGCCGCTCTACGTGGTGGCGGAGAAGATCACCGCTCGCCACGAGCACGTGCCGGAAAGCTGGGCCGTGCACGGCACCACCGGCTATCGCTTCGCCGCGGTGGTGAACGGCCTGTTCGTCGACCACGCCGCCGGCGGGCGCCTCGAGCGCACCTGGCGCTCCTTCAGCGGCGAGTCCTACGACTTCGAGGAGGCGGCCTACCTCGGCAAGCACGCGATCATGCGCGGCGCGCTCGCCTCCGAGCTGACGGTGCTCGCCACCGAGCTGCTGCGCATCGCGCGCGCCGACCGGCGCACCCGTGACTACACCTTCAACACCCTGCGCCGGGCGCTGGCCGAGGTCGCCGCCTGCATGC
>CAZLUX010000039.1:0-7024 GCA_964562815.1 uncultured Enterobacteriaceae bacterium
CCAGCCCGAACGGCGCCCGCTCTGGGTCGCAAGCGAACGTTTCTCGAATCGCAATTCGGCTAATCAACTGCCGCCGCTACGGCTGGAAGCCCGCAGTCCTCGTCTTCAGCAACGCCGCCCCCGCCCTCGGCGGCAAAGACGTCCGCGTCACCACCCACAAAGCCCTCGCCGCCGCGCTGGAGGACACCGTCGCCGACAAGAAAACCTTCCGCCTGATCGAAATCATCATCCCCCGCGGCGAGCTCTCGCGCACGCTGGAGCGTTCTACCGGGGCGATCGCGAAGAAGAGCGCGCTGGGCAAATAAACCTTAGCGATTGGGCAAACACTTGCCAATTCAAATCGTCGACCAACGGATCAAAATCCGTTACCGCTCGATAGAGCCCGCGCGCTCTACAGAAGCACGATAGGCGAACCGCTCGCCCACCGAGCAGCGACTAGCGAAGCGACGCGTTGATCTTGTCGAGCATCTCCGAGCCCGGGCACAGCTCTTTCACGCCTAGCTGGTTCAGCGGGGTGGCGCTGGTCTTGAAGTGGGCGTGGAGGTCTTCGGCCTTGGGGTCGAGGTAGAGGAGGCCGGTGAGGAATTCGCCTTCGGCGGCGGCTTTGGCGATGTGGGTGAGGGAGTTGACCTTGTCGCTGGGGTCGTAGTCGGCTTCGAGCTTCCGGAGCTTGAGGATGCTGCCGTCGTGCTGGGGGACTTCGATGACGCCGCCTTCGCTGTAGTCGATGGTGATGGCTTCGCGGCTGGGCCAGAAGTCGAGCCGGTTGACGGCTTCGTTGTGGTCGCGGACGTAGTCGTAGCTCTTGGTGCTGCCCTGGTGGTTGTTGAAGGCGACGCAGGGGCTGATGACATCCAGAAAGGCGGCGCCTTCGTGGGCGATGGCGGCCTTGATGAGGGGGACGAGCTGTTTCTTGTCGCCGGAGAAGCTCCTCGCGACGAAGGTGGCGCCCATGAGCAGCGCGAGGCCGACGGTGTCGACCGCGGAGTCGGTGTTGACGGCGCCGCGCTTGGACTTGGAGCCGGCGTCGGCGGTGGCGGAGAACTGGCCCTTGGTGAGGCCGTAGACGCCGTTGTTGGCCAGGATGTAGGTCATGTTGACGCCGCGGCGCATGATGTGGGCGAACTGGCCCAGGCCGATGGAGGCGGAGTCGCCGTCGCCCGAGACGCCGAGGTAGATGAGGTCGCGGTTGGCGAGGTTGGCCCCCGTCAGGACCGAGGGCATGCGCCCGTGCACGGTGTTGAAGCCGTGCGAGTTGCCGAGGAAATAGGTCGGGGTCTTGGAGCTGCAGCCGATGCCGGAGAGCTTGGCGACGCGGTGCGGCTCGACGTCGAGCTCCCAGCAGGCCTGGATGATGGCGGAGCTGATGGAGTCGTGGCCGCAGCCGGCGCACAGGGTCGAGACCGGCCCTTCGTAGTCGCGCCGGGTGTAGCCGACCTTGTTCTTGTGAAGGCTGGGGTGATGAAGCTTCGGTTTGGCTAGATAGGTCATGCTGCCCTGTCCTTCTTGATCGGGCGGACGTTGAGGGTGGTGACGATCTGCCCGATCTCGCTGGTGATGTAGCGCGCGGTGATCGGGGTGCCGTCGTAGTGCAGCACCGAGATCAGGTTCGCGGGGTTGATGCCGGCGTCGTTGACGAGCAGGGTCTTGAGCTGCGCGTCGCGGTTCTGCTCGATGACGAAGACCTTGTGGTGCGCGGCGACGAAGTCGGCGATCTCGTCCTGGAACGGGAAGGCGCGAACGCGCAGCGCGTTGATCGAGATGCCCTGCGCGGCGAGCGCCTCGAGCGCCTCGTGCATCGCCGGGCTGGTCGAGCCGAAGTAGATCGCGCCGAAGCGGGCCGGCTTCTCCGAGGCGGTGAGCAGGGGCTTGGGCACCACGGTCTTCGCGGTCTCGAACTTCTTCTGCAGCCGCCGCATGTTGTCGACGTAGTCGGGGCCGGCCTCGGAGTAGCGCGCGTAGCGGTCCTTGGTGGTGCCGCGGGTGAAATAGGCGCCGCGCTTGGGGTGGGTGCCCGGCCAGGTGCGGTACGGAATGCCGTCGCCGTCGACGTCGAGGTAGCGGCCGAAGTCCCTGCCCTCCTCCAGCTCCGCCCGGGTCATGACCTTGCCGCGGTCGTAGGCGCGCGCGTCGTCCCACTCGAGCGGCCTGCACAGGCGCTGGTTCATGCCGATGTCGAGGTCGGTCATGACGAACACCGGGGTCTGCAGCCGGTCGGCGAGGTCGAGCGCCTGGGCGGCGAACTCGAAGCACTCCTTCGGGTCCTCGGGGAAGAGCAGCACGTGCTTGGTGTCGCCGTGCGAGGCGTAGGCGCAGGACAGGATGTCGGCCTGCTGGGTGCGCGTCGGCATGCCGGTCGAGGGCCCGCCGCGCTGCACGTTGATGATGACGGCCGGGATCTCGGCGAAGTAGGCGAGGCCGATGAACTCGGTCATCAGCGACACGCCCGGGCCCGAGGTCGCGGTGAAGGCGCGCGCGCCGTTCCAGCCGGCGCCGATCACCATCCCGATCGAGGCGAGCTCGTCCTCGGCCTGGACGATCGCGAAGTTCTGCCGGCCGCTTTCATCAATTCTTAATTTTGAACAGTATCTTTGAAACGCCTCCGCCAGCGACGAGGAAGGCGTGATCGGGTACCAGGCGCAGACGGTGGCGCCGCCGTAGACGCAGCCGAGCGCCGCCGCGGAGTTGCCGTCGATGAAGATGCTGTCGCCGACCGCCTGGCTGCGCTCGACCTTGAGCCCGAGCGCGTCCTTCAGGCGCTCGCGGGCGTAGTCGAAGCCCATGTGGAAGGCCTTGACGTTCGGCATCAGCAGCTTTTCCTTGCCCTTGTACTGCTCGCCGATCAGCTCGGCGACGACCTCGGGCTCGATGCCGATGAGCGCCGCGAGCGCGCCGACGTAGATGATGTTCTTGAAGAGCTGGCGCTCGCGCGCGTCGGTGTAGTTGGCGTTGCAGATCTCGGTGAGCGGCATGCCGATCACGTTGACGTCGGGGCGGAACTTCACCGCCGGCAGCACCCGCGTGTCGTCGTAGAAGAGGTACCCGCCCGGCTCGATCTCGGCCATGTCCTGGTCCCAGGTCTGCGGGTTCATCGCCACCATCAGGTCGACGCCGCCGCGGCGGCCGAGCCAGCCGCGCTCGGTGACGCGCACCTCGTACCAGGTCGGCAGGCCCTGGATGTTGGAGGGGAAGATGTTGCGCGGCGAGACCGGGATCCCCATCCTCAGGAAGGACTTGGCGAAGAGCTCGTTCGCCGACGCCGAGCCGGAGCCGTTGACGTTGGCGAACTTGACGACGAAATCGTTGACCGCCTCGATGCGCTTTACCATGTCCTGCTCTGTGCCCCTTCAGTTCTTGTAGGAAGGATCCTTGCGCTCGATGACGCGCTCCAGCGCATCGAACTCCAGCTCGCCGAGCGGCGCGGTGTCGGTGAGGAACTCCTCGCCCATCGCCTGCGACTGCAGGCAGACCTCGGTCGAGGGCAGGCGCATCTGCGCGCCCTGCGCCGCGAGCTGGACCTGGGCCGCGCGCTCAAGCCGCCACATGCGGATGAACGCCTCGGGCACGGTGCGCCCGACCGTCAGCAGACCGTGGTTGCGCAGGATCAGCGCGGGATGCCCGCCGAGGCTCGCCACCAGGCGCTTCTGCTCGTCCATGCGCATGCTCGGGCCCTCGAAGTCGTGGTAGCCGAGCTGGCCGTAGAAGTTGTGCGAGTACATGTGAACCGGCAGCAGGCCGTCCTGCTGCGCCGAGATCGCCATGCCGGCGAGGGTGTGGGTGTGGAAGACGCACTGGGCGTCGTCGCGCGCCTCGTGGATCGCGCCGTGGATCACGAAGCCCGCCTTGTTGGCGCCGTAGGCCTGCTCGCCCACCGGGTTGCCCTCGAGGTCGATCTTGACCAGGTTCGAGGCGGTGACCTCGTCGAAGCGCAGGCCGTAGGGGTTGATCAGGAAGTGGTGCGCGGGCCCCGGCACGCGCAGGCTGATGTGGGTGTAGATCAGCTCCGACCAGCCGAGGTGGTCGGCGATGCGGTAGGCCGCGGCGAGCTGCACCCTGAGGCGCCGCTCCACCGAATCGTCGAGTGTTCCGCTTCTCTTCTTCAGTGAAGTGACGCTCATGGCTCCCTCCCCCTCAGGCCGCTTTCTTCTGGGGCCGGCGGCAGTCCGGCCCCGCGTGTGTCATCTCGAGCAGGAACTTCTGCATGTCCCAGGCCCCGGTCGGGCAGCGCTCGGCGCACAGGCCGCAGTGCAGGCAGACGTCCTCGTCCTTGGCCATCACGCGCGCGGTCTTGAGGCCGCCCTGCACGTAGAGGTCCTGCGTCGTGTTGGCCGCCGGCGCGTTGAGGCGCTGCCTCAGGTCGGCTTCCTCGCCGTCGGCGGTGAAGGTGATGCAGTCCATCGGGCAGATGTCGACGCAGGCGTCGCACTCGATGCACAGCTTCGAGGTGAACACCGTCTGCACGTCGCAGTTGAGGCAGCGCTGCGCCTCCTTCCAGGCGGTGGCGACGTCGAAGCCCATCTCGACCTCGACCTTGATGTTGCGCAGCGTCTGGTTGACGTCGCGCCAGGGCACCTTGTAGCGCGCGTCGGGGTGGATCTGGTTGTCGTAGCTCCACTCGTGGATGCCCATCTTCTGGGATACGAGCTTCGTCGCGGGGGCGGGCCTTTCGGCGATGTTCTCCGCATTCAGGAGCTTGTCGATGGACACGGCCGCTTCGTGGCCGTGCGCGACCGCCCAGATGATGTTCTTGGGGCCGAAGGCGGAATCGCCGCCGAAGAACACGTTCGGCACGGTCGACTGGAAGGTCGCCTTGTCGAGCACCGGCAGCCCCCACTTGTCGAACTCGATCCCGGCGTCGCGCTCGATCCAGGGAAAGGCGTTCTCCTGCCCGACCGCGATCAGCACGTCGTCGCACTCGTAGTGCTCGTCCGGCTCGCCGGTGGGGATCAGGCTGCGCTTGCCGTTGGCGTCGTACACGGCTTTGACTTTTTCGAACGTCATTCCCGTGAGTCGCTTGTTTTTCATCTCGAACGACTTCGGAACGAGGTAGTTGAGGATCGGAATGCCCTCGTGCTGCGCGTCCTCCTTCTCCCACGGGCTCGCCTTCATCTCCTCGAAGCCCGAGCGCACGATCACCTTGACGTCCTCGCCGCCCAGGCGCTTCGAGGTGCGGCAGCAGTCCATCGCGGTGTTGCCGCCGCCGAGCACGATCACGCGCTTGCCGATCTTGTCGATGTGGCCGAAGGACACCGACGAGAGCCAGTCGATGCCGATGTGGATGTGCTTCGCCGCCTCCTTGCGCCCCGGGATGTCGAGGTCGCGCCCGCGCGGCGCGCCGCTGCCGACGAAGATGGCGTCGTAGCCCTCCTTCAGCAGCGCCTTCATGCTCTCGATCTTGCGGTGAACGAAGCTGACGCCGAGGTCGAGGACGTAGCCGACCTCCTCGTCGATCACTTCCTCGGGGAGGCGAAAGCGCGGGATCTGCGAGCGGATCATGCCGCCCGCCTTCGGGTCGAGGTCGAACACCGTGACCTCGTAGCCGAGCGGGGCGAGGTCGCGCGCCACGGTGAGGGAAGCGGGCCCCGCGCCGACGCAGGCGACCTTCCTGCCGTTCTTCTTCGCCGCCGGTTTCGGCAGGCGCGCGCGGATGTCGTCGTCCTTGAAGTCCGCCGCGACGCGCTTCAGGCGGCAGATCGCGACCGGCTCGGGCCGGGCCTGGTTCTCCTCCTCGACGCGGCCGCGCCGGCAGGCGGGCTCGCAGGGACGGTCGCAGGTGCGCCCGAGAATGCCGGGGAAGACGTTCGACTCCCAGTTCACCAGGTAGGCGTCGGTGTAGCGCCCCGCGGCGATCAGCCGGATGTATTCGGGAACGGGGGTGTGGGCCGGACAGGCCCATTGGCAATCGACGACTTTATGAAAGTAGTCCGGATTGCGAATGTCTGTCTTCTGCAACGGCGACTCCTGGGCCTTGCGCGGGCTGCGGACGAAACGACAAGTTTACTCCTAGGGGACCTCATAGAAAAGGCTTATGCTTTAACTATCAAACGTTAACGTCAGGGTTTATTCATGACCGATCAAGGCGGTATCCTGAGGCGGCCATGACCCATCAGCTCGAATCCCTGCGCAAATGCTCGACGGTGGTCGCCGACACGGGCGACATCGACGCGGTGGCCCGCTGGAAGCCCCAGGACGCCACCACCAACCCCTCCCTCCTGCTCAAGGCGGCCGGCGACGCCCGCTACCGCCACCTGGTCGAGGACGCCGTCGCCCGCGGCCAGGGCGACACCGAGGCGACGATGGACCACCTGTTCGTCGCCTTCGGCCGCGAGATCCTCGGCCACATCGCCGGCCGGGTCTCGACCGAGGTCGACGCCCGGCTCTCGTTCGACGTCGAGGGCTCGATCGCCAAGGCACGGCGCCTGATCGGCCTTTATGAAACCGCCGGCGTCTCGCGCGAGCGGGTGCTGATCAAGGTCGCGAGCACCTGGGAGGGCGTGCGCGCCGCCGAGCGGCTCGAGCGCGAGGGCATCCACTGCAACCTCACGCTGCTGTTCTCCTTCGCCCAGGCGGTGGCCTGCGCCGAGGCCGGCGTGACGCTGATCTCGCCCTTCGTCGGGCGCATCTACGACTGGCACAAGGCCGCGCGCAAGGTCGACGACATCCCGCTCGACGAGGACCCGGGCGTGGCCTCGGTCACCCGCATCTACCGCTACTACAAGAAATTCGGCTACGCCACCCAGGTGATGGGCGCGAGCTTCAGGAAGACCGGCCAGATCCTTCGGCTCGCCGGCTGCGACCTGCTCACCATCGCGCCCGACCTGCTCGAGGAGCTCGCCGCCGCGCCGGGCGAGGTCGAGCGCCGGCTCGCACCCGAGCCCGACGCGGACATCGAGCGCGTCGAGCTCGACGAGAAGGCCTTCCGCTGGATGCACAACGAGGACCAGATGGCGGTGGAGAAGCTCTCCGACGGCATCCGGCGGTTCGACGCCGACGCGCGCAAGCTCGAGAAGCTCGCCGCGTCGCT
>CAZLUX010000039.1:7124-19622 GCA_964562815.1 uncultured Enterobacteriaceae bacterium
GTCGCGCGCCTGACGATCGAGCGCGAGGCCAAGCTCAACTCGCTCGACAGCGCGACGCTGGAAGGCATCGCGCAGGCGATGCGCGAGCTGCCCGGCGAGGTGCGCGCGGTGGTGCTCACCGGCGCCGGCACGCGCGCCTTCGCCGGCGGCGCCAGCGTCGACGAGCTCGCCGGGCTCGACCCGGTCAGCGCGCGCGAGTTCATCACCCGCGTGCACGAGGCCTGCGACGCGCTGCGCGAGTGCCCGGTGCCGGTGATCGCGCGCGTCAACGGCTACTGCCTCGGCGCGGGGCTCGAGCTGGCCGCGGCCTGCGACCTGCGCATCGCCGCCGCCGAGGCCGTCTTCGGCATGCCCGAGGTGCGCCTGGGCATTCCCTCGGTGGTGGAAGCGGCGCTGCTTCCGCGCCTGATCGGCGCCGGCCGCGCGCGCTGGCTGGTGCTGACCGGCGAGAACATCGGCGCCGCGCAGGCCCTCGAATGGGGCCTCGTCGAGCGCGCGGTGCCGGCGGCGCAGCTCGACGCCGCGGTCGAGGCCGCGCTCGGCGCGCTGCTCGCCGCCGGCGACGCCGCGCTGCGCGCGCAGAAGCGCCTGTGCAAGCTCTGGGAGGAGGCGCCGCTCGGCCACTGCGTGCACGAGAGCATCGACGAGTTCGCGCGCGCCTACGCCGGCGAGGCGCCGCGCCGCATGATCGGCGAATTCCTGGCGGCGAGGCGCAAGCGCTAGGGGCGAGGCCTCACTCGATCTCCTGCATGACCTGGGCGTAGGAGATCACCGCGAACAGGGCGGTTCCGCCGACGATGTTGCCGGCGAGCACCGGCAGGGTGAACCCGCCGAGCAGGGCGCCGATGCCCATCTCGCCGTGCGCGAGCAGCAGGAAGGCCTCGACGCTGCCGGCGATGATGTGCGCGAAGCCGCCCAGGCCGATCAGGTAGGTCATCAGCCAGACGACGTGGAACTGCACGCTCTCGCCCGCGCTCGGCAGCAGCCACACCATCGCCGCGACGAGGAAGCCGGCCGGAATCGCGAGGAAGAACATCGTGACCCAGCCGTGCGCGGTCGCCTCGCGGCTCACTTCGAGCATGGCGCCGAGCTGCGCCGGCGAGAGCGCCGGGGCGAAGGCGCAGAACAGCGCCGCGACCAGGGTGCCGGCCATGTTGGCGACGAACACGATGCCCCACAGCCGCCCGAGGCGGCCGAAGCTCGCGCGCGAGGGCCGCGCCATCGCGGGCAGCACCGCGGTGATCGTGTTCTCGGTGAAGAGCTGCTGGCGCCCGAGCACCACGATCAGGAACCCGACCGGGTAGCCGAGGCTGGTGAGCAGCGGCCGCCACGGCGCCTCGGGCAGGTGCAGGCGCAGCAGCGCCTCGGCCAGGAGCGAAAAGCTGATCGACAGGCCGGCCGCGACCCCGGACCACCACAGCGACACGGCCGGGCGCGCCATCTCCTCCTCGCCGTGGCGGCGCACGGTCTCGTAGATGACCGGCGTGCGCGGCGTCGAGCGCTCGGCGACCTGCTTCGCCTCGACCTTGTCGCGCCGGGGATCGGATTTCCTGCTCACGGCCGGCGAGTCCGCGTCAGTGGCTGCTCGCGCGCGCGAGCTCGGTCTTGGCGTGCTCGAGCGCGGCGTCCACGCGCGCCCGCACCTGCCCCGCGAGCTGCTGGTCGGGAACGTCGCTCAGGCGCGCGGAGAAGCCGTCGAGGGCGAACTTGTAGTTGAAGTAGGCCTTGTCCAGCGCCTTCTTGAGCGCGATCGCCTCGCTCACCCAGCCGGTCCCGCGCGAGCCCGCGCGGCGCATGTGCTCGACGAGCGCCGCGCGCGCGGCGTGGAACGCGATGCCGGCGCGCACCGCCTCGGCCTCCTTGCGCACGATCGCCGCCGCGTCGCTGAGCTCCTCCTGGGCCATCGCGACCCGCGCCGGATCCGGCCGCGCGTCCAGCTTCTTCAGCGCCTCGAGCCGGGCCTCGATGTCCTGCGCCGCGGCCTCGAGCTTCGCCGCGGCCTGCTCGGCCTCGTTCGCGGCGGGCTCGAGCGGCGCGGCGAGCGCTTCGCGCAGGCGCGCGTCCGCCGCGCGCTCCTGCGGCGCGAGCGCCTGGTGCAGCGCGCGCTCGCGGTAGCTCGAGTAGCCCCAGGCGCCCAGCACGGCCGCCACGAGAACGGCCACGACGGCGATGCCCAGGATGGCCAGTTTCTTGAATAGCTTCGGGTCCATCGTTATTCTCCCTTGCGCCGCGCGCGCAGCGCCGCCCAGCCCCACAGCGGCAGATAGACTAGCAGCGGCACCGCGACCGTGAGCGCGGCCGGCTGCACGAACTGCGCCGCGCCGGGCTCGCCGTAGGCGGCGAGCGTGACGATCTTGAGCAGGCCGACCACCACCCAGATCACGCTGAACAGCAGCCACAGGCGCTGCCAGACCGCGAGCGGCTTCACGCCTGCGCCTCCTCGAAGCGGCCGTAGCGCAGCGCGAGCGTCGGCAGCACCAGCAGGTTGAGCGCCATCGAGGTGAGCAGCCCGCCCAGGATCACGACCGCCATCGCGCCTTCGATCTCGCGCCCGGGCGCCTCCATGCCGAGCGCGAGCGGCAGCACGCCGAGCCCGGTCACCAGCGAGGTCATCAGGATCGCGGTCAGCCTGTCGGCGGCGCCGCGCACCGCGGTGGCGAGGTTCCAGGGCAGCCCTTCGACGCCGACCAGCCGCTCGTAGTGGTCGATCATCAGGATCGAGTTGCGCAGCGAGATGCCGAACAGCGCGATGAACCCCACCAGCGCGCCGAGCGAGAGCTCGCCGCCGGTGGCGAGCACCGCGAGCACTCCGCCCGCGAGCGCGAACGGCAGGTTCGCCAGCACCAGGAGCAGATTGCGCCAGTTGCGCGTCACGAACGACAGCAGCAGCACGATCCCGGCGCCGGCGGCGAGCGAGTCGGCGAGCAGGTCGCTCCTCGAGCGGCGCTCGGCCTGCGCCGCGCCCGCGTACTCGAGATAGGTCCCCGGCGGCAGCTTCACCCGCGCCGCGATCGCGCGCTTCGCCGCGGCGACGAACGACGCGACGTCGCGCCCGCTCACGTTCGCCGTCACCGTCTGCAGCCGGCGCGCGCCCTCGTGCATCACCTGGTAGCGCCCGGCGCCGAGATGGACGTCGGCCAGGCGGCCGAGCGGAACGTAGACGCCGGCCGGGCTGCGCAGCGGCAGCGCGCGGATCTTCGCGATGTCGTCCCGCGTCGCCGGATCGAGGATCGCCATGACGTTGTAAACCCGATTGCCCCGGTAGACCTGCCCCACGGTCTCGCCCTGGTAGGCGGTGCGGATCTGATCCAGCACGTCGACCGGGTCGAAGCCCCAGCGCGCCACGTCGGCGCGCCTGAGGCCGATGGTAACCTGCGGCAGCCCGGGGGGCGAGGCGAGCTGCACGTCCTCGGCGCCGGGCACTGCGCGCAGCACGCGCGCGATCGCCTGCGCCGCGCGGTCGAGCGCGTCGAGGTCCTCGCCGAAGACCTTCACCACCACCGGCGCTCCGGCGCCCGAGAGCGTCTCGTCGATCCGCTCGGTGAGGAAAGTGTTGATCGCGAAGTTCGCGCCGACGAAGCCCGACAGCGCCTTGCGGATGTGATCGAGCGCGTCCTCGGCGGCGTCGCCCGAGAGCCCCGGCACGAGGTCGACCTCGAGCTCGCTGTAGTTCGGCCCCCAGGTGTCGTCGCCGAGCTCGGCGCGGCCGGCCTGCTGCCCGACCGAGCGCACCTCCGGCAGCGCGAGCAGCGCGCGGTCGACGCGCTCGCCCAGGCGCAGCGACGCCGCGATCGAGGTCCCCGGCACCGCCGCCATGTGGACGATGTAGTGGCCTTCCTTGAGCTGCGGGATGAAGCTCGAGCCGAGGAACGGCAGCGCCGCGCAGCCCGCGGCGGTGAAGGCGAGCGCAGCGGCCAGCAGCAGGCGCGGCCGGCGCGCCACGCCGCGCAGCAGCGCCTCGTAGCCCGAGCGGGTCCACCTCATCACCGGCGGGTCCGCCTGCGGCAGGCCGCGCCGCGCGAGCAGCGCCATCGAGAGCGCCGGCGTCAGCGTGAGCGCGACCGCGAGCGAGGCGAGGACCGCGAGCACGTAGGCGAGCCCGAGCGGCCCGAACAGGCGCCCCGCGATCCCCGAGAGCGCCATCACCGGCAGCACCACCAGGATCACCGCGAACGTCGCGTAGACGACCGCCCCGCGCACCTCGAGGCAGGCCTCGAGCACCACGCGCGCGGCGGGGCGCGGCTCGGCGAGGCGCGCGTTCTCGCGCAGGCGGCGCACGATGTTCTCGACCCCGACCACGGCGTCGTCGACGACGACGCCGATCGAGATCGCCAGCCCGCCGAGCGTCATCGTGTTGAGCGTCGCGCCCATGCGCTCGAGCACCAGCACCGCGGCGAGCAGCGAGAGCGGGATCGCGGCGCAGGCGATCGTCGCCGAGCGCAGGTTGAACAGGAACAGGAACACCACCGCGATCACCATCAGCCCGCCCAGCTCGAGCGACTCGCGCACGTTGCCGGTCGCGGTCGCGATGAAGTTGGCCGGGCGGAACAGGTCGCGATGCAGCACGATGCCCTGCTCCTTCAGCACCGGCGCGAGCTCGGCGAGGGCGGATTCCACCGCGTGCGTCACCTCGACCGTGTTGCTGCCGTACTGCGCGGCGAGCCTCACGATGACGCCCGGCACGCCGTCGATCGTCGCGCCGCCGATCGCCGGCTCGGGCGCGTCGACGACGTCGGCCACGCTCGAGAGCGCGATGCTGGCGCCGCCGCGGCTCGCCAGCACGGTGCGCCCGATCTCGGCGGCGCTCGGCGACTGGCCCCGGGTGCGCAGCAGGATCCGCTGGTTGGCGGTATCGACGTAGCCCGCGCCGCGCACCCCGGTGGCGCGCCGGGCCGCGGCCAGCACGTCGTCGATTCCCAGGCCGTAGCGGATCAGCCGCTCGGGGTGGATCCGGATCTGGATCGAGCGCTCGCCGCCGCCGAAGATCGCCACCTTCGCCACGCCCGGCACCGCGAGCAGGCGCGGCCGCACCAGCCATTGCGCGGCGTCGCGCAGCGCCATCGGCGGGAGCGCGGCCGAGGTGAGGCCGATCACCAGCACGGTGCTGGTCGACGAGGTAAGCGGCGTCAGGCCGGGCGGCTTGACGCCCCGCGGCAGGTCCGCCGCCGCGCTCGCCAGCCGCTCGGCCACGACCTGCCGGTCGCGGTAGATGTCGCTCGCGGGGTCGAAGTACACGGTCAGCACCGACAGGCCCTGGATCGAGGTCGAGCGCAGGCTGCGCACGCCGGGCGCGCCGTTGAGCGCCGCTTCGAGCGGGCGCGTGACCAGCGTCTCGACCTGCGTCGGCGTGAGCCCGGGCGCCTCGGCCTGGATCCCGACCTGGGGCGGCGCGAACTCGGGAAACACGTCGTAGCGCGCGCCGCCGAGCGACCACAGGCCCCAGGCGGCGAGCAGCAGCGCGAGCGCGAGGACGGCGCGGCGCTGCCGGATCGCGAGCTCGATGATGCGGGCCTGCATTCAGTCCCCCACCTGGATCTGCGCCCGGAATTCCTCCGAGAGCAGGAGCTGCGCGCCGCGCGTCACGATCACGCTGGCCTCGGGCAGGCCGGAGACGAGGTAGCCGCCGCCGGCGGCCGGCCGGTCGGTCGCGATCGGCACGCGCTCGAAGGTATCGGGGCCGGTGCGGCGGTAGATCCAGGCGCGGTCGCGCCACCACACCACCGCCTGCGGCGGCACGCGCACCGCGGAAACCGCTTTGCCCTCGGGCAGCCGGGCGAGCAACTGCATCCCGGGCAGGGCCCCGCTCGCCGCGGGGACGGTGTAGAAAAAGCTCGCGCCCTGGATCTTCGGGTCGGTGCGCGGCGCGCGCGAGACGAAGGCGAGCGGCGAGCGCTCGCCGCGCGCGGTCTCGAGCTCGGCCTTCGCCGGCGGCGCGGCGAGCGCGGCGCCGGGCGGCAGCGTCACCTGCACCAGCAGCGCGCGCCCGTCGACCAGCCGCTCGAGCAGGCGCCCCCCCGCGGCGACCGCCCCGCCGAGCGCGGCGCCCCAGTCCTGGCGCGCCTCGGCGGCGAGGCTCGCGCGCGCGGCGCGCGCGGCGTCGACCTCGGCGCGGTCGGCGCCGAAAGCGGCTTCGGCCGCCTGCAGCTCGGCGAGCGAGGCGGTGCCGCCGTCGCGGTAGAGGCCCTGCGCGCGCCGGTAGGCGGTCCGGGATGCCGCGAGCTTCGCCCGGGCGGCGGCGAGCCGCGCCGCGGCCGCCTCGTAACGCCCGCGCAGCGCGGTGAGCGGGCCCGCGTCGAGCACCGCGGCGTAGCCGCGCAGCTCGCGGCGCAACGGGCGCGGCTCGGCGGGCGCGGTCTCGATGCCGCTTTTCGCGCGCGCCTGGGCGTCGACCGTGATCAGCGTCCTGCCGTTCCGCTGCGACACGCGCGAAGGCGCCGTGACCGCCGCGGAGGCGTCTTCGTCGGAATCTGCGCCGGCGTGCGCGGCCGCGAACAGCAGCGCCGCCGCGAGCGCGGCGTGAACAAAGGGTTTCATCGCTTGTCCTCCGTGGCGAAGCGCGGGTTGCGTTCCTCGAGCGGAAGCCCGCCCGGGCCTCCGAACAGCGGCGTTCGCAGCGCGTCCTCGAGCGAGGCGAGCGCGCGGTCCTCGGCAGCGCGGGCGTCGAGGGCCGCGCGCCGCGCCGCGCCGAGCTCGACGCCGGCGGCGACGAGCGCGGGGCGCCCGATCTGGCCGGCGTCGAAGGCGCGCCGCACGTCCGCGCGGCGGCGCCCCGCCTGCGCGACGAGCGCCTGCGCCCCGGCGAGCGCGGAGCGCGCCGCGCCGTAGCCGGCCGCGGCGGCGTCGATCTCGCCGATGATGCGCGCCTGCAGCGACTCGAAGCGCGCCGCCGCCTCGGCGCGGCGCGCCGCGGCCGCGGCGATCGGGCCCTGGTTGCGGTTGAGCAGGGGCAGCTCGCCGCCGAGCGCGAGGCTGTACTTGTGGTCGCCCTGGTCGTAGGTGTAGCCCGGCCCCAGGTGCAGGTCCGGCCAGCGCCGCGCCAGCTCGAGCCGAAGCGCGGCCTGCGCGGCGGCGTATACCTCGAGCGCTGCGCGCACGTCCGAGCGGCGGGTGAGCGCGCGCTCGCGCAGCGCCCCGGCCGACACCTCGGGCGCCGGCGGCGGCGCGTCGAACGCCGCGAGCGAGATCGCCGCGCCGTCGAGCGCGCGCAGCGGAACGCCGAGCGCCTGCGCCAGGCGCGCCCGCGCGACGGCGCGCGCGCGTTGCGCGTCGGCGATCTCGAGCCGCGCGCGCTCGCGCGCGATGCGCTCGCGGGAAACCTCGAGGGCGGAGGCCGCGCCGGCGTCGAAGCGCCGCTCGGCGAGGCCGGCAAGCTCGGCGCGCCGGTCGAGCTGGCGCTTCGCGAGCGCGAGCCGCCGGCCGGCGATCCACATGCCGAGCATCGCGTCGCGCACCCCGGCACGCACCTCCCAGGTCGCGCTCTCGAGGTCGTCGCGCGCGGCGTCGGCCAGGTGCGCGGCCTGCGCCGTGCGCGCCTCGCGCTTGCCGAACGTCTCGACGATGAAATCGACCATCAGGCCGACGGTCCAGGGTGAAGGCACCGTCGTGGTGGCGTCGTAGCCGAGCGAGAGGGCGGCCGAGGGGTTCGGCCGCTGCGCCGCGGCGGCGACGTTCGCGCGCGCCGCGGCGAGCCGCGCCCGGGCGAGGTCGAGATCGGGGTGGTAATAGAGCGCCGCGAGGCTCAGGCCGCCCAGATCCCACCCCGCCGTGGGGGTGGACCGGCCTTCGATCGAGCGCGCCGCCGCGACGAAGCGCAGCAGGCGCGGATCGTCGAGCCTGCGCGCCTCGAGCGCGCGCGCGCTCGCGGCCGGCTCGAGCGGCGGCGGCGGGGCTTGCGTGGCACAGCCTGAAATCGCGGCGAGCGCGAGCGCAAGGCTCGCGCCGCGGCGGCGTCCGATCGGCGTCATGCCGACCTCCTGTCCTCAAGAATCGAACGGAACGCGAGCCGGCGTGTGCGCGCGGCCCGCGAGCTCAAGACAGGGCGATGCGGATCGGCGGCCGGTCGATGCGGGGCGGAATGAGATAGCGCGCGGGGCGCACGTCGAAGGAGGCGACCTTGTCGCGCGCGGGCGGCCCGAGGCGCCACGGCGAGTGCGTCAGCGCCTGGATGCCGAGCAGGATCTGGTAGCCCTGCTGCACGTGGCTCGCCGCGCCCGGGTGCCGCGGCGCCGGCGCCTGCCTGCCCGCGCCGAGCAGCTCGCTCACGGGCCCGGCGCTGCCGAAGATCTCGTCGACGTAGGGCCAGTCGGCGAGGTTGAGCAGCACGGCGAGGAGCAGGACGCGGATGAAGGCCTTCTTCACGCCGGCAAGTATAGTCTCAACGCCGCAGCGCGCGCGTGACGGCCTTCTCGATCTCGATCACGAAGAACATGGCGGCGCCGAAGGCGCACACCAGCATCCAGGAGGTCGCGTCCATCGCGCCGGTGCCGAACAGGGTTTGCATCGGGGTCAGGTAGGTGAACGCGAGCTGAAGCAGCACGAGTACGCCGACCGCGACCAGCGCGACGCGGTTGCCGAGCAGCGCGTCGAGGTTGAGGGCGCTGTCGGCGATGCGCCGGCTGTTGAACAGGTACACGATCTCGCCCATCACCAGCGCGTTGACCGCCGCCGCGCGCGCGGCGGCGACGTCGCCGCTGCGCCCCATCTCCCACAGGAACAACCCGAGCACGCCCGCGAGCAGAATCAGCGAGACGAAGGTAACGCGCCACGCCAGGTAGCGCGACAGCAGCGGCTCGCGCGGGTCGCGCGGCGGGCGCCGCATCGTCGCCGGCTCGGTCGGATCGAACGCGAGCGCGAGCGATAGCGTGGTCTCGGTCACCATGTTGACCCACAGGATCTGCACCGGCGTGATCGGCAGCGTCATGCCCATCACCACCGCGGCGATGACCGCCAGCGCCTCGCCGCCGTTGGTCGGCAGCAGGTAGACGATGGTCTTCTTCAGGTTGGCGTAGACGGTGCGCCCCTCCTCGACCGCGCGCTCGATCGAGGCGAAGTTGTCGTCCGCGAGCACCATGTCGGCGGCCTCCTTGGCCGCCTCGGTGCCCTTCTCGCCCATCGCCACGCCGACGTCGGCGCGCTTGAGCGCCGGCGCGTCGTTGACGCCGTCGCCGGTCATCGCCACCACCGCGCCGCCGGCCTGCAGCGCGGTCACCAGGCGCAGCTTGTGCTCGGGGCTGGCGCGCGCAAAGACGTCGGTCTGCAACGCGATGCGCCCGAGGTCCTCGTCCGCGATCCGGTCGAGCTCGGTGCCGGTGAGCGCGACGCCCTCGCCGATGCCGAGCATGGCGCCGACCGCGCCCGCGGTGACGGCGTGGTCGCCGGTGATCATCTTGACCCGGATGCCGGCCTCGCGGCACTGGCGCACCGCCTCGATCGCCTCTTCGCGCGGCGGGTCGATGATGCCCACCAGGCCGAGCAGCCTGAAGCCGCCGTCGACGTGCTCGAAGGCGAGAGCTTCCTGCGTCGCGGGCGCCGCGCGCATGGCGAGCGCCAGCACGCGCATGCCGTCGCGCGCGAGCGCCTCGACGCGCGCGCCCCAGGCGCCGCGGTCGACGTCGCACATCTCGAGCACGCGCTCGGGCGCGCCCTTGACGAAGATCGCGTGCGAGCCGTCGGGCGCATGGTGCAGCGTCGCCATGAAGCGGTGCTCCGACTCGAACGGAATCGCGTCCAGGCGCGGCCACTCGGCGTACTCGCGCGCGGCGTGCAGGCCGGCCTTCAACCCCAGCGTGACCAGCGCGCCCTCGGTGGGATCGCCCTCGAGCTTCCAGGCGTCGCCCTCCTCGCGCAGCGCGGCCTCGTTGCACAGCAGCCCGGCGCGCGCGAGCTCCAGCAGCGCGCGGTGCTGCGCCGGATCGAGCGTCTTGCCGCCGGCGAGGAAGCCGCCTTGCGGCGCGTAGCCCGCGCCCTGGACCTCGATCTCGGCGTCGCCTTCGAGCACGCGCCGCACCGTCATCTCGTTCTTGGTCAGCGTGCCGGTCTTGTCGGAGCAGATGACGGTCACCGCGCCGAGCGTCTCGACCGCCGGCAGGCGGCGCACGATCGCGTTGCGGCGCGCCATGCGCCGCACCCCGATCGCGAGCGCGACGGTCATGATCGCCGGGAGGGCCTCGGGGATCGCCGCCACCGCGATGCCGACCGCGGCGAGGAACATGTCTGCCGCGCTGAATCCGCGCAGGAAGTAGCCCAGCGCGAAGGTGGCGCCGGCGAGCGCGAGGATCGCGACCGTGAGCCAGCGGCCGAACACCGCGAGCTGGCGCGTGAGCGGGGTCGAGAGCTCCTCGACCGTCTCGAGCAGCGCGCTGATGCGCCCGATCTCGGTCTGCGCGCCGGTGGCGACCACCACGCCCGCGGCCTGGCCGTACGTCACCAGGGTGCCGGAGAAAGCGAGGCAGGCGCGGTCGCCCAGCGGCGCGCCGGCCTCGACCGGCGCGACCGACTTCTCCGCCGGCACCGACTCGCCGGTGAGCATCGCCTCGTCGATCCTGAGGTTTCGCGCCTCGAGCAGGCGCAGGTCGGCCGGCACCTTGTCGCCCGGGGCGAGCAGCACCACGTCCCCCGGCACCAGCTGCTCGGCGGGCAACACGCGCCGCTCGCCGCCGCGCAGCACGAGCGCCGAGAGCGACAGCATCTTGCGGATCGCCTCGAGCGCCTCCTCGGCCTTGCCCTCCTGGATGAAGCCGACGATCGCGTTGATCACGATCACGCCCGCGATCACGCCCGCGTCGACCCAGTGCCCGAGCGCGAAGGTGATCGCCGCCGAAACGATCAGGACGTAGATCAGGACGTTGTGGAACTGCGCGAGGAAGCGCATCAGCGGTCCGCGCCGCGGCGGCGGCGGCAGCCGGTTGGGGCCGTACAGCTCGAGGCGCGCCTTCGCCTCGGCAGCCGACAGCCCGCCGCGCGCGCTCGCGAGCTCGGCCAGGGCCTGCGGCCCCTCGAGCGCGTGCCAGTCGGTGCGCCCGTCCATGAGGATCAGGGCACCGCGGGCTCGAACCAGTTGTGCAGGGCGAGCCCGCCGTCGACCACGATGTCGGCGCCGGTGACGTAGCGCCCGAACTTCTCGCTCAGCACCGCCAGCCCCATCGCGGCGATGTCGTCGGCCGTCGCCAGCCGCCCGAGCGGGATCTTCGCCGCGAGCCCCGCGTCGGGCTTGAAGCCGCCGGCGGCGACCGCGCCCGGCGTGAGCGCGTTGACGCGGATGCCGTGCGCGCCGAGCGCCTTGGCGAGCTCCTTGACCAGCATCAGCATGCCCGCCTTGGCGCTGGCGTAGTGCGGCAGGTTGCGCGGCGTGCCCGAGTGCAGCGAGGTGAGCAGCAGCATCCGGCCGCGGACCTTGTTCTCGATCATGTGGCGCGCGAGGCCGCGCCCGAGGACGAAGCCCGAGCGCAGGTTGACCTCGTGCATCGCGTCCCAGGTCTCGTCGCTCACCTTCATCAGGGTGTCGGCCTCGCGCCGCGGCGGGCTCGCGCTGTGCACCAGCATGTCGACGCGGCCGAGGCGCGCGACGGCGTCCTCGACCAGCCTCTCGGCGGCGCCGCGCCGCGACAGGTCGACTTCGGCGAGCTCGGCCGCGCCGCCCGCTTCCTTCACCGCGGCGAGCGCGGCCGCGCCGCGCGCCGGGTCGATCTCGGCCAGGAGCAGGCGCGCGCCCTCGCGCGCGAGGCCGAGCGCCAGCGCGCGGCCGATGCCGTTGCCCGCGCCGGTGACGAGCGCGGTTTCGTCCTTGAATAGCGGATCAGTCATGCAGATAGAGGATATAGGCGTTGAGAAGATAGAGCACGAACAGCGCGATGCTGGCCCAGCCGACGGTCTTGAACACACGCAGCCTGGGACGATAGAGCAGCCCCACGATCGCCACCCCGGTCATCATCATCGCCGACAGCGCGGATACCGCGTGCTCGGGGGATACGTGCGAGAGCAGCGAACCGCGGAAGTAGAGCGCGTCGTCGAGCGCCAGGATGAAGATGTTGAACAGGTTGCTGCCCAGGAGGTTCCCGATCGCCATGTCGAGCGCGCCGATGCGCACCGCCGCGACCGTCACCGCGGCCTCGGGCAGCGAGGTGATCGCGGCGACGAACAGGGTGCCGACGAAGCTCTCCTGCCAGCCCATCTGCGCCGCCAGCGCCTTGCCGAGGAAGGGCAGCGCCACGCCCGCGCCCACCACCACCAGCGCCGCGAGCGCGTAGCGCACGAGCGCCTGGCGCAGGCTGGGCGCCGAGCGCAGCGAAGCGTCCTCCGCGGCGGCGGCCGGATTGAGCGTCTCGTAGCGGAACACGGTGCGCATCGCCACCACGTACATCAGCGCGATCACCGGCGTGTAGGCGCCGACGTGGCCCAGGTCCCAATGCGGGCCGGTCTGCGCCAGCAGCACGTTGAAGCCGGCGAAGCCGATCAGGATCACGCCGAAGCCGGCCGACAGGATGTGGCCCTGGCGGGCGC
>CAZLUX010000040.1:0-7465 GCA_964562815.1 uncultured Enterobacteriaceae bacterium
CCGCGATCAACATGTCGGGCTTCAAGACCCTAAAGGAAGGCCAGAAGGTCTCCTTTGACGTGGTGCAGGGCCCAAAGGGAAAACAGGCCTCGAACATCCAGAAGGTCTAGCCGCTCCGCAGCAAAGAATTTAAAAAGGCCGCCCTAGGGCGGCCTTTTTGTTTGCTCCTTGCGGCCGTTACATGCGCTCGATCATCGCCTGGCCGAAGCCGGAGCAGGAAACCTGCTTCGCTCCCTGCATCTGGCGCGCGAAGTCGTAGGTCACGACCTTGTCGCCGATGGCCGCCTCGATCGATTTGACGATCGCGTCCGCAGCCTCGGTCCAGCCCATATGGCGCAGCATCATCTCGGCCGAGAGAATCTCGGAGCCCGGGTTCACATAGTCCTTGCCCGCATATTTCGGCGCCGTGCCGTGGGTGGCCTCGAACATCGCCACCGAGTCCGACATGTTGGCTCCCGGGGCGATGCCGATGCCTCCGACCTCCGCCGCGAGCGCGTCCGAAATGTAGTCGCCGTTCAGGTTGGTGGTGGCAAGCACGTCGTACTCGGCCGGCCGGAGCAGGATCTGCTGCAGCATCGCGTCGGTGATGACGTCCTTGACGACGATGTCCGGCCCTCCCTTGGGGTTCTTGAAGCTGCACCAGGGCCCGCCGTCGATCGGTTTGGCGCCGAACTCCTTCTGCGCCAGCTGGTAGCCCCAGTCGCGGAACCCCCCCTCGGTGAATTTCTGGATGTTGCCCTTGTGCACCAGAGTCACCGACTTGCGCTTGTTGTCGACCGCGTACTGGAACGCCTTGCGGATCAGGCGCTCGCTGCCTTCGATCGAGACCGGCTTGATGCCGATCGCCGAGCTCCCGGGGAAGCGGATCTTCTTGACCTTCATTTCCTTGATCAGGAAGTCGATCACTTTGTTCGCCTCGGCCGACTTGGCCGGCCACTCGATGCCGGCGTAGATGTCCTCGGCGTTCTCGCGGAAAATCACCATGTCGACCTTGTCGGGCTCCTTGAGCGGGCTCGGCACCCCCTTGAACCAGCGCACCGGCCGCAGGCAGACGTAGAGGTCGAGCTCCTGGCGCAGCGCGACGTTGATCGAGCGGATCCCGCCGCCCACCGGAGTGGTGAGCGGGCCCTTGATCGAGACCACGTACTCCTTGGACGCTTCCAGGGTCTCGTCGGGCAGCCAGACGTTCTCGCCGTAGACCTTGCAGGACTTCTCGCCCGCGTACATCTCCATCCACACGATCTTCTTCTTGCCGCCGTAGGCCTTCTTCACCGCGGCGTCCACCACCTTGATCATCACCGGCGTGATGTCGACGCCGGTGCCGTCGCCCTCGATATACGGAATGATCGGGTTGTCCGGCACCGCGAGGGAGAAGTCCTTGTTGACCTTGATCTTTTCGCCGTCCGCGGGAACCTTGATGTGCTTGTACGCCATGGCCACTCCTGGGAAGAAGAAAGGCTAAAAGATATATTATATAAGAGTTGCGCCCCGGCCCGGACGGACCGGGTGAAATCCTTGCCGCCGCGCAAAATCATACGCCGTGCGGCTGCCGCCGCCCTGCTGTCAACCGACCCCGCGCTCGAACGTTGTAGAGCAGCGCCCCGGCGCGAGCCGGGCGTCGCTGTACAACGACAACATTCAACTCTAGAGAAGGTAGACCAATGAAAAAGCTGCTGTCGCTCCTCGTCGCCGCCATGTTCGCCGCCGTCTCGTTCCAGGCCGTGGCCCAAGCCGAGAAGAAGGAAGAGAAGACCGAAATGAAGGTCGAGAAGAAGGCGAAGGCCAAGAAGCACGTGAAGGCCAAGAAGCACGCCAAGAAGGTCGCGAAGAAGAAGCAGGTGAAGAAGGAACAGATGAAGAACTAAGCGCTTTCTGGCGCCAAGCGAAAAGGCAGGGTATCTTTCCCTGCCTTTTCCATTTCAGGAACCCGTGAAACGCGTCCTAGCCTCGCTTCTCGCCGCGGCGTTGTTTGCCGCAGCGCCGGTGCTCGCCCAGCCCGGGCCGCTGCGCAAGGTCGACCTCTCGATCGACATGCGGGTGATTCATGCCGAGGTGGCCGATTCCGTCGCCGCGCGCATGCAGGGCCTGATGTACCGGACCTCGCTCGCACCCAACAGCGGCATGCTCTTCGTGTACGAGCAGCCCGCCATGGAGTGCATGTGGATGAAGAACACCCTCGTTCCGCTGTCGGTGGCCTTCATGGACGACAAGGGAACGATCATCAACATCGCCCGGATGCAGCCGCAAACCGAGGATTCGCACTGCACCGAGCGACCGGCGAGCTACGCCCTGGAAATGGAGCAGGGCTGGTTCGCCCGCAACGGCATCCGCCCGGGCGCCGTCCTGCTGGGGCTCGATCGGGTCGGGCCGGGCCCGCGCTGAGGCTTGCGCGCGGGCGCCGCGGGCTCAGCCGAAGTTCTTGCCGGCGAAGTCCCAATTCGCCAGGCTGGCGAGGAAGGTCTCGACGAATTTCGGGCGCGCGTTGCGGTAGTCGATGTAGTAGGCGTGCTCCCAGACGTCGATCGTGAGCAGCGGCTTGTCGGCGCCGGTGACGGGCGTGCCGGCGTTGGAGGTGTTGACGATGTCGACGCCGCCGTCGGCCTTCTTCACCAGCCAGGTCCAGCCGGAGCCGAAGTTGCCGACCGCGCTCTTCGCGAACGCTTCCTTGAAGGCGTCGAACGAGCCCCACTTCTTGTCGATCGCCGCCGCCAGCGCGCCCGAGGCCTTGCCGCCTCCGCCCGGCTTCATGCTGCTCCAGAAGAACGTGTGGTTCCAGACCTGGGCCGCATTATTGAACACGCCGCCCGAGGCCTTCTTCACGATGTCCTCGAGCGAGGCCTTCTCGAACTCGGTGCCCTTGATCAGGTTGTTCAGATTGGTGACGTAGGCCTGGTGGTGCTTGCCGTAGTGGAATTCCAGGGTCTCCTTGGAGATGTGCGGCGCGAGTGCGTCCATCGCGTATGGAAGGGGCGGGAGCTTGTGTTCCATGTCGGATTCCTCTCGGCGGGTGGAAAAGCCTTCGGATTTTAGTGGAAGCGGCCGGGCCGTGACAACGCGCGCGGCCTCAGAGCGGGAAAAACCGCGGCAACAGGAGGGAATACGAAACCAGCATCAGCACGAGCAGCGGCAAGCCGCCGCGCATGAAATCGCTGAAGCGGTAGCCGCCCGCGCTCATGACCAGCAGGTTGGTCTGATAAGCCATCGGCGTTACGTAGCAGAAGTTGGCGCCGAACATGATCGCGAGCAGCAGAGGTTCCGGCGCGACGCCGAGCTGCGCCGCGATGCTCACGGCGATGGGCGTGCCGACCGCCGCGGCGGCGTTGTTCGAGACGAAGTTCGTGAACGCCGCCATCAGCAGCATGAGCAGCGCCAGCACCCATTCGGGCGACAGGCCCTGCGTCGCGCCGACAAAGGCGGAAGCAAGCCACGCCGTGGCGCCGGTCCGTTCCAGCGCCGCCCCGAGCGCCAGGCTCGAGGCGACCAGCAGGATGACCTTGGTCGAGAGCGCCGACGCCGCATCTTCCCAGTCCAGACAGCGCGTCAGGATCATCGCCGCCACCCCGCCCAGCGCCGCGATCGCGATCGGCGCGAGCTTGAATGCCGCGACCAGCACGACCAGGGCGAGAATGGCGAGCGCCAGGGGCGCCTTCTCGGTGCGCGGCAACTCGGTGCTCTGGCCGAGGACGAGCAGGCGCGCCCGCGCCCGGAGCTTGCCGATCGCTTCTTCGGTGCCCTGCACCAGCAGCACGTCGCCGGTGCGCAGCACCACGTTCCCGATGTCGTCGTGGCTGCGCAGCGGCCGGCTGCCGCTGCGCTGAAGGCCGACGATGAAGACGTCGTGAAAGTAGCCGAAGTTCGTCGCGCGCAGCGTCGAGCGGTTGAGCGGGGAGCCCTCCGTCACCACCACTTCCGCGAGGTGCTGGCCTTCGGCCGCGAGCGGGTGATCCTCGTCCACCGGCTGCTCGGGGTCGTCGACCTTGTACAGCGTTGCGCCCAGCGCGTCGGCGATTTCGCGCAGGTCTTTCGTCCCCGCGCGTACGTAGAGCCTGTCGCCGGCGCGCAGCTTGAGTGAAGGCACCTGTGCGAGCTCGAGACCGTCGGCGCGCACCACGCGGGTCAGGTCCATCGCCCGGCCGGCCTTTTGCTGCGCCTCGGACAGGGGCTTGCCGTCGGCATACCCGCCCTCGCTCACGTGCAGCACCGCGGAGAACACCTGCGGCGTCGCGTCGTCCATCGGCGCGCTGCGCTGCGGCAGCAGCCGCGGCAGCACCAGCCAGAGGTAGAGGATGCCGCCCACCGCGGCAATGGCCGTGACGTGAATGAACTCGAACATGTGGAAGCGGCGCACGCCGAGGTCGGCGGCGATCGCCACCACCAGCAGATTGGTCGAGGTGCCGATGGTCGTGCCCATCCCGCCGATCAGCACGGCGTAATTCATCGGCATCAGGGTGCGCGACGGCGATGACTTCGCGCGCAGCGCGGCGCCGACCAGAATCGGCATCATCAGCACCACGATCGGGGTATCGTTGACCACGCCGCTGAAGGCCGCGCACAGCACCAGGACCAGAAGCATCGCCCCCCGCGGCCGCGCAGCGAGCAGGCGCGCGAGCAGGCGCGACGCGGGCTCGAGCGCGCCGGTCGCCGCGAGCCCGCGGCCCAGGATCATGAGGGCGCAGATCGCCACCAGCGCCTCGTGCCCGAAGCCGAAGAAGAAGTCCACCGGCGCCAGGCGTACGCCGTCGTGCACATAGGGCACCAGCTGGAAGCCGGCGCTCAGCAGCACCAGCACGAGCAGGCTGGTGGTTTCGATCGGCAGCCGCTCGAGCGCGAACATCGCGAACGCAAACACGGTCAGCGCGAGGACCGCGATGGCGTGGGGCTCGAGCGCAGGCATGCGCGTCAGGCCTCGCCGGCGGCGCCCGGGGAGGCGGGCGGTTGCACGACCCGTCCGGCAAGCGCGACGAACGCGGCGTAGTCGCTGAGGAAGAAATTGGCGGCGCCGATATGGTCCGTGAGCCCGGTGCGGTCGAGAACCGAGCGCACCCGCGGCTTGACCGCGCTGAACAACAGCTCGATGCCGTTCTTGCGCAGGCCATCGCAGAGCGCGGTCAGCATCTCGACGCCCGATGCGTCCAGGTCGTTGATGCCGGACGCGGAGACCAGGACGAATCGCAGCTCGGGATAGCGGCGTTCGAGCCGCAGGACCGCGTCCTCGAAATACGACACGTTGACGAACACGAGCGAAGCGTCGAAATGGACGACGCCGACGACGCCGCGCAGCGCCTCCGGCGTGTCTTCCGGCGCCTCGCGCGCGAGCTGCGCGGACGAGGGCTCGACCACTGCCAGGTTGGGCCGCATTCTGCGGTAGATGAACAGTCCGAGGGAGACCAGGATGCCGACGAAGATGCCGTTCTGGATCTGCGGCGCGAAGGCGATGGTCGCGGCAAAGGTCAGCACGGCCGCGATCGCGTCGTCGCGGCTCGCTCGCCAGGCGTTACGCAGGCTGCGCAGGTTGATGAGGTTGGCGAGCGCCATCACGATGATCGCGGCGAGAACCGGCAGCGGCAGGTACTTGAGCAGAGGCGTGAAGAAAAGCAGCGTGAGCAGCACGCACAGGGCCGCCACGAGCGAAGAAACGCCGGTGCGCGCCCCGGACGCGAGATTGAGGGCGGAGCGCGAGAAGGAGCCGCTGACCGGCATCGTCTGGCTGAACGCGGCCGCGATCTTCGCCAGCCCCTGTCCCACGAGCTCCTGGTTCTCGTCCCATTTGGAGGAGGTCTTGATGGCCGCGATCTTGGCGCTCGACATGGCCTCCATGAAACTGATGATCGCGATCACGAACGAGGCCGGGAGCAGCTCGATCCAGGGGTCCAGGCTGAACGGCGGCAGCGCGAGCGCCGGCAGCCCGCGCGGGATGTCGCCGACGACGCGTCCGCCGTTGCCCGCGTAGTCGAGGAAGTAGCTCGCCGCGGTGAGCAAGGCGACGCAGATCAGGACGCCGGGCAGGCGCGGGGCGTAACGGCGGAAGGCGATCAGCAGGGTGATCGCCGCAATGCCGAACAGCACCGAGTAGCCGTGGGATTCCGCGGCGTGCACCAGCACGTGCCAGGTGTCGATCAGGGCGTGTCCCTTCGCCGGCGGCGCGACCCCGAAGAGGGCTGGAACCTGCGACAGCGTGATCAGGATCGCCGCCGCGTTGACGAATCCCATCAGCACCGGGTGCGACAGGAGGTTCATCAGCACGCCCAGGCGCATCAGTCCGAACGAAAGCTGGAACACGCCTGCGAGCAGGGCGAGGGCGATCGCGTAGGCCACGTATTGCTCGCTTCCGGCCGCCGCGAGCGGGGCGATGCTCGCCGCGGTCAGCAGCGATGTCAGCGCGACCGGCCCCGTGGAGAGCTGCGGCGAGGAGCCGAACAGCGCGCCGACCATGGTCGGAATGAGCGCAGCGTAGAGCCCGTAATAGGGCGGCAGGCCGGCGAGCTGGGCGTAGGCGAGGGACTGCGGGATGGCGACCAGCGCGACCGTGAGGCCGGCGACCGCGTCGACCCGCAGGGTCCCGGGCGTAAGCCTCGGCAGCCAGGCAAGGAACGGGAACAGGCGCAGCAGCGAAGCGGGCATTGCCGTTTCATTCCTCGCGCGGCGGCGGCAGGGACGCGCACTCCTCGAAGATCCGCGCCGTGCAGCGCGCGCAAATTGCGCGGTCCAGCCGCGCGAAGATCCCCGCGATCGCCTCGCGCTTGCTGCGGAACACGTTCTCGGCGCCGAGCTCGTCGAGGAAGCCGCCGTTCTTGAGCACGTACTCGACCGGCTGGCGCAGGCCCTGCAGGAACAGCTGGCCGTTGTCCCAGCGCCGCTTGCGCGCCTCTCGCACCAGCGCCTCGGCGCCTGCAACGTCGACGAAGTTGATGTTGCGCGAAACGAGCAGCAGGTTGCGCTGTTCGCGCGTGAGATCCCGCAGGGTATCGAAGTGGGACTCCACGTGATCCACGGCGCCGAAGTAGATGGAGCCCTCGACGCTCAGGATCTTGAGCTGCGGGCACTCGGCCAGGACCTCCCCCGGCGCGGCGAGCTGCCGCTCGGTGTGGCGCGGATCGGGCACAAGGCTGCGCATCGCCGGCCGCGAGGTGCGGTTCAGGTAGACGACCAGCGAGGCCATCACTCCGACCAGGATCGCGTAGGCCAGAGGCATGACGAGGGTGGCGACGAGCGTGACGCCAACCACCGCCGCTTCCTGGCGGCTGGTGCGCAGGTACATGCGCATCTGGCCGATGTCGATGAGGCCCCATCCGGCCAGAACGAGCAGCCCGGCAATCGCGGGATGCGGCAGCAGCGCCGCCACCGGCGCCAGCACGAGCAGCAGCAGTATCAGGAAGATCACCGACATTACGGCCGACAGCGGCGTGCGCGCGCCCGACTCGTAGTTGATGCCGCAGCGATTGACCGAGGCGCTGGACGGGTAGCC
>CAZLUX010000040.1:7565-19160 GCA_964562815.1 uncultured Enterobacteriaceae bacterium
ATACCGGTGTTGTCCGCACCGACTGCGAAATTGATCGCCAGCGCCGAGATGGTGCCGACCACCGTGGCCACCAGCATCGGCGCCAAGCGCGGCGCGTATTGCTTGGTTAGGGCGCCCGCGACGATCGTGAGGATCCCCACCGCGAGCGCCCAGGGGTGCACTTCGTTCAGGTGGGCGATCGTGTTGTGCGCCATCTCGAAGAACGCGGTCGCGTGGCCCGAATGAGTGCCGAAGAGCTGCGAGATCTGGCTGACGATGATGATGATGCCGACGGCGCTGGTGAAGCCGACGATGACGCCGTTCGAGATGAAGTTGACGAGCACGCCGAGACGGAAGAAGCCCATCGCGAGCATCAGCACGCCCGACATCAGCGACAGCGTCAGCGCCATCGAGATAAAGGTGGGCGAGCCGGGCACGGCGAGCGGCGTCAGTGCCGTGAGCACCATCAGCGATACCGCGTTGGTAGGGCCAGACACCGCGTGCAGCGAGGATCCGAACAGGGCCGCGACCGCAGTCGGCACCATCGCGCAGTAGAGTCCGTACGCGGGCGGCAGGCCGGCGAGCGTCGCGTAGGCGACGCCCTGCGGCAGAACGACCACCGCGCCGATCAGGCCCGCGATCGCGTCCGCGCGCAGCGACTTGCGGTCCACCCGCGGCCACCAGGCGAGAAAGGGAAAGACGCGGCTGAGGAAGGGCTTCGCAGGCACGGGGGCGCCGAAGTGACGCGGTATCTTAGCAAGATACGCGCAAGGCGATTCCGCCTCGCTCGGGTGCGGCCATCTGTCCGTTGGCGAGATAAGTCGCGCTTATCGACCGCATCAGCTACCGTGGATGGATCGCCTGCGAATAGAATCCTGACATGACACGCTGGAGGGACTGAAATGGGCGAAGCCGTACCTGCCGTGCGGATCGATGCCTCCCGCCAGGCGGAGGTGGTGCGCCGGCTGCGAGAGTTCCTGCCCGAGAGGGCGGTACTGTTCGAGGACGAAGACACGCGGCCGTACGAGTGCGACGGCCTCACCGCGTACCGCCGCGCGCCGATGGTCGTCGCGCTGCCCGAGACCGACGAGCAAGTGCGGCGCGTGCTGCAGACCTGCTCGGCGCTCGGAGTGCCGGTGGTGCCGCGCGGCGCGGGGACCGGCCTTTCCGGGGGCGCACTGCCCCTTGCCGACGGGGTGCTGCTGTCGATGGCCAAGTTCATGCGCACGCTGCGCGTGGATCCGGTCGCGCGCCTGGCGGTGGTGCAGCCCGGAGTGCGCAATGCGGCCATCTCCGACTTGGTGGCGCCGTTCGGGCTCTATTACGCGCCCGACCCGTCGAGCCAGATCGCGTGCTCGATCGGCGGCAACGTGGCCGAAAACTCGGGTGGCGTGCATTGCCTGAAATACGGCCTGACGGTGCACAACGTCATGCGGGTGCGCGGCTACACGATCGACGGCGAGCCGGTCGATTTCGGCAGCGAGGCGCTCGATGCGCCGGGCTACGATCTGCTCGCGCTGGCGGTCGGCTCCGAGGGGCTGCTCGCCGTGACCACCGAAGTGACGGTCAAGCTGCTTCCCAAGCCGCAGTCTGCCCGCGTGGTGATGGCGTCCTTCGACGACGTGGAGACGGCGGGGCAGGCGGTCGCCGCGGTGATCGCGGCCGGCATCGTGCCCGCGGGCCTGGAGATGATGGACAAGCCGGCCACGCAGGCGGCCGAAGAGTTCGTGCGCGCGGGCTACGACCTCGACGCGGCCGCGATCCTGCTCTGCGAATCCGACGGCACGCCGGAGGAGGTGGAGGAGGAGATCGCGCGCGTCAAGCAGGTTCTGTCGCAGGCGGGGGCGGCCCGCATGACGGTGTCGCGCGACGAAGCCGAGCGGCTGCGCTTCTGGTCCGGGCGCAAGGCGGCGTTCCCGGCGGTCGGGCGCATCTCGCCCGACTACTACTGCATGGACGGAACCATTCCGCGGCGGCGGCTGGGCGAGGTCCTCACCTTCATCGGCGAAATGGAGAAGAAGTACGGGCTGCGCTGCCCGAACGTGTTCCACGCCGGCGACGGCAACCTGCACCCGCTGATCCTCTACGACGCGAACGAGCCCGACCAGCTCCACCGCACCGAGCAGTTTGCGCGCGAAGTGCTGGAGAAGTGCGTCGAGGTCGGCGGCACGATCACCGGCGAGCACGGGGTCGGCGTCGAGAAGATCGACCAGATGTGCACCCAGTTCGGGCGCGAGGAGCTCGAGACCTTCCACGCCGTGAAGCGCGCGTTCGATCCCGCTGGCCTGCTCAATCCGGGCAAGGCGGTGCCCACTTTGGCGCGCTGCGCGGAGTACCGCGGCATGCACGTGCACGGTGGGCAGCTGCCTTTCCCCGAGCTGCCGCGATTCTGATGCAGGCCGTCCTCGAGGCCATGGCCGAACGCGTGCGGGCGGCCGCCCGGAGCGCGCAGGCGCTGCGCCCCCGCGGCGGGGGCAGCAAGGACTTCTACGGCAACGAGCCTGCGGGCGAGCCCCTGGACACGCGTGCCTACGCCGGCATCGTCAGCTACGAACCGAGCGAGCTGGTGGTCACGGCGCGCTGCGGCACCTCGCTTGCCGAGCTCGAGCGGACGCTCGCGGAGAAGGGCCAGATGCTGCCGTTTGAGCCGCCGCACTTCGGCGCGGCGGCGACGCTCGGCGGCTGCGTCGCCGCCGGCCTGTCGGGCCCGCGGCGCGCGAGCGCGGGCGCGGTGCGGGACTTCGTGCTGGGCACCCGGCTGCTCGACGGCCGCGGCCGCGTGCTCGCCTTCGGCGGCGAAGTCATGAAGAACGTCGCCGGCTACGACGTCTCGCGCCTGCTCACCGGGTCGCTCGGAACGCTCGGCGTGATTCTCGAGGCTTCGCTCAAGGTTCTGCCGCGCCCGCCGGCGGAGACGACGCTGCGGCTCGAGGCGCCCCAGGACAAGGCGCTCGAATGGATGAACCAGTGGGCCGCCAGGCCGCTGCCGATCTCCGCCACCTGTTACCTCAGGGGCGAGCTGAGCGTGCGCCTCTCCGGCGCCGAAGCCGCCGTGCGCGCCGCGCGCGAGAAGCTCGGCGGCGAAGAGGTTGCGGGCGCGGAGGAGTTCTGGGCGGCGGTGCGCGAGCACGCGCATCCGTATTTCGCCGCCGAAGCGCCGCTGTGGCGCCTGTCGCTGCCCTCGACCGCCGCGCCGCTGGGCCTCCCGGGAGAAGAGCTGATCGAATGGGGCGGCGCGCTGCGCTGGCTGGCCGGGGCCGGCGACGCGCGCACTCTCCGCGAGGCCGCGCAACGCGCGGGCGGCCACGCCACGCTGTTTCGCGCGCGCGACAAGTCGCCCGGGGCGTTCGCGCCGCTCACGCCGGTGCAGCTCAAGCTGCACCGCGAGCTCAAGGCGGTGTTCGACCCTGCGCGCATCTTCAGCCCCGGCCGGATGTATCCCGAGCTGTGACCAGGCGCTTTTCCTCGAGCTTCATGTTTTCGCGCGCGAACTGCGCGTACGGCGAGTCCGGATATTTCGCCAGCAGCGTGCGGTACAGCTGCAGGGCGGCTTCCGGCTGGCCCGCGGCGCCGGCCCTGACCGCGACCTCGACCAGCCGCTTCTGCGCGCCGGCCGCGTCGCGCGCCAGCAGTGCGCCTGCGTGCAGCGCCCAGGCCGACGCCATGAAATTATTCTGGCCGAGCAGGGCGCGGCCGAGCGCGTCCCACTGCGCGGGCGCGAGGCGCAGGCCGGCGCGCTCGTCGAGGTATTCGGTAAATACCGCTGCCGCGGCCGCGGTCTGGCCGCTGGCGAGACACAGCGTGATGGCCTGCACCGCGCTCCGCCGCCGCAGCGCGGCCAGCGCTTCGCCGGGGGCCAAGCGCCTGGCGAGCAGCGACAGCGCGGCAGCTGCCTGCGGGTCGCGCTCGTTCTCGATCAGCGCCAGCCTCGCTGCGGCGAAGGCTTCGAACAGCGCGGCCTCGTCCATCTGCGCGGCGCGCGCCCTCGTTTCCTCGAAGCTGGGCTTGGCGGCTTCCTTCGGGGGCCGCCTCTTGCGCGCCGCCGCGGCGAGCGTCTCGGCCATGAACTCGGCGAGCCGGCGCTCCTCGTCGTCCGCCGACGCGGCGCCGTCGCGCCGTCGCTGCCACGAAACGAGGGGCACCGCGGCGATCGGTCCGAGCAGCAGGCCCCAGAATCCGGTCAGCACGAACCCGGTCACCGCGGCCAGCGGCAGGATCATCTTCCAATTCGGTCGCTCCACGCGGCCTCCTTTTGCGCAGGGCCGGCGCAACTATAGAGCCTCGAGCGCCATCTGAACAATGCAGACCAACCTGGCCGACTTCATTCGTGACACACCGCACGGACGCGAGGCGGACGCGATCCTGCGCAAGTGCGTGCACTGCGGGTTCTGCACCGCGACCTGTCCCACCTATCAGCTGCTCGGAGACGAGCTCGACGGCCCGCGCGGGCGCATTTACCTGATCAAGCAGGCACTCGAAGGGGAGCCCGTGTCCGAGCGCACGCGCCTGCACCTCGACCGCTGCCTGACCTGCCGCTCCTGCGAGTCGACCTGCCCGTCCGGCGTCCAGTACGGCAGGCTCGTCGACATCGGGCGCGCAGTGGTGGAGGAGCGCGCGCCGCGCCGCCCGCTGGAGCGCGCCACCCGCGCGGCGCTCGCCTTCGCCTTGCCGCGCACCGCGCTGTTCGGCGCCGCCCTGCGGCTGGGGCAGCTGGTGCGACCGCTGCTGCCGGCCGCTCTCAAGTCGAAGGTGCCACCCCGCGCGGCGGCGGCCGGCGCCTGGCCGGCGCCGCGGCACGCGCGCAGGATGCTGGTGCTCGCCGGCTGCGTGCAGCCGGTGCTCGCGCCGTCGGTGAACGCCGCGGCGGCGCGCGTGCTCGATCGCGTCGGCGTCTCGCTGCAGGAAGCCCGGGGCGCGGGCTGCTGCGGTGCGGTGCGGTTTCATTTGAACGACCAGGCCGGCGGGCGCGACGACATGCGCGCGCTGATCGACGCCTGGTGGCCGTCGGTCGAGCGCGGCGAGGTCGAGGCGATCGTGATGACGGCGAGCGGCTGCGGCTCGACCGTCCGGGAATACGCTCACTTCCTCGCCGAAGATCCCGCCTATCGCGACAAGGCGGCCCGCATCGCGGCCATGACGCGGGATCTGTCGGAGGTCTTCGCCGCGGAGGCCGAGGCGCTGGGAGAGCGGCTCGGCGACGCCATGCCCCGCGCCCGGGTCGCATTTCAGTCGCCGTGCTCGCTTCAGCACGGACAGCAGATCCGCGGGGTGGTCGAAGCGCTGCTTTCTCGCGCCGGCTACGAGCTCACGCCTGTCGCCGAGCCGCACCTTTGCTGCGGCTCGGCCGGGACGTACTCGATCCTTCAGCCAGATCTGTCGCTCGAGCTGCGCGCGCGCAAGCTCGCTGCGTTGCAGGCCGGCGTTCCGGCCCGGATCGCGACCGCGAACGTCGGCTGCCTGGCGCATCTGCAGGCGGGAACCGAAACGCCGGTCAGGCACTGGATCGAGCTGATCGACGAGGCCCTGCAGCGTACAATTCCCGCATGAACGCGCCCCACAGCTCCGATAGGCTCGCACGCGCGGACGGCGCGGTGAAGGTGGTTCGCGCGGCTTGCCCGCACGACTGCCCCGATACCTGCGCGATGCTGGTCACCGTGAAGGACGGCGTGGCGATCAAGATCCAGGGCGATCCGTCGATGCCGTTCACCGACGGCACGCTGTGCACCAAGGTCGCCCACTACCTCGAGCGGACCTACGCCCCCGAGCGGGTGCTGTACCCGCTCAAGCGGGTCGGGCCGAAGGGCAGCGGCGAGTTTCGCCGCATCGGCTGGGACGAGGCGCTGGACGAGATCGCCGAGCGGCTCAAAGCGCTCGCCACTTCGGCCGAGGGTCCCGAGACGATCCTTCCGTGCAGCTATGCCGGCACCATGGGCATGGTGCAGTACAGCTCGATGGACCGGCGCTTCTTTCACAGGCTCGGCGCGTCCCTGCTCGACCGCACCCTGTGCTCGAGCGCCGGCAAGGCCGGCGTCAAAGCGACGCTCGGCGGTTCGGTCGGCATGGACCCGGAGCGCTTCGACGAAGCGAAGCTGATCATCCTGTGGGGCGCGAACCCGGTGGTTTCGAACCTGCACTTGTGGTCGCGGGTGCAGCAGGCCAAGCGGCGCGGCGCCAGGGTGGTGGCGATCGATCCCTACCGCAGCCTGTCGGCGGAGAAGTGCAGCCAGCACATCGCCCCGCTGCCCGGCACCGACGGAGCGCTTGCGCTCGGCATGATGCACGTGCTGATCGCCGAAGGCCTGATCGACCGCGAGTACATCGCGCGCCACACGCTCGGCTTCGAGCAGCTCGCCGAGCGCGTCAAGCGCCATACGCCGCAATGGGCGGCGCAGACCTGCGGCATCACGGTCGAGGAGGTGGTGAACCTCGCCCGCGAGTACGGCCGCGCGCGCCCGGCCGCGATCCGCCTCAACTACGGCATGCAGCGCCACGCCGGCGGGGGCATCGCCGCCCGCACCATCGCCTGCCTGCCCGCGCTTACCGGCGCCTGGCGCGAGGCGGCCGGCGGGATCGTGCTGACTACGGCGGATTTCTACGGCTTCGACCACGCCGCGCTCGAGCGCCCGGACCTGCTCGGCGCCCGCCGCCCGAGGGTGTTCAACCATGCCGCGCTCGGCGACGCGTTGACGCGGGCGGAGCCGCCGGTGCGCGCGACGATTGTCTACAACAACAATCCGGTCGCGGTCTGTCCCGAATCGGAAAAGGTCATTGCAGGGTTCTCGCGCGAGGACCTGTTCTGCGTGGTGATGGACTCGTTCATGACCGACACCGCGGACTACGCCGACATCGTGCTGCCCGCGACCACGCAACTCGAGCATCACGACGTGCACAAGTCCTACGGACACCTTTACGTGGTGGGCAACAGCCCGGCGATCGCGCCGGTGGGCGAGTCACTGCCGAACTCGGAGGTGTTCAGGCGGATTGCCGCGCGCATGGGCTTCGACGAGGCGTGCTTTCGCGACACCGACGAGGACATCTGCGCGCAGGCGCTCGCGTCGAGCAGCCCGCGCATGCGCGGCGTCGACTGGAGCGAAGTGAGGCAAAAAGGTTGGCAGCGATTGCGGGTTCCGGATCGATTCGCGCCGTTCGCCGAGGGCGGCTTTCCGACGCCGTCGGGCAAGTGCGAGTTCTACAGCGAGTCGCTCGCGCGCCAGGGGCTCGATCCGCTGCCCTTCTTCAATCCGCCGGCCGAATCGGCCGTGAGCAGCCCGCAGCTCGCGGAGCGCTACCCGCTCGCGTTCCTGTCGCCGCCCGCGCGCAACTTTCTCAACTCGAGCTTCGCCAACCTGAAGCGCTTCCGGGACATCGAGGGCGAGCCGAGGCTCGAGATGCATCCTGACGACGCGGCGGCGCGCGGCATCCGCGACGGAGACCGGGTGCGGGTATTCAACGATCGCGGCGAGTTCAGCCTGCGCGCACGCGTGAACGCGAAGCCGCGCCGCGGCGTGGTGGTCGCGCCGTCGGTGTGGTGGAAGAAGTTCTCGCCCGACGGCTGCAACGCCAACCAGGTGACGTCGCAGCGCACCTCGGACCTGGGCGGCGGAGCGACCTTCTACGATTGCCTGGTGCAGGTCGAGAAGTCGTCCTGAATCACGGAGGGCCGGTGCCGGGCGCGACGCACCTGTTCGTGAGCGAGGAGCTCGGCGGTTACGGTTTTCCCGCCGGCCACCCGCTGTCGATCGACCGCCAGGGCGCGTTCTGGCGCTCGGCCGCGGCGCGGGGGATCGACGCCCGCGTCACCCTGGCGGCTGCCGCGCCGGCCATGCGCGACGAGATCGAGCGCTTTCATCGTCCCGAGTACGTCGATCGCGTGATCGCGGCATCGCGCGAGGGCACCGGCTACCTCGACTACGGCGACACGCCCGCGTTTCCTGGCTGCTACGAGGCGGCGGCGCATCTTGTCGGCGCGGCGCTCGAGGGCGCGCGCCGCATCGTGCGCGGCGAAGCGCGGCGCACCTTCCAGCCGATCGGGGGGCTGCACCACGCGCGCCGCGGCGCGGCCGCGGGCTTTTGCGTGTTCAACGACCTGGGCGTGCTGATCGAGGCGCTGCGCTCCGAGCACGGCGTCCGCCGCATCGCCTACGTCGACATCGACGTGCACCACGGCGACGGGGTGTACTACGAGTTCGAGGACGATCCCGAGCTGATCGTCGCGGACATTCACGAGGACGGGTCGTTTCTCTATCCCGGCTCGGGCTTCGCTTACGAGGCGGGGACGGGCTCGGCGCTCGGCACCAAGCTCAACCTGCCGCTGCGTCCGGGCGCGGGCGACGCCGAGTTCTTCCGCGCCTGGGACGAGGCCGAGCGCTTCATCGACGGCCATGCGCCGCAGTTCGTGATCCTCCAGTGCGGGGCCGACAGCCTTGCGGGCGACCCGCTGGCCGATCTGCGCCTCACCCCTGCGGCCCACGCGCACGCCGCGCGCCGCCTCGCCGCGCTCGCGGAGCGTCACGCCGGGGGGCGCCTGATGGCCTTCGGCGGCGGCGGCTACAGCCTGGAAAATCTGGGCATGGCCTGGTGCGCGGTGCTGGAGGCCTTGCTTGAAACCTGAGGCCGAGCCGGGCGCGAAAGCGGCGGGTCCGGAGCAAAGCCTGGAGGCGGCGCGGGTCACCGCGCTTTACCGGGGGGCCCGACCCGCGTACGCGACGACGCTGTTCAACGCCGCCATTCTGGTCGCCGTGCTGTGGGGCGCGAGGGACGAGGCTGCGCTGCTGGGATGGTATGCGGCCCTGCTGGTCGCGACGCTCGCGCGCGTCGCGCTGCATCGCGGTTTCGGGCGCAGCGATGGCGCAGGCAGTGCTCGCAGGTGGGAACAGCGATTCGCGCTCGGCGCGCTCGCGACGGGCGCGATCTGGGCGTACGCGCCGGCCGCGCTGTTTCCGGACAGCGGCCCGCTGCTGCAGATGGCGGTGGTGTTCGTGGTCGGCGGCAGCATCATCGGCGCGGCCGGGATCTACGCCGCGAGCCGGCTTGCGTTCTATGCCTTCGCGGCGCTGCCCTCGGTCGCGATCGCGGCGCAATTGCTGCTCCAGCCGGGCCGTACCTACAAGCTGCTCGGCGCGACGGTCATCGTGTTCGGCGTGGTCATGGTGCGGGTCTACCGTGACATCCACGGGGCGGTGGTCGACGCGCTGCGCAGCCGGCTGCGCAATCAGGAGCTCGTCGAGCGGCTCGCCGGCAGCGAGGCGCGCCTGCGCGACGCGATCGAGAGCTTTCCGGATGCGATCGCGGTGTGGGACAGCGAAGACCGCCTGATCGTGTGCGACGAGGCCTACGCGCGGCTGTACGGCGATGGCCGTGGACCCGCCGAGCTGGCCGGCGTCTCCTACCTCGAGATCGCGCGCAACGCGTACCGGGCCGAGCAGCCGTCGGGCTTCGACGGGCGGCAGGAAGACTGGGTCGAGCAGCGCGTGCGCTGGCACCGGGAAGGAAGCGGCGTCTTGCGCCACTTCCAGACCCGGGACGGGCGCTGGAAGCAGGGCAAGTCCGTAGGTACCGGGCTCGGCGGCTACGTCAGCGTGGTGGCCGACATCACCGAGCTCAAGCGTGCGCAGGAAGCGTATCTTGCCGTCCTGGCGGAGGAAAGCCTGGTGCTCGACACCCTTCCGGTCGGGGTGGCCTTCGTCGAGCGCCGGACGATTCTGCGCTGCAACCGGCGCCTGGAGCAGATGCTCGGCTACGCCCCCGGCGAAATGCAAGGCAAGCCGACGCGCGTCTGGTTCGCGTCGGACGAGCAGTGGGACGCGGTGGGCGAAGAAGCCTACCGGCGGCTGGCGAGCGGCGAGATCGTGGAGGGCGACACGAAGCTCGCGTGCCGTGACGGAACGCGTTGCTGGTGCCGGGCGCTGGGGCGCTCGCTGGATCCTGCGTCGCCGCAGGAGTCGGCGATTTTCGTCTTTTCGGACGCGAGCGAGCGCATCGCCGCCGAACAGGCGCTGCGGACCAGCGAGGCGCTGTACCGAAATCTCGTCGCAACCTCGAACGACCTCATCTGGTCGATTGACCGCGAGCAGCGCTGGACTTACCTGAACCCGGGCGCGACCCAGCGCATCTACGGCTTTGCGGTAGACGAGCTGATCGGCCGGGCGCTGATCGATCGCAGCGCGCAGGCGGTGCGCGAGCGCGACGCCGCGGTTTTCGGCCGCGTGATCGAAGGCGAGCAGGTGTTCGACTACGAAACGCGGCACACCAGGCGCGACGGGAGCTACGTCGACCTGTCGTTCAACGCCACCGTGCTGCGCGACGCGAAGGGCGTCATCCTCGGCGCGACCGGCACGGCGCACGACGTGAGCGAGCAGAAGCGCTCCGCCGCGGCGCTGCACGAGAACGTCGCGAAGCTGCGTCTCGCGGTCGATGCTGCCGACCTGTATTACTGGGAGTGGGACCTGGACGCGGACAAGCTGACCTGGGGCCGGGACCCGGGCGGCCTGATCGGTCGTCCCGACGAGCGCTCCCACGTCTACCCGGATTTCCGCGAGATGGTCCACCCCGAGGATCGAGCGCGCTATCTCGCGGCGGGACGCAGCGCGCTCGAATCGAGCGAGCCCTACGCCGCCGAGTTCCGCATCGTCACGCGCGACGGCGAGGTTCGCTGGGTATCGGCGCACGGATCCGTGCTCAGGCACGCCGAGGGCACGCCCGCGAAGATGATAGGCGTGTCGCAGGACATCACCGAGCGCAAGCGCCAGGAAGAAGAGGTGCGCTTCCTCGCCTACCACGACACGCTCACCGGACTGCCGAACCGACGCTTGCTGGACGACCGCATGCGGCAGGCGGTGTATCTGGCGCAGCGCAGGGACGCCAAGGTCGCGGCGCTGCTGATCGATCTGGACGACTTCAAGCAGGTCAACGACGCCCTCGGTCACAGGGCGGGCGACGCCGTGCTGCGCGAGGTGGCGCAGCGTCTGTCGGCGTGCATGCGCAAGGCCGACACCCTGGCGCGTCACGGCGGCGACGAGTTCGTCGCGCTGCTGCTGGACCTGCAGCGCGAGTCGGACTGCCAGTTCGTCGCCGAGAAGACCCTGCGCGCGCTCGAGCCGGAATTTCGCGTCGACGGGCGAACGTTTCGCATCGGCGCGAGCATCGGCATATCGGTCTATCCCGCCGACGCCCGCGACGGCGAGACGCTGCTGCGAAATGCCGACGTGGCGATGTACCACGCCAAGCAACTCGGCGGGAATCAATACTGGTTCTACGGCCGTTGAGGCACGCGGTATAGTGATCGCATGAGCGGCTCGCAATCCAGGCAGTTGCCTGCGCCGAGGCGCGCCGATTGGCGGCAGTTCGCGCGCCTCGCGCGCTTCATGCTGCCGTATCGGGCGCGCATCGCGGGCGCGCTGGTGGCACTGGTGATCGCCGCCGCCTGCGTGCTCGCGCTCGGGCAGGGCCTCAAGCACGTGGTCGACAACGGCTTCGGCAGCGGCGATCGGCGCCTGCTCGACGAGGCGCTCGGGGCAATGATCGCGGTGGCCGCCGTGCTCGCCGTGGCGACCTACTTCCGGTTCTTCCTCATGATGACCACCGGCGAGCGGGTGATCACCGATCTGCGGCGCGCGG